>DASVVY010000189.1:0-23169 GCA_036386335.1 Allosphingosinicella sp. | reverse complement strand
CTTCGCACGGACCTGTGCGCCATCGCCCGCTCGCTGGCCGCGCAGGGCGGGGGCGTGCTCGGCAGCCGGGGGCCGCTCGGGCGGCTGATCCGGGCGGTGGAGACTTTCGGCTTCCACCTCGCGACGCTGGACCTTCGCCAGAATTCGGACGTGCACGAGCGCGTGGTGGGCGAGTTGCTGCGGGTGGCCGGCGTCGAGGAGGATTATGCCGGCCTGAGCGAGCCCGGACGCGTGGCCCTGCTGCGGCGGGAGCTCGCCGCCGGGCGGCTGCTCTGCAATCCTTACGCGGCCTATTCAGACGAGACGCGGTCGGAGCTGGAAATCGTCCGCGCTGCCGCCGAGGCGCATGCGAAGTACGGCGCCGCCGCGATCACCACCTACATCATCTCGAAGGCGGACAGCGTCTCGGACCTCCTCGAGGTCAACATCCTCCTCAAGGAGGCCGGCCTGTGGCGGCCCGGGGACCCGCCCGAAGCGGCTATCATGGCGGTGCCGCTGTTCGAGACGATCGGCGACCTCGAGCGCGGCCCCGAGATCATGGCCGAGTGGCTGCGCCTCCCAGAAGTGGCGGGGCCGACGGCGGCGCGTCGCTATCAGGAGGTGATGCTCGGCTATTCCGACTCGAACAAGGACGGCGGCTACCTCACCTCCGTGTGGAGCCTGCACCAGGCCAGCCGGGCTCTCGCCGAGGTGTTCGAGGAGCGGGGCGCTGCAATGCAGCTCTTCCACGGCCGCGGCGGCGCGGTCGGGCGGGGCGGCGGCTCGAGCTTCGCCGCCATCCGCGCCCAGCCGAGCGGCACCGTCCAGGGCCGCATCCGCATCACCGAGCAGGGCGAGGTGATCGACGCCAAATACGGCAGCCGCGACAGCGCCGCCTCCAACCTGGAGGCGATGGCCGCGGCGACGGTGCTCGCCAGCCTCGAAAAGCGCTCGGAGCGACGGCGCGAGCGCTTCTACGGCGCCATGGCCGACATCTCGGCCGCCGCCTTCCGCGCCTATCGCGGCCTCGTCTACGAGACGGAGGGCTTCCCTGCCTTCTTCCGGCAGATGACCCCCATCGCGGAGATCGCCGACTTGAAGATCGGCTCGCGCCCCGCCAGCCGCACCACTTCCGGCCGGATCGAGGATTTGCGGGCGATCCCGTGGGTGTTCAGCTGGGCGCAGGCGCGGGTGATGCTGCCCGGCTGGTTCGGCGCGGGGCAGGCGCTGTCCGGCTTCGACGACAAGGCGATGCTGCGCGAGATGCTGGAGGCGTGGCCCTTCTTCCGCACGACGCTCGAAAATCTGGAGATGGTGCTGGCGAAGTCCGACATCGGCATCGCCGCGCGTTATTCGGAGCTGGTCCAGGACGAGGCGCTGCGGACGGCGGTGTTCGGCCGCATCCGCAACGGCTGGCAGCGGACCCACGATGCGCTGCTCGAAGTGACCGGGCAGGGCCGGCTGCTCGAAAGGAAGCCGTCGCTCGACGCCTCGATCCGCCTGCGCCTGCCCTATATCGAGCCGCTCAACCTGCTCCAGATCGAGCTGCTCAAGCGCCACCGCGCCGGCGAGACCGACCCCCGCATCCGCGAAGGGATCCAGCTCTCGATCAACGCCATCGCCACGGCGCTGCGGAATTCTGGGTAGCTCCCTCTCCCCAGGGGGGGGAGAGGGCTGGGGTGAGGGGGTTCTGAGGTTGAGGCTCACCGGCCGAGGCCGGACCCCCTCACCCAACCCTCTCCCCGCCGGGGAGAGGGCTTTTCCGCCCGATCCTTCTTGAGACCCTGTGAGCTACTGCCGGAGCGCGGCCGCTTTTCGCGCGGCCTCCGTGATCGCAGCGCGATCCGGGGGGCCCTTGCCGACCAGCCAGGTGCCGCCGACGCAAAGGACGGGATCGAGCGCCAGCCACTCCGGCGCGTTAGCGAGCGTGATCCCGCCGGTGGGGCAGAAGCGGACGTCACCGAAGGGGCCCGCCAGCGCCTTCAGCGCCGGAATTCCGCCGGAGGTCGCCGCCGGGAAGAATTTGAACCGGCTGAGGCCGAGCTCGAGCCCGCGCATGATGTCGCCGGCATTGGCGACGCCAGGGAGGAAGGCAGTGCCCGACTCGACCGCCGCGCGCCCGAGCGTCTCGGTCAGCCCCGGCGAGACGATGAACTCGGCGCCCGCCGACAGGCTCTCCTCGAGCTGGCGCGGGTTCAGCACCGTGCCGGCGCCGACGACCGCGCCTTTAACCTGACGCATCTCGCGGATCGCATCGAGGGCTGCCGGCGTGCGCAAGGTCACTTCGAGGACGCGCAGGCCCCCCTCGACCAGCGCCTCGGCGATCAGCCGCGCCGTCGCCGCATCGTCGATCACCAGCACCGGGATCACCGGCGACAGGCGTATGATGTTCTCGATGTCGCTCACTCCCCATGCTCCGCCGCGAACGCTGCGGCGGCGCCGAATAGGCCGGGTTGCGGGTGGGTGATGATCTTGACCGGCATATCGTCCATCCGCCGCTCGAAGCGGCCCTTGGCGATGAAGCGGTCGCGGAAGCCGGATTTGGGCAGGTGCTCGACCAGCCGCTGCCCGAGGCCGCCGCCGATCACCACCCCGTTGGCGCCCTGCGCCAGCGCGATGTCGCCTGCGACGGCGCCGAGCGAGAAGCAGAAGCGGTCGAAGGCGGCGGCGGCGAGGCTGTCCTCCCCATTCATCGCGGACTTCCACAATTCCTTGCCGTCGCGAAACTTGACCGGCCGGTCCTCGATCGCGGCGAGCGCTTCGTAGAGGTTCCCGAGCCCCTGGCCGGACGCCACGCGCTCCACGGAGACGCGGCGGTAATGCTTGCGCAAGTGGGTGAGGATGCGGTCCTCGAGGGCGTCGATCGGCGCGAAGTCGATATGGCCGCCTTCGGTCTCGATGACGTGATAGTGGCCGCCGCGGCGGAGGAGTTGGGCGACGCCCAGGCCCGTGCCGGGACCGATGATGCTGATCACCCCTTCCTCCGGCAGCGGCTGGTCGGGGCCGCACAGATGCGTGAAGCGGGAGGAGTCGAGCTGCGCCACCGCGTGGGCGACGGCCCCGAAATCGTTAACGATCGTGTAGCGGCGGGCGCCGAGCTTCTCCGGGATCAGCTTGGGTCGGATCACCCAGGGGTTGTTGGTCAGCTTCAGGACGTCGCCCTGGATGGGACCCGCGATGGCGATGGCGGCGGCGGGCGGGAGGGTGCGGCCGAGCTGCTCGCCGAAATCCTCCCAGGCGGTCTGCAGGCTGGCATGCTCTGCGGCCTTGAGGGTGATCTCGTCATCGAGGCGGACGACGCGGCCGCCCTTCACCTCGGCGATGGCGAAGCGGGCATGGGTCCCGCCGATGTCGACGGCGACGATCTCGGTCACAGAGCCTCCTCCATGGCATTCAGCATCGCGGACGCGCCGCGCTCGGCGGCGTCGGCGCCGCCCCGGAACAACGCGAACAGCTCCCGTCCGGTGCCGACCGGGTGCCGCGGCGGCGGCGCGTCGGGGCGGGCCTCCCACTCGGCGGCATCGACCAAAGCGGTGAGCTCGCCGGTGTCGGCGGAGAGGCGGACGACGTCGCCGTCGCGCAGGCGGCCGAGCGGCCCCCCGCCCAGCGCCTCGGGCGAGACGTGGATGGCCGCGGGCACCTTGCCGGACGCACCGGACATCCGCCCGTCGGTGACAAGCGCGACGCGGTAGCCGCGGTCCTGCAGGACGCCGAGCGCCGGGGTGAGCTTGTGGAGCTCGGGCATGCCGTTCGCCTTCGGGCCCTGGAAGCGGACGACCACCACCACGTCCTGCGCAAGCTCGCCGGCCTTGAAGGCGGCGAGCACCTCGTCCTGGTCGGAGAAGATCCGCGCCGGCGCCTCGAACGTCCAGCGGGAGCGGTCCTCGGCGCTGGTCTTGAACGTGGCGCGGCCGAGATTGCCGCGGACAAGGCGCATGCCGCCGTCGGGCTGGAACGGGTTGTGGGCGGGACGCAGCATGGTCTCGTCGAGCGGCGCCTCGGGCCCGTCGCGCCAGACCAGCGTCTCGCCGTCGAGCACCGGATCGCGGCCGTAGTCGGCGAGGGTGTTGCCGGCGACCGTCATGATGTCCCCGTGGAGCAGCCCGTTATCGAGCAGGGTGCGGATGACGAAGCCGATCCCGCCAGCGGCCTGGAAGTGGTTCACGTCGCCCGAGCCGTTCGGATAGACGCGGGCGATCAGCGGCACCGTGCCGGAGAGGGCGTCGAGATCCTCCCAGTCGATGACGATCCCCGCAGCCCGCGCGATGGCCGGGAGGTGGATGGCGTGGTTGGTCGATCCGCCGGTCGCGAGCAGCCCGACCGCGGCGTTGACAATCGCCTTCTCGTCCACGCAGGCGGAGAGCGGTCGGTAGTCGTTGCCGTTCCAGCCGATCTCCGCGAGCCGGTGCACGGCGGCGCGGGTCAGCTCCTGGCGCAGCTTCGTGCCGGGATTGACGAAGGCCGCGCCCGGCATGTGGAGGCCCATCACCTCCATCATCATCTGGTTCGAATTGGCGGTGCCGTAGAAGGTGCAGGTGCCCTGTCCGTGATAGGACGCCGCCTCCGCCTCGAGCAGCTCCTCGCGGCTGGCCTTGCCCTCGGCGTAGAGCTGGCGGACGCGCTGCTTCTCCTTGTTGGCGAGGCCGGTCGGCATCGGTCCGCCGGGGACGAGGATGGTCGGCAGGTGCCCGAACCGGAGGGCACCGATGAGCAGGCCCGGCACGATCTTGTCGCAGATGCCGAGCAGGGCCGCCGCCTCGAACATGCCGTGGCTAAGCGCGACCGCGGTGGAGAGCGCGATGGTGTCGCGGCTGAACAGCGACAGCTCCATCCCCGCCTGGCCCTGCGTGACGCCGTCGCACATGGCCGGGACGCCGCCGGCGACCTGGGCGGTGGCGCCCACCTCGCGCGCGAACATCTTCATCTGCTCGGGGTAGCGGGCGTAGGGGGCGTGCGCCGACAGCATGTCGTTATAGGCGGTGACGATGCCGATGTTGATCGCGCGGTTGGAGCGGATCGCCGGCTTGTCCTCGTCGGCCGCGGCGAAGCCATGAGCGAAGTTGCCGCAGCTCATGCTGGTTCGGCTGATGCCGCGCTCCCGCTGTTCCTGCATCAGGGCGAGATAGCGGGCGCGGCCGAGGCGGGACCGATCGAGAATGCGGTCGGTGACGGCGGCGATGGTGGGGTGGAGGGTCATCTCTTCGAACCTTATTCGTGCCAGCTGACGCCGTCGCGTTCGGTCAGCGCGATCGCGGCGGAGGGGCCCCAGGTGCCGGCGGCATATTCCTTGGGGGCCGTGTTGTTGGCCGCCCAGCCGTCGCGAATGGCGTCGATCCACTCCCACTGCGCCTCGACCTCGTCGCGGCGGACGAACAGGGTCGGATCGCCCTCGATGAGGTCGAGAATCAGACGCTCGTAAGCGATGCGGCGGCGGCTGTCGGCAAAGGCGTTGCTGAGGCCGAGGTCGAGCGGGACCTCGCGCAGCCGGATGCCCTCCCGGTCGAGGCCGGGCTGCTTCGCCATCATCAGCAGGCTGATATTCTCCTCGGGCTGGAGGCGGATCACCAGCTTGTTGGGCTCCACCGTCGCGCCGCGCTCGGCGAAGATCGAGTGGGGGACGCCCTTGAACTGGATGAAGATCTCCGAGCGGCGGGCGGGAAGCCTTTTGCCGGTGCGGATGTAGAAGGGGACGCCCTTCCAGCGCCAGTTGTCGACATGGGCCTTCAGCGCCACGAACGTCTCCGTGCCCGAGGCGCGGCCGAGCTCGTCGGCATAGCCTGGCACCGGCGCGCCGGCGACGGCGCCGGCCTTGTACTGTCCGACCACGCTGCAGCTGCCGACGCTCTGCCGGTCGAGCCGCCGAAGCGATCGAAGGACCTTCACCTTTTCGTCGCGCACCGCGCCGGCGTCGAACTTGGCGGGCGGCTCCATGGCCACCAGAGCGAGGAGCTGGAGGAGGTGGTTCTGGACCATGTCGCGCAGCGCGCCGCTGTTCTCGTAATAGCCGGCGCGGCCTTCCAGGCCGACCGTTTCGGCTACGGTGATCTGGACATGCTCGATGCCGCCGGAATTCCAAAGCGGCTCGAACAGGCTGTTGCCGAAGCGGAGCGCAAGGAGGTTCTGCACCGTCTCCTTGCCGAGATAATGGTCGATCCGGAACGTCCGCTCCTCGGGAAAGGCCGCGGCGACGGCGTCGTTTATCCCGCGGCTGGAGGCGAGGTCGGTGCCGAGCGGCTTCTCCAGCGCAAGCCGCACCGTTCCGCAGGCGAGGCCGGAGGAGGCGAGCCCCTGGATGGTCGTCCCGAACAGCGAGGGCGCCGTGGAGAGGAAGATGGCGAGGCCGCCGTCGGTCGATCCCACCGCTTCGGCCAAGCGGGGATATTGCGACGGTTCGGATGCGTCGAGGGAGACGTAGGTCAGGCGCTGGAGGAAGCGGTCCACCTTGTCCGGGCTGCGCCGCTCGGCGTCGACATATTTGTCGAGCGCGGCCGCCGCGCATTCCCGGAAGCCGGCGTCGTCGAACGGGCTGCGCGCGGTCGCGACGATGCGCAGGTCGGCCGGGAGGAGGCCGTCCGCGTCGAGGCCGTAGAGCGAGGGCAGCAGCATGCGCTGCGACAGGTCGCCCGTCGCGCCGAACAGCAGCAGCGTCTCGGAAGGTTTGCGAATCAACGGTGCGGGCTTTCGGCCGGGAGGAGGAAGCGGAGTGGGATGTCGACCCTTGCGCGCCACGCATCTTCATTGTGCGCTGCACCAGGGAAGTTGCGGCTTATCCAATCCCGTCCCGATGTCCAGCCTCGCGACGCCACCAGCCGGTCGATGCGCCCCTGGTAGGCGGCATAGTGGCGGTCGAGCGTCTCGCTGCCGTGGTCGAAATAGAGAAGGTGCCGCCCCGGCCGCGGCAGCGCGCGGCGCAGGTAGCTCTCGAAGGCGGTGGCGACCGCGTCCACGTCCTCGTCGGACAGCTCCTGCCCTTCGGGCGGCAGCAGCAGCGGCCAGTGGGTGGAGACTGCGCCAGCGCGCCCGAACACATCCGGATATTCGGTGAGGGCGTAGAGCGAGATGAGCCCGCCCATGCTCGAGCCCATGATCGCGGTGTTCCGCCGGTCGGGCGCGGTGTTGTACTGGCGGTCGATGAACGGCTTGAGCTCGCGGACGATGAACTTCAGGTAGCCGTCGGACAGCGGGTCGCCGCCGTAGAGGCCGCGGACCCTCTCCATGTAGCGCGCCGGCAGCCGGTCGAAGGCCTTGGCCGGCACATATTCGCGCAGCCGCTTGGGCGTGTTCCAGATGCCGACGACGATCGTCCGCCGCATCGCGCCTTCGCCGAGCAGCTTCGCCGCCGCCTCGTCCACGCCCCATTCCTTGCCGCCATAGCCGGTGCGGGGATCGAACAGGTTCTGCCCATCGTGCATGTAGAGGACCGCGTAGGCTCCCCCCTTCGGGTCGTAGTCGGCCGGCAGCCAGACGGTGACGTTGCGCGGATCGGCGTAGCGCGAAGGGAAGTTCGGATAATGCGCCAGCCGCCCCGGCCCCCACGGGCCGGCGGCGGCGAGCGAGGGGATCAGGACGAGGAGGAGCGCAAGGAGGAGCCTCATCGCCCTCCCGCCACGAAACGGATCGCCTGCCCGCCCCCCGGCGCCAGACGCAGCGTCAGCGTGTCCGCGCTGGTGACGTTGCGCTCCTCGATGACGATGTCCTTGCCGTTGGTCCGATAGTCGGCGTTCGGCCCGTCCCGGTAGATCTGGGCCCGGTAGCGCTTGCCCGGCGTCAGGAAGGAGAGCGGGACGTTGAGGTTGCGCCCCTGCTCGTCGGTAATCGCGCCGAGATACCAGTTGTCGTTCTTGCGGTCCTTGCGGGCGATGGTGACGAAATCGCCCACTTCGCCGTTCAGCACCCGCGTCTCGGACCAGTCCACCGGCACGTCCTTGATGAACTGGAAGGGCCGCAGGTTCTGCTCGTAATTCTCGGGCAGGTCGGCGGCCATCTGGATCGGCGAATAGAGGACGACGTAGAGCGCGAGCTGCTTGGCCTGGGTCGATTGAATCGGCTGGCCCTTGCCCTGGAGGCTGAGCACGCCGGGGGTGAAGTCCATCGGCCCGGCGAGCATGCGGGTGAAGACGAGGTTCACCTCATGCTCCGGCGGGTTCGGCGGCGAGCCCCAGGCGTTGTACTCCATGCCGCGGGCGCCCTCGCGGGAGACCCAGTTCGGGTAGGTGCGGCGAAGCCCGGTGTCCTTGATCGGCTCGTGCGCGTTGATCGCGATGTGCCGCTCCGCCGCTTCCTCGACCACTCTCAGGTGGTGGCGCGCCATCACCTGCCCCTCGTGCCACTCGTAGCGGATCCGCCCGTCCGGCCCGCGGGCCTGGATGCCGCCCATGTCGGCGACGTAGCCGGTCTTCACCGCATCGATGCCGAGGCGCTTGTAGAGATCCAGCGCGGCCTCGAGCTGCGGCTCGTACACGGCGATGTTCCCCGCAGTCTCGTGGTGGCCGACCAGCCGCACGCCCTTCGTCTTTGCGTAGCGGGCGAGTTCCTCGATGTCGAAGTCCGGGTAAGCCTTGGCGAAATTGAAATCCTTGCCGTTGGCGAACCAGTCGTCGTTCCAGCCCTCGTTCCAGCCTTCGACGAGCACGCCGCGGAAACCGTGCCTTGCGGCGAAATCGATATAGCGTTTGACGTTGGCGGTGGTGGCGCCGTGCTTCGGGCCGGGGCCCCAGGTAGCCTGGTCGAGGTGCATGCCCCACCACACGCCGACATATTTGAAGGGCTGCACCCAGCTGACGTCGCCGAGCTTGTTCGGCTCGTTGAGGTTGAGGATGAGGTCGTTCATCACCAGCCCCGCGGCGCTGTCGGCGATCTGCATCGTCCGCCAGGGGGTGTGGAAGGGCGCCGTGCGGTGGACGCGGGGACCTTCGGAGGAGGGGGTGAGGACGGCGCGGAAGCGGCCGTGGCCCTCGTTCTGGAGGTTCATGCCGGAATAGTCGATCAGCGCCGCCTCGTGGAAGGCGATGTGGAGGCCGCCGGCGGTGCGGATCGTCATCGGCGTCTGGGCGATGCCGACCTCCGTCACCGGGGTGCGGTTGTAGAGATATTCCTCGCGGTTCCACTGGAAGGCGGGGATCCACCAGGCGGTCGCCGGGTCGGCGACCGCGAATTCCGTCAGCTCCTCGGCGATGTTGACGTCGCGCAGCGCCGCCTGGTCGGGGAACTCGTAGCGGAAGCCGACGCCGTCGTCGTAGACGCGGAAGACGACGTCCAGGCGGCGGCCCGGAGCGACCTTCTCGGAGAGGGTGACGCGCACTTCGTTGTAATTGTTGCGCACGTAGCGGCGTTCGCCCCACGGCTGCTCCCAAGTCTCGTCGGCGCTACGGATGGAGGATCGCGCGATCGCCAGGTTGCGCTCGATCTTGGGCGCGTCGGTGAACAGGAAGCCGAGGCGCGACGGCGCGATGATCGGCTGGCCGAGGCGGAAGACGGCATATTGCGGCCGGCCGTCGGGCGTCACCGACACTTCGACGCGGAGCACCTTGGCGGGGGAGTCGATGCCGACCGCGTTCAGCGCGGCGGGCGCCGACTGGGCGACCTGCGCGGCGGCAGGCATGGCGGCGAAGAGAGTGACAACGAGCAGCAGCAGCCGTCCGATCATGATCATCTTCCTTCCAAATTCCGGCTTGCAACGGAGCCGAATCGCTGCGTTATTCCGCGCATGGCAAGATTTGCAGCAAAGTTTGCAGCGTGAACAGGCGCGCGACGCGTCTGGAGGACATCGCCGCTCTCGCGGGGGTCTCCATATCCACGGCATCGCGCGCGCTCAATGACAGTCCGGCGGTCAACACCCGGACGAAGCAGCTGATCTGGAAGCTGGCGCGTGAGCATGATTACCCCTTCCGCCGCTACATGCCCGCCGGTCCCATCGGCGCCACCGGCACCGTCGCCCTCGTGGTGCCGCGGCCGCAAGGGCGGGAGACGCAGCTTGATGATCCGTTCGTGCTCGAACTTGTCGCCGGAATCAGCGACGCGGCGCGGGAGCGGGGCTGCGACCTGCTCGTCAGCCACTTCGCGCCGGCCAGCTTCGAGGACCTCTCGGTGGCGATGGCGACCAGCCGCGCCGACGGCGCCATCTTCCTCGGCCAGAGCGCCCTCCACCATGCCTTCAACCGGCTCGCGGAGAGCGACGCCCGCTTCGCCGTCTGGGGCGCGCAGCTCCCGGACCAGAATTACTGCTCGGTGGGCTCGGACAACCTTGCCGGCGGCCGCCGCGCCACGCTCCATCTCGCCCGGCTCGGACGGCGGCGCATCGTCTTCCTCGGCGACACCGAAGCCCCCGAAGTCGCGCAGCGCGTGCGCGGCTACCTGGATGCGCTTGAGGAGGCGGCCCTGCCGCAGGATCCGAACCTGATGGTCCCGGCCCATTTCACCGTCGAGTCGGGCGAGGCCTCGGTCGACGCGCTGCTGGCACGGCGCGAGCCGTTCGACGGCATCGTCGCTGCCAGCGACCTCATCGCGCTGGGCGCGATCCGTTCGCTGCTCCATGCCGGGCTCCGCGTGCCGGAGGACGTGTCGGTCGTCGGTTATGACGACGTGCCGTTCGCCCGCTACAGCCGCCCGGCGGTGACGACGATCTCGCAGGACACGTCCCGCGCCGGGCGGCTGCTGATCTCGAAGCTGATCGACACCGGCGCCGGCGGGGACATGCGATCCGAGCGGCTGCCGACCGAGCTCATCGTGCGAGAATCCTGCGGCGGCTGACTCCGGTCTCACGGCGCGCGCGTTGCGACCGCCCCGGAAAGGGGCTGCAGCGGCTCCCCCACCTGCTCGACGATCCGCCATTCCGGGCCGAAGCTCCACGGGACGGCGGTGTCGTCGAGGTTGAACACGCAGAGCAGCCGATCCTCGCCCTCGCCGCGCTCGAAGGCGAGCACGTTCTCCGGCGCCTCCACCGGGCGGATGATCCCGGTCCGCAGCGCCGCCTGGCCCTTGCGGAAGCGGATCAGCCGCCGGGCGAGGTTCAGCACCGAGGCCGAATCCTCTTCCTGCCGGTCGACGGCGAGGGGGAGGTGGAGCGGATCGACGGGAAGCCAGGGCTCCGCCGCCGAGAAGCCGCCATGGGGCGCGCCGCTATGCCAAGGCATCGGCGTCCGGGCGCCGTCCCGGCCCTGGGTGTCGGGCCAGTTGGCGATCGCTTCCGGATCCTGCAGCCGTTCGAACGGCACCTCCGCCTGCGGCAGGCCAAGCTCTTCCCCCTGATAGAGGAAGATGTTGCCGCGCAGGCACATCAGCAGCAGCAAGGCCTGGCGCGCAAAGGCGTCGCGGTCGCGGCTGCCCAGCCAGCGGGACACCGCCCGGGGTGCATCGTGGTTGGAGAAGGCCCAGCTCGGCCACCCTTCCCCCGCCGCGCCGGGCCAGATCGCCATCGAGCCGTGGATCAGCTCCGGCGTCAGTTCCTGGGCATAGAGGAAGTTGAAGCCGTAGGCGCTGTCGAGCCGCCTCGGCCCCCGGGTGAACAGCTTCATCTCGCGGTCGGCCTGCTCGCCGCCGACCTCGGCGACGGTGAACTTGGCGCCGTAGCTGTCGATCACGCCGCGCAGGCGCTCAAGGAAGCGGGGGATGTCCGGGTGGGACTGGTTGTGGAAATGATGCTGGTAATCGAAGGGCCGCGTCTTCGGCCCCAGCCCGTCGGGGACCGGCGGATTGTCGCGCAGCAGCGGGTCGTGCATCGAGAAGTTGATCGCGTCCAGGCGAAAGCCGTCGACGCCGCGCTCCAGCCAGAAGCGGGCGGTGTCGCACAGCGCCTGCTGCACCTCGGGGTTGTGGACGTTGAGGTTGGGCTGTTCGGCGAGGAAGTTGTGCAGATAATATTGGCGGCGGCGCGCGTCCCAGGTCCAGCAGGGACCGTAGAAGACCGACAGCCAGTTGGTCGGCGGGGTTCCGTCGGGGCGCGCGTCGGCCCAGACGTACCAATCGGCTTTCGCATTGTCGCGGCTGCGGCGGCTCTCCTGGAACCAGGCGTGGCGGTCGGAGGTGTGGGCGTAGACCTGGTCGACGATCACCTTGAGGCCGAGGGCGTGGGCGCGCTCGACCAGCCGGTCGAAATCGGCGAGCGTGCCGAAGATCGGGTCGACACCGCAATAATCGGCGATGTCGTAGCCGAAATCCTTCATCGGGGAGGTGAAGAAGGGCGACAGCCACACCGCATCCACCCCCAGTGAGGCGACATGGTCGAGCCGCTCGGTGATGCCGGGCAGGTCGCCGATGCCATCGCCGTTCGAATCGGCGAAGCTGCGCGGGTAGATCTGGTAGATGACGGCGCCGCGCCACCATTCGTCCTGGGCGGCGGCCGCAGCCGCGCCGGGGCGCTCGAGGATGATCTGGTTCAACGCGGTGAAGCCTTGCAGAGGATGTAGCCGAGCGGCGACACTTCGACCCGGTAGCTGCCGGGGGCGGTGGCCTCCGGGGCGCAGGTGCCGTGGACGCTGGTCCAGCGGGCTGAGCCGCTGTCGACCAGCACCTGTGCGGCGATCGGGGTTGTGCCGGTGTTGAACACCGCCAGCGTCTCGCCGCCGCCCGAGGGCGCACGGCGGGAGATGGCGAAGAGGCCCGGCTTGTCGCTGGACGCGCGGACGATCTGGTCGCCGCTGCGCAGCGCAGGGTCCGCGTTGCGCTGCGCCGCCATCTCCGCGATCGCGCGGTACAGGGGCGAGCCGGTGTCGAAGTTCGACTGTGCGGTGCTGGCGCCGCTCCCGATCAGCCGGTTGTCGTTGTAGCTGGCGACCCTGCTCGGGAACATGTCCTCGCGCGCGTCCTGATCGCCGCCGTCGCCGGTGAAGCCCTGCTCGTCGCCATAATAGACGACCGGCGTGCCGCGGGAGAAGAACATCATCGCGTGGGCGAGGATGTCGCGCTTCAGCACCTCCTCTTCGGAGGCGTTCGGGTTCGCCTGGCGGACCATCATTCCGATCCGGCCCATGTCGTGATTGCCGAGGAAGGTCGGCAGCGTCTTGGCCGTCGCCTCGCCGCCCTCGTAGACCGTATCCATCTGGAACAGCCGCAGCAGCTTGTCCGGCGCAGCGCCGCGGGCGGCGACGTCGGTCGCCGTCTGCTGGAAGGCGAAATCGAGCACGGCCGGATAGCGGTCGACCTTCGTGAAGCGGGCGAGCATACCCGGATCGGGATCGAACACCTCGCCGAAGATGTGGAAATTGGGGATGCCGCGCGCCTTGGCCCGTTCCATCATGGCCGGGACGAAGGCTTGCCAGAATTCCGGGTTCACGTGCCGGGCGGTGTCGATCCGGAAGCCGTCGATGCCGAAATCGTCGATCCACCTGCCGAAGATGTCGATGAAACCTTCGACCACCCGCGGATTCTCGGTGAAGAGGTCGTCCAGGCCGGAGAAATCGCCCGTGGTGGTGCTCTCCCCGCGCCACTCCGAATCGCCGCGATTGTGGTAGTAGATCGGGTCGTTCAGCCAAGCGGGCACCTTCACGTTCGCTTCGTCCCGCGGAACGTAGGCCGTGTAGGCATAGTCCGGCCGCTTCAGGCGCGCGAAATTCTCGCTCCACTGGTTGGGCTTGTCGATGCCCGCAAAGCCGCTGTTGATCGCCGCGCCGCCTGGGCCGCCGCGGCGGGTGAAGGGGTAATCGGCGATGCTGCGGTAGGCACAGTCGTTCTTCGGGCATTCGCGATACTTGATCACGTCCGCGGTGTGGTTGGTGATGATGTCGAGATAGATCTTGATCCCGCGGGCGTGGGCCGCGTCGACGAACTGCCTGAGGTCGGCGCGGGTGCCGAAATGCGGATCGACCTCGGTGAAGTCGGTGATCCAATAGCCGTGATAGCCGGACGATTCGCGGCCCGGCGGACCCTGCACGGGTTTGTTCTTGTAGATCGGGCCGAGCCAGATCGCGGTGACGCCCAGGCCGGCGATATAGTCGAGCCGACGCGTCAGGCCCTTGAGGTCGCCGCCATGGTAGAAGCCCTTATGCGCGGGATCGAAGCCGTGGGCGAGGCGGTCGCCGCGCAGGCCGCCGCGGTCGTTGGACGGGTCGCCGTTCTCGAATCGGTCCGGTAGCACGAAATAGACGATCTCGTTCTCCGGCGTGCGATCGAGATAGGAGCCGGGCGGCTGCGCGGCGGGGGCGGGTCCGGCGGCGACGAACCCGAGCGCCAAGGCGAGGGGCGACAAGATCCGGCGCCGGCTGACGGCTTTCACGCGCATGGCTTCGATTCTCCCCGCAGACAGTGGCGTGTGCCGCGACCGTTTCGGAGACGCGGCAGTTTTTTGCAATTCTTTGCAAACCGCGCGGCGCGGGTCAATAGGGACCGAACACAGATATCTCCTCTCAGAAACGCCGCAGGATATGTGGCTTCGCCGCCACAGGTGAGCAGCCGAATCATTTTTGCCGCTTGCGTTTTGCGCGAGAATTTGCAGTAATTTGCGAAAGCAGAAGACCGCGGGGGAATCGCGGCGATCAGTGGCGTCCGGGACGGCGGCGGTGGCCGCGGCCCGAACGTAAGACGGAGTTGGGACTTGCAGGCGCTCCCCTCGTGGTGAGGCGGCGGCGCGGCGGGTCCGGGGATGCAATTCGGGGCTTCCGGGGGGATCCGGTCGCCGCACTGGGAGGAACGAACGCCATGAACCTTTTCGAATCGCGCCGTCGCGGATTGCTTTCCGGAGCAGCCGTCCTCGCGCTCGCCCTGACCGCTACGCCGGCTTTCGCGCAGGACCAGACCGGCGTCGATGCGCCGGACGAGGCGACGCAGGATAACAGCGCGAACCCGTCCGCCCCGCCGAACGCCGGGTCGGCCGAGACGGGCGAGGGTGAGGAGATCGTCGTCACCGGCTTCGCCCGCTCGCTGCAGAACGCCGTCAACGAGAAGAAGCAGCGCGACCAGATCGTCGAGTCGGTGTCCGCCGAGGACATCGGCAAGCTGCCCGACGCCTCGATCGCGGAGTCGATCGCCCGCCTCCCGGGCCTCACCTCCCAGCGTCTGTCCGGCCGCGCGAACGTCATCTCGATCCGCGGTTTCGGCCCCGATTTCTCGATGACCCTCCTCAACGGCCGTGAGCAGACCTCGACCGGCGACAATCGCGGCGTCGAGTTCGACCAGTATCCGTCCGAGGTCGTCCGCCAGGTCAACGTCTTCAAGTCGCCGACGGCGAGCCTCGTCGGCCAGGGCCTCGTCGGCACCGTCGACATCCGCACCATCCGACCGCTCGACTTCGGCGGCAAGCGCGTCGTCGCGGTCGGAGGCCGTGCTTCCTACGCCGATATCGGCAAGCTGAATGCCGGCTCGAACGACAAGGGCTTCCGCGTCACCGGCACCTACGTGGATCAGTTCGCTAACGACACGATCGGCATTGCGCTGGCCGCTTCCTACGTGGACGAGCCGTACCAGATCCAGGAGTATAACGCCTGGGGCTATCCGAACTTCGAGGCGAACCGTGAGCCCTACTGCCTTCCCAACGCCGACAACACGGGCTGCGGCAGCGTCAACCCGCAATATGCGGAGGCGGTCGGGAAGGCCGTGCTGGGCGGTTCCAAGTCCTACGTAACCTCGACGCAGCTGAAGCGACTCGGGCTTCAGGGCACCCTACAGTTCGCGCCGATGCCGAACTTCATGGTGACGCTCGACGGCTTTTACTCGAACTTCAAGGACGACCAGGTCAAGCGTGGCATCGAGCTTCCGCTCTTCTGGGGCAACGCGACGCTCGCGCCCGGCTACACGACAGCCAACGGCATCATCACCAGCGGTACCTGGCAGGGCGTCGAAGGCGTGGTGCGCAACGATTCGTTCGAGCGGCACGCAAACCTCTATTCCTTCGGCCTCAACGCCGACTGGGAGGGCGAGGACGGCTGGAACGCGTGGGTGGACATCGGCTATTCCCGGACCGACCGCAACGAGCTGATCCTTGAGAGCTACTCCGGAACGGGCTTCGGCGGCGGCGTCGGGGCACGGGACAATATCGATTTCATCACCACCCCCCATGGGACGGTGTTCGGCAACGGCGCCCTCGACTATTCCGATCCGAGCCTAATCCTCCTGACCGACCCGCAGGGTTGGGGCGGCGCCGTGCCGCAGGCGGGCTACTACAACAACCGCATCGTCAACGATGAGCTGTGGCAGTTCCGCGGCGAGCTCGAGCGGGAGCTGGAGACCGGCTTCGTCTCGGCGGTGAAGGTCGGCGTGAACTACACGACGCGGAACAAGAGTCTGACGCCCGACGAGGCGATCATCCGCCTTGCCAACGGCGCTACCCAGGTCCCGATTCCGTCGCAGTATCTGCTCGATCCGACCAACCTCAACTACCTGGGCCTCGGCCCGATGGTCAGCTACGACCCGCGCGATATCCTGGCGGCCGGCATCTACACGTTGCAGTCGAACACGGCCAACAACGACGTGGCCGCCAAGGCCTACGAGGTGCACGAGAACCTCATGACCGGCTACGTCCAGGCCGATCTCAACGCAGAGCTCGGCTTCGCGACGCTCACCGGCAATGTCGGCGTCCAGGCGATCGGCACCGACCAGTCCTCCACCGGCAACGTATTCGCCGGCGGGGTCTTCACTCCGGCGGAGCGCGGTGCGGACTTCTGGGATGTCCTGCCGAGCCTCAACCTGTCGCTGCGTTTCCCGAGCGATTTCGTCATCCGGCTCGCTCTTGCGCGTGAGATCCAGCGGCCGCGCATGGACCAGATGCGCATCGCGATCGGCTATGGTGTGAACCTCCAGGAGCGCATCATCACCGGCAGCGGCGGCAATCCGGAGCTTCGTCCGATCCGCGCGAATGCGATCGACTTCAACGTCGAGAAGTATTTCGGCCGAAGCGGTTACGTTGCGCTGCAGCTGTTCTACAAGGATCTGGTGAACTTCATCTACGACCCGCGGGAGACTCCGTTCGATTACACCGGCTTCTTCCTTCCGCCGGATCAAGAGGCGTTGATCACCACCCGCATGGGCCGGCTCAGCCAGCCGGTGAACACGGGCGGCGGCAAAATGTACGGAGCTGAGGCGGCGGCCACCTTGCCGTTCAACGTCTTTAGCGAGGCGCTCGACGGCTTCGGAGTGACCGGCGGCGTCGCCTGGACCAAGACGCGGGTCCGCGAAACGCCGACGAGCAATCCGACGCAGATTCTTGGCTATTCGAAGTGGGTGATCAACGGCACCGCCTTCTTCGAAAGGGCCGGCTTCTCGGCGCGCGGCAGCGTCCGCTACCGCTCCACCTTCCTCGGCGAGCTTTCCGGCTTCGGCGGCAATCGCACGAACCGGACCGCCCTGGGCGAGATGATCGTCGACGGCCAGATCGGCTACGATTTCCAGCCCGGTTCTACCCTCGAAGGTCTCTCGGTGTTCCTCCAGGGCCAGAACCTCACTGACGAGCCGTTCGCCACCATCAACCCCGGACAGCCGCTCCAGGTCGTCGATTATCAGACCTACGGTCGCAGGTTCCTGGCCGGCTTCAACTACAAGTTCTGATCCGGTCCTCGGAAAACTCGGCCTCCGCGTCACCCGGCGCGGAGGCCTTTTTTTATGGCACCGGCGGGCGGGCGCGGCAGTGGCGGGCGATGAACTGGGGGTGCGTCGGCATCGCCTCGGCGGCCTCCGCGATCGCCCGGCGGATGCTCTCCAGCATGCGTGCCCCATCGACCTGGGTGCGCTCGTCGACGAGCGGATCGTAGCGTTCGGGCCAGTTCAGCTGCCCGATGTGGACCGCCAGCCAGCTCGCATTCTGGAACAGCTCGATGCCGGGAGAAACGAGGCGGCCGGAGGCGCGGAAGTGGCGGATGCGGTAGTCGAGCCACTCGGGCACCTCCATCGCCGCGCAGTGGCGCCACAGCGGCTCCTCCCGCTCCGTCAGCCGGTAGTGGAGGATGAGGAAGTCGCGGATCCGCTCATATTCCTCGCCTGTGAGGCGGTTGAACTCCTCGGGCGCCAGCGGGTCGAAATCGCGGTCGGGCCAGAGCGCCAGCAGCCGCAGGAGGCCGCTCACGACGAGGTGGAGGCTGGTCGATTCGAGCGGCTCCATGAAGCCGGCGGCGAGGCCGAAGGCGACACAGTTTCGGTTCCAGAAGAGCTTGCGGCGGCCGGTGGTGAAGCGCAGCAGGCGCGGCTCGCCGAGCGGCGCCCCGTCGAGGTTGGCCAGCAGGGTGTCGGCGGCCTCGTCGTCTGAGATGTGGGCGCTCGAATAGACGTGGCCGTTGCCGATCCGGTGCTGGAGGGGGATGCGCCAGTGCCAGCCGGCGGCCCGGGCCGTCGAGCGGGTGTAGGGCGTCAGCTCGCCGCCGGGGGCGCAGGGGACGGCGACGGCGCGGTCGCAGGGGAGCCAGCGCGTCCAATCCTCGTAGCCGGTGCCGAGCGCTTCCTCGATCAGCAGGCCGCGAAACCCCGAGCAGTCGATGAAGAAGTCGCCCTCGATCGTGCGCCCGTCGGCGAAGGTCAGGCCCTCGATGAAGCCGTCCCCGCCGCGCAGGCGCACGTCCACCACGCGCCCCTCCTCGCGCACCGCGCCGCGCTGCTCGGCATACGACCGCAGGAAGCGGGCGTAGAGGCCGGCATCGAAATGATAGGCATAGTCGAAGGTGGACTGGATCTGGCGCGGGTCGCGCAGCGGCCGGTCGAAGCGGCCGCGCGAGGCGGCGCCCCAGGCCATCGAATAATCGTCGAGCGGCGTCTGGTCGCCCTGCGCCCGGCCACGCAGCCAAAATTGGTGGAGCGGCACGCTGTCGAACTCGGCGCCGAAGGGGCCGAAGGGGTGGAAGTAGGTGTGGCCCTGCCTCGCCCAGTCGACGAACTGGATGCCGAGCTTGAAGGTGCCCTGGGTGGCGGCGACGAACGCGTTCTCGTCGATACCGAGGCCCTGGTTGAAGAACTTGATCGGCGGGATGGTCGCTTCGCCGACTCCGACGATGCCGATCTCGTCGGATTCGACGACGGTGACGGAGCAATTCCCTTGCAGCGCGTTGCTGAGGGCCGCCGCCGCCATCCAGCCCGCCGAGCCGCCGCCGACGATCACCACCCGTTCGATGTTGCGGCCCGCCATCCCCGCTCCTTCCCTGTATGCGCTCCTCTATAGCCGCCCCGAAGGCGGCGTCACGAGGCGGTTGCCCGGCTTGCCGCTTGCATCGCCCCGCGCCTGTGCCATGACGGTGGACCGGGAGCCGGAGGGGAGGAATGGGCGAGCGAAAGGCGCGCAGGGTGGTGATCGTCGGCGGCGGCACCGCCGGCTGGATGGCCGCCGCGGCGTTCGCCCGCTTCGCACCCGGCGCGGCCGACGTGCGGCTGATCGAGTCGGACGAGATCGGCACGGTCGGCGTGGGCGAGGCGACGATCCCGCAGATCCAGCTGTTCAACAGCGGCCTCGCCATCGACGAGGACGATTTCCTCCGCGCCACCGGCGGCACGTTCAAGCTCGGCATCGAATTCGTCGACTGGATGGGTGCCGGCCACCGCTACATGCATGCCTTCGGCACGATCGGGCGGCCGCTGGGGCTGCTCCCCTTCCACCATTACTGGCTGCGGCACCGGGCCGAGGGCGGCGAGACGGGCCTGTGGGACTATTCGGCCGGCGCCATCGCGGCGACGGCGAACCGCTTCGCCCGGCCAGCCGACGCGCCGGGGCGCCTGCCGAGCGGCGTAGCCTACGCCTTCCATTTCGACGCCTCGCTCTACTCGGCCTATTTGCGCCGTTATGCCGAGCAGCGCGGTATCGTCCGCACCGAGGGCAGGATCGTCGACGTGCGGCTGCGCGGGGATGACGGCTTCGTCGAGGCGGTGGTGCTGGCGGGCGGCGAGGCGGTCGAAGGCGACCTCTTCGTCGACTGCTCGGGCTTCCGCGGCGTGCTCATCGAGCAGGCGCTGGCCACAGGATACGAGGACTGGTCGCACTGGCTCCCCTGCGACCGCGCGCTCGCGGTGCCTTGCGAAGCCGGCGGCGAGCCGACGCCGTACACGCGTTCGACCGCGCGCGAGGCGGGGTGGCAGTGGCGGATTCCGCTCCAGCACCGCACCGGCAACGGCTACGTCTATTCGAGCGCCTTCGCCAGCGAGGACGAGGCGGCGCGGACCCTCCTCGCCGGCCTGGACCGGCCCGCGCTGGGCGATCCGCGGCCTCTCCGTTTCACGAGCGGCAAGAGGCGGCAGGCCTGGAACCGCAATTGCGTCGCGCTGGGGCTGGCGGCCGGCTTCATGGAGCCGCTCGAATCGACCAGCATCCACCTCGTCCAGTCGGGGATCGCGCGGCTGCTCCAACTGCTGCCCGCCGGCGAGATCGCGCCGGCGGAAGTGGCGGAGTTCAACCGCCAGACCGACTTCGAATGGGAGTCGATCCGCGACTTCCTGATCCTCCACTATCACGCCAACGGCCGCGACGACGAGCTGTGGCGCGCCTGCCGGGAGATGGCGATCCCGGACAGCCTCGCCCACAAGATCGAGCTGTTCCGCGCCGGCGGCCGCCTCTTCCGGGTCGAGGAGGAGCTGTTCACCGATGTCGGCTGGCTGCAGGTGATGATCGGGCAAGGCATCGTGCCGCAGGCGTACAACCCGCTGGCGGACCAGCTGGCACCCGGGCAGCTCGACGAGTTCCTGTCGCTGGCGCGGCGGCACGCGGCGCATGTCGCGGGGCAGATGCCGCCCCATGCCGAGTTCATCGCCCGCCGCTGCGCCGCGCCGCGGCAGGACGGGGTCGATCAGGCGCGGGCGGGAGCGGGGAGATAGCAATGGCGGGTGCGGGATCGGCGACGGCGGGAGGCGGGCGGCGGCCGCTGCTCGGCTTCTGGAGCTTGTGGAACCTCTCCTTCGGCTTCTTCGGCATCCAGATCGGCTTCGCGCTGCAGAACGCCAATGTGAGCCGCATCTTCCAGACCCTCGGCGCATCGATCGACGCGCTGCCCATCCTGTGGATCGCCGGGCCGGTGACGGGGCTGCTCGTCCAGCCGGTGATCGGCTATCTCAGCGACCGAACCTGGGGCCGAATGGGGCGGCGGCGGCCTTATTTCCTCGCGGGGGCGACGCTCGCCTCGATCGCATTGATCGCGATGCCGAACTCTTCCTCCTTGTGGATGGCGGCCGGGCTGCTGTGGATGCTCGACGCGTCGATCAACATCTCGATGGAGCCGTTCCGTGCCTTCGTCGGCGACATGGTGGACGACAGCCAGCGGACGCGAGGCTATGCCTTCCAGACCGTGTTCATCGGCAGCGGGGCGGTGATCGCGTCGCTGACGCCGTGGCTGCTCAACAACGTGCTCGGAGTCTCAAACACCGAGGCGGGCGGCGGAATACCCGACGCGGTGCGCTACGCCTTTTACGCCGGCGCAGTGGTGTTCTTCGCCGCTGTCCTGTGGACCGTGCTCTCCACCCGCGAATATTCGCCCGAGCAGCTCGCCGGCTTCGGCGAGACGGTGGAGCACGTCCCTCCGCGGCCGGAAACCTCGCCGACTGCGGCCTCCGGGCTGCTGTGGCTGGTTGCCGGCGGCGCGGTGGTGGCGCTGGTGGCGACGCTGCGGCTCGAGAAGGAGCTCTACGTGCTCGGCTTCGGCCTGGCCGCATTCGGTCTGGCGCAAATCGTCAATGCCGCGCTGATCCGCCGCAGCGCCGCGCCGGGTATGGTGAGCCAGATCCTCGGCGACCTGTGGACGATGCCGCACGCCATGCGGCGGCTGGCGCTGATCCAGTTCCTCTCCTGGTTCGCGCTGTTCATCCTGTGGATCTACGCGACGCCGATCGTCACCCAATATCAGTTCGGCTCCACCGACACCGCGAGCAAGGCCTATAACGAGGGCGCGGACTGGGTCGGGGTCCTGTTCGCCGTCTACAATGGCGTCGCCGCGCTCTACGCCTTCGTCATCCCGTGGCTGGCGGGGAAGATGGGCCTGCCGCGGCTCCATGCGATGAACCTGCTCGCAGGCGGCCTCGGCTACGCCTCCTTCTGGCTGATCGGCGATTCCCGGCTTCTCGTCCTGCCGATGGTCGGCATCGGCATGGCCTGGGCTTCGATCCTCACCGTCCCCTATTCGATCCTGTCCGGATCGCTGCCGCAGGCGAAGCTCGGCATCTACATGGGGCTGTTCAACATCTTCATCGTACTGCCGCAACTCGTCGTCGCGACGGTGATGGGATCGCTGTCGAAGCACGTCTATCCGGACGCGCAGATCGTCTCGTTCCTGATCGGCGCGGCGTTCATGGCCGCGGCGGCCGTCGCCAGCCTCCGGCTGCAGGAAGCGGCGCGGCCTGCCGCCGAGTAGCGGGGCGACCCTCTCTCAAGCGCGCTTCCTGAGGCGCATTCGCGCGAGCAGCCATTTCGGCCCGCCGAGAGCGGCCGAGACCAGGCCGAAGCGGCCCGCTCCCTCGCCGCCGCCGTGCATGGCGAGCTTGCGCTTCAACTCCGAAGCCTTGAACGCCCAGCCGCCCATCAACCACATGTGCGACAAATGGAGCGGCACGGTGCCGAGGACCGTCCCTTCGAAGCCTTCCGCGCCGCCGCCGCGCAGGATCTCGCCGCGCGCGACATGAGCGAGATAGCGGGTCGGCCGGTCCGCGCGCAGCTCCCGCTCCAGCGCCTCCGGCAGGCGCATGGCGAGAAGATCGGCGGCGATCAGGAGCGCCTGCCCGCCGGTGCGCCCGGCGCCGAGCGCGATCGACCTTCGGTAAAGGCGGTCGAGGTCCGCCCCTGAGCAGTCCTTGAGCAGCGCCGCGACGTCGGCGATCCATTTCAGCCGGCACCAGCCGTGGGTGGCGCCGTGCACGCAGAGGTAGGCGAATAACTCATCCTGCTGGAGCGTCGGCAGCCGGATGCCTGAGCCGACGTCTACGAGCCGGGCCGGGGACAGGGCCGAGACGCCGGCCAGCATCTTCTCGCTGTCGACGAGGCGGGCATGGAGCTCGACCTTGATCCCGCCTCGTTGCCACCCAGTGTCCTTGATCCGGCGAGTCCAGTCGAGCAGATCTTCGGGGGTGGCGCCGACGTGGGGGGCCACGCATTCGTAGCCGAGTCCGATCAGGATCTCGGCCGCCTCCATGTGGCGGTCCGGCGGGACGGCGATGTCGATGTCGATCGCCTGCTTGTGGGCGAGGGAGCCGTAGGCAAGGACCCCCAGGGTCGAACCCTTGAGGAACAGCATCGCGATGCCGGCCGCGGCGAGCGCGTCCTTCACCCGCCCCGCCTCCCGCGCAAAGACGAGGTTCTGGGCCGCGGTGAGA
>DASVVY010000188.1:0-2941 GCA_036386335.1 Allosphingosinicella sp. | reverse complement strand
TGGGGCGCGGAGGACCTTCCCGCCGCGATCGGCGCGGCGACGTCGCGGGAGGAGGACGGCGGCTACTCCGCGCCCTACGAGATCGCCCGCGCATTCTGCCTGTTCGGCGCGGCGGCAGCGGGCGTGGCGGCGATCGAGACGGTCTATCCGGCTTTCCGCGACCTCAACGGCCTCGCCGCCTATGCGGCGCGGGGGCGGCGGGACGGGTTCACCGGCATGATGGCGATCCACCCGGCGCAGGTGCCGGTGATCAACGCCGCGTTCACGCCGTCTGCGGAGGAGGTGGCGCATGCGCGGGCGGTGGTGGCGGCGTTCGAGGCGAGTCCGGGGGCGGGGGCGCTGTCGCTCGACGGCAGGATGATCGACCGGCCGCATCTCGTCCAGGCGCTAAGGGTGCTCGCGGCCGCGGCGGAGGGCTGAGCTACCAGACGGAGAGGGGGCCTTCGCCGTAGCGGCTCTCAAGGAAGCGGTCGCGTGTTTCCAAGGTGGCACGCTCGTCGCGGCTCAATATGTCGAGGAAGCGGTCGAGCTGCTGGGCGATGCGGCCGAGGCCGGAGACGAGGCGGATCTGCGCCTGGCTGTCGCCCCGGCGGCGGGTGGAGGGGAGGGCGCACCAGGCGTTGACCAGCGTCGGCAGGTGGTCGCCGACCAGCTTGCGCACCTCCCAGGCGAGGGTCGAGTTCGGCTCCACGCGCTCCAGCCGCTCGGGAAGGTCGCCGAGGTGGGTGAGGATCGTGTCCACCGGGGCGCATGCTGCCTGCGGGAGAAAGGTGCGGCGGTCGAGCAGCCAGTCCTCGGCCTGGGCGGGGAGGGCGGCGAGCTCCTCGCGCGAGAAGCGGACCCGGCTCGCCCGGGCGGAGGTCCAGAGGTGGAGCAAAGTGAGCCCCGCCACCGCGGCACCGCCGGCGGCGACCGCGGCCATGGCGAACGGCGTGACGGTGACGGCGTAGCCGAACGTGCCGAGCCCGGTGACGCCGGCGACCGCGCCGGCGCGCTTCGCCTTGCGCTTCGCCTGTTCCTGCCGGCGCTGCTGGCGGCGCTTCTCGGCGTCGCGGACCGCCTTCGACTTGACGTGGCGGCGCAGCAGGTCGCCGGCCGCCTGCCAGAGGCCGTCGAGGCCGATCATTGGCCGCCGATGCCGCCGGATTCCTTATAGCGGCTCTCGATGAAGCGGCCCTGCGTCTCGAACGCGTCGCGGTCCGACTGGGCGAGCCGGGCGGCGATGTCGTCGATCGCCTCGCGCGCCGCGTCGAGGCTGGTGACGAGGCGCTCGTCGACCGAGCGGCCCTCGGCGTCGCGCTCGCGCCGATAGGGCTCCGGCACCTTCTCGTAGCGCTCGATCAGCTCGGGCAAATGCTTGCCCATCAGCCGGCGGGCGTCCTGCGCCAGCGGGTCGAGCGGATCGAGCGCCTCGAGGCGGGATTCGAGGAGGGGGAGTTGGGCGCCGATCTCGTCGACGCGCCGCGCGGCGGGGGCGGGGAGGGCGGACCGGCGGGCGACCAGCATCGAATCGAGCTGGCGGACCAGGCTCCGGGTCGGCAGCTGGTCGTTATACTGAACGCGTTTCGGCTCCGAGGGCCAGAGCGCGAAGACGCCGAGGATGATGAGGGTCAGCAGGCTAACGAGGAACAGGCCACCAAGGCCGATCGGGCCGACGACCTGCGAGAAGACGATGGTGGCGAGGATGAGCGCGAGGAGCGCGCCGCCGATGCCGGCGAGGCGCTTGCCGACCGAGCGGGCGGCGCGGCCGTAGTGCCGGCGGCGCGCGTCGGCGGATTCACGGCTGCCGCCGTCGTAGCGCGCGACGAGCTCGTCGAAACGGGCGATCGCCTGGTCCACGCTCCGCGGAGGCCGCGTCATCGCGTCAGCTTTCGACCGGGGAAAGGAGCGCCGAGACCGCGCTGCCCCCGGCGATCCGGTTCTGCTCGACGCCTTCGGCGCGGGCGATATAGCCGCGGCTCTTCTCGACCTCGCTGGAGAGGGTGTCGACGGTCTGCTTCATGCTGGAGAGCGCATCGACCTTGAATTGGTCGATCTGGTCCATCGTGTCGTAGATGTTCTGGAAGGCGCGCTGCAGCGTCTCGAGCGGGATGGTCGAGGACGCGGCCTGCTTGTGGATTTCGCCGGTCTGGTTCTTGAGCAGCTCGCCGGTGGAGTCGATGATGCCGGCGGTGGTCGTGTTGAGCGCGGTGATCTGCTCCAGCACCAGCTTCTGGTTGGTCATCGCCTGGGCGACGGTGACCGCGGTGCGCAGCGCCGAGACGGTGGTGGTGGAGGCGCGGTCGACGCCCTTCACCAGCTCGACATTGTTCTTCTTGACGAGGTCGAGCGCGAGATAGCCCTGCACCGTCACCGCCATCTGGGTGAGGAGATCGGTGGTGCGCTGGCGGGTGTAGAAGAGCGCCGTCTCGCGGATCGCCTTGGCCTTGGCCGGATCGGTCGCGTCGAGCTCGTTCGCTTTCTCCTCCAGCTTCGCGTCGAGCGCCTTGGAGATGTGGATCATCTGCTCGAGCTGACCCATCGTCTTCCACATCGCCGCCCGCTCGGTGTCGATGGCCGCATTGTCCATCAGGAGCTCGTCCTTGCCGGAGGCGAGGGCGCCGAGGATCTTCGAGATGTGGGTCTGCGACGACTGATATTTCTGGAAATAATTGTTGAGGCTGTTCCCGAACGGGATGAAGCCGAGGAGCTTGCGCGGGGCGCTGAGATTGCCCTGGCGGCCGGGGTCGAGGTCCTCGACGGTGCGCCGCAGCTCCGTCAAATTCGCGCCGATGCCGTTGTCGGCGTCGATCGCCTTGACGGGGCGGTCGAGGAAGCGGTTCGAATGGTTGGCGGCCTCGGCGATCTGCTTTCGGCCCATGTTGGTGAGCTCGTCGACCTTCTTACCGAATTCGGGGCTGTTCGCGTCGGCGGCGACCAGCTCGGCGACGAACTTGTCGAC
>DASVVY010000187.1:0-2365 GCA_036386335.1 Allosphingosinicella sp. | reverse complement strand
GCCGCGCAGCGCGCCCGCCTTGAAGTCGCAGACGAGCAGGTCGATGATCCCGCTCTCGGTCTGCGCCTGAATCGTGATCTGCCCCTCCTCCTCCTTCAGCAGCGAGCCGAGCAGCGCCGTCATCACCAGCGCCTCGGAGAGGATGCGGGCGATGGGCGCGGGATAATCGTGCGCCGAGAGGACCTGATCGAGGACCGCTCCGAGGCGGACGATCCGGCCGCGGGCGTTGCGGCCCGGGATGGTGAAGCTCACCGCCTCGTCGAGGTGGGTGGTCGCAAGCTGGCTTTCGGGGGAAGTCATGGCGGGGATGTGGCTAACGCCCCAGCCCGCTTCAATATCCCCTCACGCCGCTTCCTGCGGCAGCCGGTAGGCGCGGGCGGCCTCGGACAGCCTCTCGATGAACTCCGTGACGTGCGCCTCCTCGATCACGAGCGGCGGCAGCACGCGCATCACGTTGTCGCCGGCGGCCACCGTGAGAAGGCCGTGGTCGCGCAGGTAGGTGACGAAGGCGCGGCTGTCGGTCTTCATCTTGACGCCCAGCATGAGGCCGATCCCGCGGACGCTCTCGAACAGATGGTCGTAATTGGGGATCATCTGCTCCAGCGCGCCGCGCAGCCGCTCGCCCATCCGGGTCACCTGCTCCAGGAATTCGGGGTCGGCGACGATGTCGAACACCGCCTGGCCCGCGGCCATGGCGAGCGGGTTGCCGCCGTAGGTCGAGCCGTGGGTGCCGATCACCATCCCGGCCGCCGCTTTCTCGGTGGCGAGGCAGGCGCCGAGCGGGAAGCCGCCGCCAATGCCCTTGGCGCTGGCCATGATGTCCGGCTCCACCCCGTAATGCTCGTAGGCATAGAGCTTGCCGGTGCGGGCGACGCCGCACTGGACCTCGTCGAACACCAGCATCAGGTCGCGCGCGTCGCAGATACGGCGCAGGCCCTCGATGAATGCCGGACTCGCCGGGCGGATGCCGCCCTCGCCCTGCACCGGCTCAACGAGGAAGCCGGCGGTGGTGTCGCCGACGGCGGCCTCGGCTGCTTCGAGATTGTCGAACTCGACGACCGTGAATCCCGGCAGCAGCGGTGCGAAGCCGTCGCGCAGCTTCGGCTGGTCCGTCGCGCTGATCGTCGCCATCGTCCGCCCGTGAAAGGCGTTGCGGAAGGTGATGAGGACGTTCTTCTCGGGATGCCCGTGATAGTGGTGGTAGCGGCGCGCCGTCTTGATCGCGCACTCCACGGCCTCGGCGCCGGAATTGGTGAAGAAGACGGTGTCGGCGAAGGTCAGATCGACGAGCCGCTGCGCGAACGCCTCCCCCTGCGGGGAGCCGTAGAGGTTGGAGACGTGGATCAGGGTCGCCGCCTGCTCCTGGATGGCCTTGGTCAGATGCGGGTGGCCGTGGCCAAGCAGGTTGACCGCGATGCCGCTCGCGAAATCGAGATATTTCTCGCCGTTTTCGCCGTAGAGATAGGCCCCCTCCCCCCGCACCGGCCGCACCGGCGAGCGCGGGTAAACGGGCATGAGCGGCGTGATGGCCATGTCGGGCTCCTGGCGGTTGCGAAGAAAGGGGCGGCCCTTCCCGAGCCGCCCCTCCTCTAGAGAGGGCGGCCGCGCCGCGTCAACACACGCGCCCTAGCTCTTCAGCTTCCAGCCCTTGCGCAGCAGCGCGTAGCAGAGGGCGCCCAGGCCGAGGTTGATCGCCAGCAGCAGCGCCGCCCCGAACGCGACGGGGGAGTCGGCGAGGCCGAGGAAGCCGTAGCGGAAGCCGGAGATGACGTAGAAGAAGGGGTTGGCGTGGCTGACCGCCCGGAACGTGGGGGCGAGGCTCTCGATCGAGTAGAAGGTGCCGGAAAGGAGCGACAGCGGGGCGACGATGAAGTTGGTGACCGCCGCGGCATGATCGAACTTCTCGGCCCAGATCGAGGTGATCAGGCCGAAGAAGCCGAGCATCATCGAGCCCATCACACCGAACCAGGCGACTGCCCAGAGGTGCACCGGCATCACATGGACGCCCGGCCAGAGCTGCATCGCGACGAACACCGCGGCGCCGACCAGGACGGCGCGGGTGACGGCGGCGCCGATCAGGGCCGCGATCAGCTCGCCGGTGGAGAGGGGCGGCATCAGATAATCGACGATATTGCCTTGGATCTTGCCGACCAGCAGCGAGAAGCTCGAATTGGCGAAGGCGTTCTGGAGCATGCCCATGACGATCAGGCCCGGCGCCAGGAAGTCGGCGAACGGCACGCCGAGCACCATGCGTCCGGTGCGGCCCAATGCGACGGTGAAGATGATCAGGAAGAGGAGGGTCGTCATCGCCGGGGCCCAGATCGTCTGCAGCTGGACCTTGAAGAAACGCCTCACCTCCTTCACA
>DASVVY010000186.1:0-2887 GCA_036386335.1 Allosphingosinicella sp. | reverse complement strand
CGTATACTCACTTTCCAGGCGAGCGCCTTCGACCACTCGGCCACCGCTCCGCAAGGTCCTGGAAGGACGGTCCTCTAGTGGCGCATCGCCTCCGCCGCAAGCTGGGGCGCGAGCGCGTCGATCGCCTTCGCCAGCGCGATGTCACGGCGGGTGACGCCGCCGGCATCGTGGCTGGTGAGGGCTATGTCGAGCCGGTTCCAGACGTTCGACCAGTCCGGATGGTGGTCCGCCTTCTCCGCCGCCAGCGCCACCCGGGTCATGAACGCGAAGGCCTCCGAGAAATCGGCGAAACGGAAGGACCGGCGGATAGCGCGTGCCTCGTCATCGTAGGCCCAGCGGGCAAGCGCCCCCAGCGCCTCCTGGCGTTCCTCGTCGGGCAGGATCATGGCTCGGCTCCCTTGCTGGCGCGGCGCGCGCATCCGCTCTATGTCGCGGGCGATGAGCCAGCGTCAAACCTTCGCGCCCGATGCGGCCGAGATCGAGCGGCTGGCCGACGCCGCGATAGCGCGGATGCCCGAGCATTTCCGCCGCCACCTCGACGGCGTCGTGCTGCGCATCGAGGACTTCGCCGAGGACGAGGTGCTCGCGGAGCTCGGCATCGAGGATCCGTTCGACCTCTCCGGCCTCTACACCGGCCGTCCGATCGGCGAGCAATCGTCGATGCTGTCGGGCGAGCTGCCGGCGATGATCCACCTCTACCGGCGTCCCCTGCTCGACGAGTGGGCCGAGACGGGCGTCAGCCTCGAGGAGCTGGTCGCCCACGTCATCGTCCACGAGGTCGGCCACCATTTCGGCTTCTCCGACGAGGACATGCACGCGATCGAGGACGCCGCCGGGTGAGGCTGCTCGCGCTGACCGGCGTCGCCTGCATCCGCGGCGGCCGGCTGCTGTTCGAAGGGCTGGACCTGGCGCTGGCGCCGGGAGAGGCGGCGCTCGTCATTGGGCCGAACGGGGCGGGCAAGTCGAGCCTGATCCGCGTCGCGGCGGGCCTAGTTCGTGCTGCCGCTGGGGCAGTAGAGCGCTCCGGGCCGTCCGCGCTCGCCGACGAGGGGCTGGCACTCGACGCGAGGCTGCCGCTCGCAAGGGCGCTCGGTTTCTGGGCCCGGCTGGACCGGACCTCGCCCGATGCGGGCATGGCGGCGATGGGCCTCATGCGGCTTGCGGACGTTCCGGTGCGGATGCTCTCCACCGGGCAGCGCAAGCGCGCGGCGCTGGCGCGGGTGGTGGCGAGCGGGGCGCCTTTGTGGCTGCTCGACGAGCCGGCGAACGGCCTCGACGCGGAAGGGCAGGAGCGGCTGGAGGGCGCGATGGCCGCGCACCGCGCCGGCGGCGGCGCGATCCTCGCCGCCTCGCACCAGCCGCTGGCGCTGCCCCATGCGCAGACGTTGCGGCTCGGATGACCGCGCTGATTGCACGCGAGCTGCGCCTCGCCGCCAGCGGCGGCCACTTCCTGCTGCCGCTCATCTTCTTCCTGCTGGTCGCGACCCTCTTCCCCTTCGCGATCGGCCCCGACACGCCGCTGCTCGCCCGCACCGGCGGCGGGGCGCTATGGGTGGCAGCGCTGCTCGCGGCATTGCTCCCCGTCGACCGGCTGATCGAACCCGACCGGTCCAACGGGGTTCTCGATCAGCTCGCCGTCCGAGGGGTGGGGGAGGAGAGCGTCGCGCTGGCCAAGCTAGCCGGCCACTGGCTGAGCTTCGGCCCGCCGCTGATGGTCGCCGCTTTGCCCGCGGCGGCGCTGATGAAGCTGCCCCGTGACGTACTCGTCCGGCTCGAGCTCGGCCTCCTCGCCGGCACGCCGGGCCTCGCCGCGCTGACCCTGATCGTTGCCGCCCTCACCGCGGGCCTGCGCACCACCGGCGCGCTCGCCGGGCTGCTGCTGCTGCCGATGGCGGTGCCGATCCTGATCTTCGGCGCCGGCATGACCGCCCCCGGCGGCAGCCCCGGCGCCCTCAAGCTCCTCGCCGCCGCCTCGCTCCTCCTGGTCGCCGCCGCCCCCTTCGCCGCCGGCGCCGCGATCCGGGCGGGCAGAGACTAGGCTAACGGCTCCACCGCGCGAAGATCGCCGTGGGGAGGAGCAGGCCGCGCGCTTCCTCGCGCACCGCCATGTCGCCGCACTCGACCCTGCCGCCGAGCGGCGCCAGGGCCTGGCTCAGCAGCTCGCCGATGGCCAGTGCCGACATCCGCACCGCGTAGACGGTGAGCACCAGGAAGCGGCTCTCCGCGTCGAGCAGCCTCGCGCAGTCGGCGATCAGGCCCGGCAGGCCCTCCTCCAGCCTCCACACCTCGCCGTTCGGGCCGCGGCCGTATTTCGGCGGGTCGAGGATGATGCCGTCGTAGCGACGCCCCCGCCGCACCTCGCGGGCGACGAACTTGGCGGCGTCGTCGACCATCCACCGCACCGGCCGCTCGGCCATGCCGGAGAGCCGCGCATTCTCCTTCCCCGCCTCGACCGACTTCTTCGACGCATCGACATGCACCACCCGCGCTCCGGTCGCGGCCATGGCGAGCGAGCCGACGCCGGTATAGCCGAACAGGTTGAGCGCCTCGGTTCCCTCGCGCAGCCGCGCGCGCATCCAGGCCCATTGGGGTGCCATGTCGGGGAAGAAGGCGAGGTGGCGGAAGGGGGTGGCCTGGGCGCGGAACCGCACCTCCTCCCAGGCAAGCTCCCACCCGCCGGGCGGCACCGCGCGGGCGAATTGCCAGCGGCCGCCGCCCTCCTCGTCGGATCCCGGGATGAATTCCCCGTCTGCGTCCCACTCGGCAAGCGCCGGCGCCCACATCGCCTGCGGCTCCGGCCGGATGAAGCTGTAGGGGCCGTAGCGCTCCAGCTTGCGCCCATGGCCGCTGTCCATCAGGCCGTAATCGGCCCAGGGCTCCGCGACCA
>DASVVY010000185.1:0-84500 GCA_036386335.1 Allosphingosinicella sp. | reverse complement strand
CCGGAATATCGAGCTGCGTGACCGCACGCACGTCGTAATGGAGGTATTGATTGCCGTAGGGGATTTGGCACTCGTGCCGGATATAGTGCGCTATCATATGTTCGCGCATGGCATCGTTGCGGGCACTCCCGCGCGCGGCGGACCGGTTATCTTCGACCGCGACGAAACGAAGAACCTGCTGGATCGGGAGTTGCCTCGTTATCGTGAAGTCATCGAGTCTGGAGCCTGGTTGAATGGTGACCAGGACGCCGACATCATTTTCGCGATCGAGCAAGGCGGCTGCTGGACCCCGGAACTACGCCAGATTGCTGAAGATCAACTCGTCACTCCCGAAACACTCGGGGGCTTCGCGGCGCTGTTGATCCCTCCTGGATGGAGCGTGGACCGAGCCACTATCGAGCGATTCGTGGCGGCGGAGCGACTTCGCGAGCGGCTCCAAGAGAACCCGCCTCCCGCCGACGCTTGGTTGGCCCAGTGTTTGGATCGGTTGCGGCGCATCCTCGATGGGGAAGATCCCCTGCGCGTCGCGTAGCTGCCGTTGCATTTGGTCCAAATGCAGGCGTGCCCTCGCTCCCCCCAATTGCCATCCCCCGCCCACCCGATACTCCCCCCCCCATGCGCCTTCCCCGTCTCGTCCGCCGCGATTCCGTCCGTGGGATGTTCGAGGTGGAGTTCGAGCCGCAGGGGGAGGGCTTCCTCTACCGGCGGGGGCTGCGCGCGGCGCCGGTGGCGGCCCGCCGCCCGCCGCCCCCCTCGCTGCGTTCCGGCCGCCGCCGGCCGCACCCGCCGCGGGCCCCGCGAAGTACCACCTTCGCGGCACGTGTTTGGCTCCTGCCCCGGATCGAAGTACCACTTCGATCCGCCATCGCTAACCCGCCGTTCACCTGCGGTGGGTGAGATTGCCAAAGCCGCCCCAAATCCTATTTAGGGCTTGAGCACGAGACGCAGGTACTCCTGGGCTCCCTTCGCGGGACCCCATCGTAGTACCACTTCGATGGGATAGCTTGATGGCCGACAACAAGAACAGCTCCGACAAGGACCCTCAGGGCGGGGGCGGCGGGAGCAACCCGTGGATGAAGAGCCTGTTCATCTGGGCGGGGATCCTGCTCGCGCTGATCCTGTTCGTGCAGATCGTCGACGGCGGCGGGCGGTCGGCGGCGGCGGGGGCGATTCCCTATTCCGAGTTTTTGAACAAGGTCGACGACGGCTCCGTCAAGCAGGTGGCGATCGGGCGCGAGACGATCTCGGGCAAATTGTCGTCGGGCGAAGCGTTCCGCACCAACGCGGTGCCGGACCCGCAGCTGACCGAGCGGCTGCGCCAGCGCGGCGTCCAGTTCACCGGCGAGCCCGAGGCGCAGACGAGCGTGTGGCTGATCCTTTTGTACCAGGCGCTGCCGTTCCTGCTGATTTTGGGCATCGCCTTTTTCATCATGCGCCAGATGCAGAAGAATGCGGGCTCGGGGGCGATGGGCTTCGGCAAGTCCAAGGCGCGGATGCTGACCGAGAAGCACGGGCGCGTCACCTTCGACGACGTCGCCGGCATCGACGAGGCGCGCGAGGAGCTGCAGGAGATCGTCGACTTCCTGAAGGACCCGACCAAGTTCGCGCGGCTGGGCGGCAAGATCCCGAAGGGGGCTTTGCTGGTCGGGCCTCCGGGCACCGGCAAGACCCTGCTGGCGCGGGCGATCGCGGGCGAGGCGAACGTGCCCTTCTTCACCATCTCGGGGTCCGACTTCGTCGAGATGTTCGTCGGCGTCGGCGCGAGCCGCGTGCGCGACATGTTCGAGCAAGCCAAGAAAAACGCCCCCTGCATCGTCTTCATCGACGAGATTGACGCGGTGGGGCGGCATCGTGGGGCGGGGTTGGGGAATGGGAATGACGAGCGCGAGCAGACGCTGAACCAGCTCCTCGTCGAGATGGACGGCTTCGAGGCGAATGAGGGGATCATCATCATCGCGGCGACAAACCGACCGGACGTGCTCGATCCGGCTCTGCTGCGCCCCGGACGGTTCGACCGGCAGGTGGTGGTGCCGCGGCCCGACATCGAAGGGCGCGAGAAGATCCTCGCAGTGCACATGAAGAAGGTGCCGCTCGCGCCCGACGTCGATCCGCGCACCATCGCGCGCGGCACGCCGGGCTTCTCGGGCGCCGACCTCGCCAACCTCGTCAACGAGGCGGCGCTGATGGCGGCGCGCAAGGGCAAGCGCCTCGTCGCCATGTCCGAATTCGAGCTCGCCAAGGACAAGGTCATGATGGGCGCCGAGCGCAAGTCCATGGTCATGACCGAGGATGAGAAGAAGGCGACCGCCTATCACGAGGCGGGGCATGCCTTGGTGTCGCTTCACGTGCCCGGGTGCGATCCGCTGCACAAGGTGACCATCATCCCGCGCGGGCGGGCGCTGGGCGTGACCTGGAACCTGCCCGAGCGGGACCGCTATTCGATGACGATGAAGCAGATGAAGGCGCGGCTCGCCCTCTGCTTCGGTGGCCGCATCGCGGAGCAGCTGATCTACGGCGAGGACGAGCTCAACACCGGCGCGTCGAACGACATCCAGCAGGCGACCGACATGGCCCGAGCCATGGTCATGGAATATGGCATGTCGGAGAGGCTCGGCTGGCTGCGCTACCGCGACAACCAGGAGGAGGTGTTCCTCGGCCACAGCGTGTCGCGCAACCAGCACGTCTCCGAGGAGACGGCGCGAATGATCGACGCCGAGGTGCGCCGGCTGATCGAGGAGGCCGAGGGGACCGCTCGCAAGGTCCTCACCGACAATCTCGACGAGCTCCATCGCCTCGCCACCGCGCTGCTCGAATATGAGACGCTGAATGGGGAGGAATCGAAAAAGGCGATCCGCGGCGAGGATATCGGCCGCGAGGATCCGAATTCGCGCCGGCCGCTGATTCCGGCCGCGGGCTCGTCGATCCCGAGCACCCGCCGTCCCCGCGGCGGCGGCATCGGCGGCCCCGCCCCGCAGGGCGCCTGACCGGGGTTCACACGGCGTTCAGCCGCCCAAGGCTTCCTTCCGCCGGTTCGTGGAGGAGGGGTTGATGACGAAGACGAAGCTTGTGCTGGGCGCGGTCCTGCTCGCGCTGCCGCTCGGCGGGGCGAACGCGATGGACCTCGCCACCTTCCTCGCCAAGGCCGACGCGCTCGAGAAGAAGGGCATGATGGCGCTCTTCTCGAGCGACTACAAAGCCCTGAAAGGCGAAGTCCAGGCGGCGGCCGGGCAGCTCCGGAACGAGCGGCTGGCGGCGCAGAAGGCCGGGCGCAAGGCCGCCTATTGCCCGCCGCAGAAGGGCGGACTCGACAGCAAGGAGCTGCTCGCCCACTTCCGCGCCATCCCTGCCCAGCAGCGGCCCCGCATCCAGGTCAAGGACGGCCTGCGCAGCCTGCTCGTGCGGAAATATCCCTGCCGCGGCTGATCAGCCGAGCAGCCCCAGCGCCAGCAGCAGGGCCAGGAACAGCATCAGCGCGACGGCCGCGAAGACGATGAGGGCCGCCGTCCGCCACACCGCGCCGAAACGGGTGAGGCCGTAGGCACCGCGCAGCTGCCGATACATGTGCACCGGCGGCACCAGCACGAACATCAGATTCGCAAGAGGCGCGAGACCGATCAGGCGGAGCAGCACGAACATCACCATGATGAGGCTCATGAAGCCGATCGAGTAGGTGACGAACACGAGATGGTCGTACACCCGGTACTGCTCCCGGTACCGGCGGCGGTGGAGGAGGAGCAGCCACAGGAATGGCGTGGAGATGAGGATCAGCGCCCAGGAGAATTTGTAGCCGTTGCTCTGCAGCTTGTAGAGCAGCAGCGAGGGGTTCTTCTCCGCCTTTTCGACGCCGTGGTCGAGCCGCGCCCAACCGGTTTTGGAGAGGATGTTGAGCTCCGGCTTCTTCCCTCCGGCGGTGCGGATCGCCGCCTGCTCGCGCTCGGCCTGCGCGAGCTCGGCCTCCAGCGCCTCTCGTCCGGGATCGCTCGCCGGCACCTTGTCCAGCTGCGCTTGCAGCGCGGCGATCCGGGCGTCTCCCTGGCGGATTTCCGCCGCGAACTCCGCGCTGACGTCGGTGTCCACCTGCGGCGTTCCGCCGCCCGCGCTGCTGAAGACGGCGAACATCAGGAACACGGAGAACAGGAAAAGGGCGAGCGGGGAGATGAACCGCGCCCGCTCCCCCTCGACGTACCGCCGCGTCAGCTCCCCGGGCTTCCAGGCCAGGAGTGGGAGCGTCCGCCAGATCTTCCCTTCGAAGTGGAGCACCCCGTGGGCGAGGTCGTGCCACCAGGCGCCAATCGTGCGGTGAACATGCGCCGACTGGCCGCAAGCGTGGCAATAAGCACCGGCGAGCGCCGTGCCGCAGTTGAGGCACGCGCCTCCGGTCGCTTCACCGCTGCTGTCGACGCCCCCTGGCTCCATCGCCGCGACAATGGCGCAAGCTGTGGAGCGCGTCGAGTGCCGGCGAATTGCTGCGCACGTATACATAAGCTATGCTGAGAATCATGACACGCCAGCATGTGATCACCGCCCGTATCGACGAGGAGACCCTCGGCGGCCTCGCCCGCCTCTCCGAAATCCAGGAGCGCTCTCGCGCCTGGCTGATCGCCAAGGCGGTCGAGCGCTATGTGAAGGAGGAGATCGCCTTCCACGAATTCGTCCAGGAAGGCGAAAACGCGATCGACCGGGGCGACTTCCTCACCCAGGAGGAAATGGAGGAGTGGGTGCGGAGCCTGAGGCGCACCGACGCTGCATGAAGATCGTCTGGTCCAAGCGGGCGCAATCGGACTTTCTTCGCACTCCCGAGCATTACACCGCCCCCGGTTCCGACTTCGCCGCCGCAGTGACGGCCCGCGCGGTCTCGGCCGCGCGCCTGCTCGCCGAACGCTCCGGCATGGGGCCGAAGGTCGAGACGAGCGTATCTCGCAAGTGGCGGGTGCCGCACACGCCGTTCATCCTTCTCTACCGCGTCGATGGCGAGAGTCTCCGTGTCGCCCGCGTGATGCATGGGGCGCAGAATTGGCGGCCGCGGTGAAGGGCACGGGTTTGCTCGGCGGTTCGTTCAATCCCGCCCATCGCGGCCACCGTAAGGTGAGCGCCGCCGCCATTCGCGCGCTCGACCTCGAGGAGCTGTGGTGGCTGGTCTCGCCCGGCAATCCACTGAAGGAGCGGAAGGGTATGGCGCCTCTGCCCGTGCGGCTCGCGGCGGCGCGTCGCATGGCACGTCGGCTCCCCATCCGCTCAACAGCAATCGAGCGCGAATTCGGCAGCCCCTATACGGCCGAAACGCTCGCCCGCCTGGTCCGCCGCTTCCCGAGCCGACGCTTCGTCTGGCTGATGGGCGGCGACAACCTGGCCGAGTTCCACCGCTGGCGCGACTGGCGCAAGATCGCCCGCACGGTTCCGATTGCGGTCGTTACGCGGCCGGGATATGATGCGGCTGCCCATGCGGCACGCGCCATGGGCTGGCTGCGTCGCTTCGTCCGGCCCGCAGCCGGGGCACGGCACTGGACGAAGTGGAGACCGCCGGCACTCGTGTTCCTGAGATTGCCGCCCGACCCGACTTCCGCCACAGGCATCCGCGCCGCCGACCGCAACTGGCACGAATCGAAAGCCTATTCGTTCAACCCGAAGTCGCTGCGCGATGGCGTAACGCGGCGGCTTGTGACCTAAGGAGGCAGTTTGCCAGCCAACGCACCGGCTCCGCCGCAGGACGGAGCGCACGAATCGGTCGAAGCACTGCATGAGCTCGTGCTTCGCTCGCTCGACGACGATCAGGCCCAGGACGTCGTCTCGATCCCGCTGACGGGCAAGTCCAACATCGCCGACCACATGGTGATCGCGTCCGGCCGCTCGACGCGCCAGGTCGCGTCGATGGCGCAAAAGCTCACCGAGCGGATAAAGCAGGATCTCGGCCGCAACGTCCGCATCGAGGGCCTCCCGGTCGCGGACTGGGTGCTGATCGACGCCGACGACGTGATCGTCCACTTGTTCCGCCCGGAAGTGCGCAGCTTCTACAACCTGGAGCGGATGTGGGCGTTCGAAGGCGAGAGCGGAGCCAGGGCCGCCGCCGGCGCGAGCCACTGACGGCTGTCGCGCCGCGCCCGTGCGCGCGCTGATCGGAGCCGGTCGAGATGCTCCTCCACATCGTCGCGCGGGGCAAGATCGGCCGCGGCTCCGAGGCGGAGCTGGTCGAGCGGTACCTGAAACGGTGCGCCTGGCCCACCAAGGTGACCGAGTTGCCTGAAAGCGGCGGACGTCCTCCTCCGCCCCCGGAGCAGGGCGTCCTCATCCTTCTCGATGAAAAGGGCGATCAGCTCGGCTCGACCGAGCTCGCCCGCCGGCTCGATCGGTGGCGCGACGACGGCCGGCGCGAGGCGCGGTTCCTGATCGGCGGCGCCGACGGCTTCTCCGACGAGGACCGCCGCCAAGCCGACCTCCTGCTCGCCTTCGGAAAGGCGACCTGGCCGCACCTTCTCGCCCGGGCGATGCTGGCCGAGCAATTGTGGCGGGCCACCTCGATCCTTGCGAACCACCCCTATCATCGTGAAGGATAGGCGGGATGCGCCGCCGCCTTCTCATCGCTGCACTGCTGACCGCCCTCGCCGGCGGCGGGCTCGCGGTCGCCCAGCCGGAGGAGCCCGCCGCGGCCAACCCGCTCGAGCTCGCCAAGCGTCAGGCGCAGGAGGCGCGGCGGCGCTCGGAGCTGCTCGAGCGGCAGGCGGACCGCGCGACCGACGAGGCGGCCAAGGCGCGTGCCGCCGCCGCCGCCTTCGCCGCACGCATCGAGGCCGCCGAAGCGGAGATCACCGCCGCGGGGACGCGCATCGCGCTGATAGAGCGCCTCAGGGCACGCCAGCGGGCGCGGCTCGCCGAAAAGCAGGGCCCGCTCATCCGGCTGACAGCGGCCTTGCAGACAATGGCGCGGCGCCCCCCCGGCCTTGCGCTCGTCCGCCCCGGGTCGCTCGATGAGGTTGTCCACGTCCGCGCCCTGCTCGCTTCGACCCTGCCCGAGATCCGCGCCCGAACGGCCGAGGTGCGGGCCGAGGTCGAGCGCGGCAACGCGCTCCGACAGCAGGCCGAACGCGCCGTGGCCGCGCTCAAGGCCGGCCAGGAGGATCTGCGCCGCCGCAAGCTGGCGCTTGCCCAGTTCGAGCAGAAGCAGCGCGCCCGTTCCCAGAGCCTGATGCAGTCGGCGATGTTCGAGTCCGACCGCGCTTTAGCGCTGGGCGAGGAAGCGCGGGAGCTGGCGGCGCTCTCGCAGCGGCGCGAATTCCAGGAGCAGGTGCGGCGCCGTCTCTCGGCGCTCCCCGGCCCCGTGCCGCGCCCGGTCAATCCCCCACAGCCGGACCGGCGCGACAGGGCGGCCTATCTGCTCCCCGTCCAGGGCCGGCTCCTTGCCGGGATGGGCGAAATCTCGGACGCCGGCATCCACGCGCGTGGCGTCACCGTGGAGACCGGCGCCGCCTCGGAGGCGGTGGCGCCGACGGGCGGCACCATCGCCTATGCCGGGCCGTTCCGCGGCTACGGCGCGATCGTCATCATCGATCATGGCGGCGGCCTCACCTCCACCATCACCGATCTCGCTTCCCTTGCGGTCAAGCGCGGGGACCGGGTGCGGATCGGGCAAACTCTCGGCCGCACGGCGGCGCGGGCCAGGGTGAGGCTCGAGCTGCGCAGGAACGGGCAGCCGGTTCCGATCGCGCCGCTTATCTATTCCGGCTGAGCGCTTGCGCGGCGCGGCGGAGCGGGTTCGAACCGCCACGTCTCCCCGCCCATGCCCTTGACCCCGGCCAGCGTCGCGGTCCCGCCCGCGGCGAGCGCGCCCAGAAGGCGCTGCAGCGCCTCACCGCGCGGCGCTTCCGCCCCCAAGGCTGCGAGAATCCTGAGGGCGAGGCGGCGGCGCAGCTCCTGAGGGAGGGCGCGCGCATCGAGGTCGTAACCGCTCCCATTGCGGCGGACGCGCTCGCCCCACACTCTGTCGACGCTCCACTCCAGCGCCGCTTCGGCCTCGGCGAGCGCTGCGGCGCTACGGGCCAGCGGCTCAGGGGAGAGCCATGGGTTTTCCCGCAGCCGCCGGCGGATTCGGCTGCGGTCGTATCGCTCGTCGTCGTTGCTGGGATCTGAGATCGGAGCGATTTCTGCCGCCTTGGCGACCTCCTCCAGCTCAGCCCGCCGCCACGCGAGCAAGGGGCGCACCACGGGAACGCCCCCGGCGGAATGTACGGCGCGGATGCCGGCGAGCCCGCCGAGACCCGATCCCCGCAACAGCCGCATCAGCAGCGTCTCTGCCTGGTCATCGGCATGGTGCGCGGTGGCGATGGCGCAAAGGCCGCGCTCCTGTGCCCACTGTGCGAGCAGCCGGTAGCGAAGCGCCCGTGCCGCCGCTTGAACGCTGCCCTCGGGCGGCGTTTCGACGGTGAGGGTTCGGTGCGGGACGGTTCGGCGCTCGCAAATTCGTGCCACGAATTCCGCCTCCGCCGCGCTTCCGGGGCGGAGCCGGTGGTCGACGGTCGCCGCCTCGATGCGGCCCGGCAGCGCCGCGTCGGCGAGGAGGAGCAGCGACAGGCTGTCGGGTCCCCCCGAAACCGCGATGCCGATGCGCCCGTCCGCGTTGGACCAGAGGCCGGCGAGGGCGCAGCGGAAGCGCTCGACGCGATGGGCGGGAGGCGAAGGCTCCATGGTGCGAACTTACGCATTCTCGCGCGCTTGCGGAACGAAGATGTCGCGAGCGTAACGTCGTGCGCCGTGAACGGGATGACGCTACGCAGCAGGAACGGCGGCAACGCCGCGAATCGCCGTGCGATTACAATTCACACCCAGTCGGAAGAGGAGGCGCCGCCGGGGTCGGGCGGCGCCGTGGCGAGCCATGACCGACGCGGAATTCCTGCGAAACGAGGCGCAACGCTGCCGCTGGCTGGCAGCGCGGATCACCAGCGGCGACGTCGCGCAGAGCCTGCTCGACATGGCAAAGGAATGTGATCAGCGGGCCGAGGCCCTGGAGAGTCGGCAGGAGCCGCCCCGCGGTCCGTAAATCTCGGCGCCGCGTTCAGTCGCAGCGCGCCGCGGTCCGGGCGGCGGGGAGGCGCTGCTTCAGATAGTCGCGGATGGTCTCCCCGTAGACGTCCTGCAGCTCGTCATAGGCCTTACAGGCGTCGGCGGGCTTCTTGAGGGCCATCAGCGCCTGGCCGAGGAAGAACAGGCTGTCCGCCGCGCGCTCGCCCTTCGGATTCGCCTGATAGTTCGACAGGAACAGCTTGGCCGCGTTGGCGGGCTTGCCGCCGTCGAGATAGGCGCGGCCGGCGAGGTTCGCCGCCCAGCTCGCCCAACGGCTCTTCGGGTACCGCTTGGCGGCGTCTTCGAGCGTGCGCTGCGCATCGGCGTAGCGCTTCTGCTCCCACAGCCGGAAGCCGGCATTGTAGGCCGCTTCGGCGGGGTCGACGACCGGTGCGGCGCCGCCGGGCGGATCGGCCGGGGGCGGTTCGTCGGCGGCGGGGCTGGGCTCAGGTGTGGTCGGGGCGGGGCGCTCGAGCGCTTCAAGCCGCGAGCCTGCGGATTCGCGGAAGCGGTTGAACGCCTCCTCCATCTGCCGCATCCGGTTCGAATTCTGTTCGACCTGGCCGGTGAGCTCGCGCAGCTGCCCTTCGAGAGAGTCCACCCGCTCGGTGAGGTCGGTGACCGCGCTGGTCGCGGGGACGCCCGCCGGATCCAGCGGGCGCGCCGGCCCGCCGCCGATCTCCGGCCCGACATAGGGCGATTCGGAGTCCGGAAAGACGCGGCGCTGCACCGCGCGCATCTCCTGCTCGAGGCGGTTCACCCGCCGATCGATGGAGTCGGTCCGCTGCGCGGCCGCCGGCATCGCGACGCTCGCCATCAAGGCGAGCCCAAGGATTTGAAAACGCATGACTATATCCCCGCTACTCCCACCTCACCGAACGTACAGTATCGGCCGCCGTCTGTCGCCAGGATTAAGCGCCTAGCGCGTGACGCCGCCGGGCTGCGGGCCCGGTGCGGCACCTGGCTGCAGGCGGGCGACGAGATCGGCCGGCCTGAGGCTCACGTCGGCGATCGTCTTCTGCGGCGCGCCCAGCGGCGGGATCGGCCGCCCGCCGACCGTCACCTGGATCGCGTCGGGGCGCCCGGTGAGGATCAGCGGCGCCTGCGCGGCGGCGGGAACCTCGTAGTGCTCGCCGGCCTTCAAGGTGCCTTCGTAGAGCTTCGGGCCGCCTTTCTGGTAGATCCGAAGCCAGACTTCCTGCGCGGCCGTCAGCACCACCGGGCCGTTGGCGGCAGCCGGGGCCGCGGCGGCCGGGCCGGGCGGCCGCTGCGGCGTGGCATGCGGGGCCGTGGCCGGGGCCTCGATCTGCTCGAGCGCCGCGTCGGCCGGCGAATCCCCCACGGCGCTGCTGCGCCAGACCATGTAGCCGCCGACCAGCAGGACGACGAGGACGATCGTCGCGATGGCGAGGGGGCGCGGCGGGACCCGCGCCGGATCGGCCGGCTCGTAATGGGCCACCGAGGGGGCGCCGCTGTTGCGAATCCCGCCGCCGCCGCCGAGCTGCTCGCGCAGCTCCGCGCCGACCGCCGGCCCGTCCAGCCCCACCGCGCTCGCGTAGGAACGGGCGAAGCCGACGCTGTAGGTGATCGCGGGCAGGGCGTCCCACTCGCCGCGTTCGATATGTTCAAGGTGGCGGATGGGAATCCGCGTCTGGCGCGCGACATCGTCGAGGCTCAGGCGCTTGGCCTTGCGGGCGGCGCGGAGCCGCTCGCCGACCGTCGGCACGTCGGCAACCACCTGCTGATCCTGTTTGACCATCAACCGTCCCCGCTCCGCCGGAGCCCATCGCCTCGCCTGCGGCCAATGACACCGGAGCGGCCCGCAATGTCAACCGGAGCGCCACTCCGCCCATCGGCGGAGAGACGCGGCCCGTCTAGCCGACCGACACCGAGTTCTCCTCCGCCCAGCGGCTGAGAGCTTCGCGCATGTCCGCCGGGGGGCGGGCGAGCAACTCTTCCAGGACGGGCGTCAGGGCGGCGCGGTCGAGCGAGCGGATCATCGCCTTGATCGGCCCGACGGCGACCGGCGTGATCGAAAGGCGTTCGACGCCGATCCCGATCAGCGCCATCGCCTCCAATGTGCGGCCGCCCATCTCGCCACAGACGCCGACCGGCACGCCGGCCGCCGCAGCTTCCTTCAGGATCCGCCTGAGGAAGCGCAGGATCGCGGGCGACAGCCAGTCGTAGCGCTCAGCCAGGCGCGGGTGGGCGCGGTCGGCCGCGAACAGGAATTGCGTGAGGTCGTTGGTGCCGATCGACAGGAAATCGACCTTGGGCAGCAGGAGGTCGAGGGTCTCGGCGAGGGCGGGGACTTCGAGCATCGCGCCGTAATTGATCCGGCTCGGCATCAGCTTGCGCCGGGAGCCGAGCCATTCGCGCTGCTGCTCGACGATCGTCTTCGCCTCGTCGAACTCCCAGGGCTCCGACACCATCGGAAACATGATGTTGAGCTCGCGCCCCGCCGCGGCTTCGAGCAGCGCCCGCGCCTGTGCCTTCATCAGGCCGTCGCGGTCGAGCGCCAGGCGCAGCGCGCGCCAGCCCATCGCCGGATTCTCCTCGTCGCTGTCGTGGCCGGCGTCGAGATAGGGCAGGGCCTTGTCGCCGCCGATATCGACGGTGCGGAAGATCACCGGCTTGTCTCCCGCCGCGTCCAGCACCGAGCGGTAGAGGCGCTGCTGGCTCTCGCGGCGGGGGAGGGTGGCGGAGACGAGGAACTGGAACTCTGTGCGGAATAGGCCGATCCCATCGGCGCCGAGCAGGTTTAGCGCCGCGGCATCGTCCCGCAGGCCCGCATTGACCATCACCTGTATCCGCGCGCCGTCTTTCGTCACCGGCGGCGCCTCGCGCAACGCAGCGAATTCGGCGCGGCGCTTCTGCGTGACGAGGAGCTTCGCCTTGAACGCTTCCTCCACGGTCGGCGCGGGGCGGGCGAAGGCGACGCCCTCGCTGCCGTCGAGGAGGACGAGATCGCCGTCTCCGATCATCTGCCGCACGTAGCGGACCCGGCCCAGCATCGGCAGGCCCATTGCGCGGGCGACGATCGTCACGTGGGCGGTGAGCGACCCCTCCTCGAGGATCACCCCCTTCAGCCGCCGCCGGTCGTACTCGAGCAATTCGGCCGGGCCGAGATTGCGGGCAATGAGGATCGCATCGCTCCTCAGGCCCATCTGCGCCGCCGTGCCGAGCTGGCCGGAGACGATGCGCAGCAGCCGGTTCGACAGATCGTCGAGGTCGTGCATCCGCTCCTGAAGCAGCGGATCGTCGATGTCGCGCATGCGCATCTGCATGCGCTGCCGCACCCGCTCGATCGCGGCCTCGGCGGTGAGGCCGCTGTCGATCGCCTCGTTGATCCGCCGCGACCAGCCCTCGTCATAGGCGAACATCTTGTAGGTCTCGAGAATGTCCTGGTGCTCGCCGGCGGTGCCGAACTCGGCGAGGCTCGCCATATGGTCGATCTGCTCGCGCATCTTGCGGAACGCGGAGTAGACGCGGTGGCGCTCGGCCTCGGTGTCCTCGGCGACCGTATGCTCGATCAGGATGCGCGGCTGGTGGTAGACGGCGTGGCCGCTCGCCATTCCGGTGACGAGCTTCAGGCCGGTGAGTCGGACCGGGCTGTCGTCGCGCACCGTCGCCGTGCTGCTCGCCTTGTCGGCGAGGCCGGCATTGGCGATCAGCTCGGAAAGCACCATGGCGACGGTTTGCAGCGCTTCGATCTCGATGTCGGCATAGGCCCGTGGGTCGGAATGCTGGACGGCGAGGACTCCGATCGCCCGTTCCCGCCGCACGATCGGCACGCCGGCGAAGCTGTGGAACATCTCCTCCCCCGTCTCCGGCCGGTAGGCGAATTCGGGGTGGCTCTCCGCCTCGGCGAGGTTGAGGACCGCGACGTTCCTGGCGATCGTGCCGACAAGCCCTTCGCCCATTGCCAGCTTGGTGACGTGGACGGCGCTCTGGTTGAGGCCCACCGTGGCGAACAGCTCGAGCACGCCGTCGCGCAGCAGGTAGATCGAGCAGACCTCGCTCTCCATCGCCTCGGCGATGATCTTCACGACCTTGTTGAGCTTCGCCTGCGCGCTCGCGCGCGAGGCCATCACGTCGTGAAGGCCGGTCAGGATTTCGCGGGCGGAACTGGCGGAGGAGGTGGCCATCGCCGTCTGCGCTATCAGAATAGCCCCGGCGATCCAATTGGCGCGCAACGCATTGGGCGCTCCCCCGGAGCCCCCCGCCGCGGTCGTGCGTATAGGTCCCATGGCACAAAAGCCGGGGATCTTTCCCACCTTCTTCCTCTCGGGGTTCGAATGCTCCACCTTCTGGTGGAAGGACGTGGGCCGCCGCGACCTCTGCGACGAGACCCGCCACCGCGAGCATGCGGACGAGGATTATGCCTTGCTCCGCTCGCTGGGAATCGGCGTCGCGCGCGAGGGCATTCCCTGGCCGCTGGTGGACAAGGGCGGCGGGATCTACGACTTCTCGGCGATCGAGCCGTTCCTGACGGCGCAGCGGCGTAACCGCGTCCTGCCGATCTGGGACCTGTGCCATTACGGCTACCCCGACGACGCCGACCCGTTCGACGAGAATTTCGCCGCGCGGTTCGCCGCCTACGCACGGGCCGCGGCGGAGCATGTCCTCGCCCGCCAGCCGCACGGCCCCTTTTTCTTCACCCCGATGAACGAGATCACCTTCTTCGGCTACATGGCCGGAGAATGGGCGTGGGCGGCGCCTTTCGGGAAGGGCCGGGAGAGCCGCCGCCGCCTGACCCTCGCCATGGCGCGCGCCGACATCGCCGGTGTGAAGGCGATACGCGAGGTCATACCCGATGCGCGGATGGTCCACATCGATCCGCTGATCCACGTCGTGCCGCCGCTCGACCGGCCAGACTTCGCCGAGGCCGCCCGCCGCGAGAGCTGCGAAGACGCCTTCTTCGCCTTCGACGTGATCGGCGGGCTGCGCCATCCCGAAGCCGGCGGCAGCCCCGAGCTGCTCGATATCGTCGGCTTCAACAATTACAGCTTCGGCCAGATGGAATACCGCCCCGAGGGCCCGCATGCCGCGCTCGAGCCCGGCGACCCGCGCATCCGACCGCTGTGCGACCTCATCGAGGAAGGCTGGAGACGCTACAATCGGCCGGTGATCGTCGCCGAGACGTCGGGCCTCAAAGGCGGCCGGCCCGACTGGCTGAACGACGTGGTCGGCGAATGCCTGGCGGCGGTGAACCGCGGCGTCGACCTCCACGGCGTCTGCATGTTCCCTGCCGTCGACATGCCGGACTGGCACACCGGCGAGTGGCTCCACAACGGCATCGCCGATGTCGAGCGGCTTCCCGACGGAGCGATGATGCGCGTGCCCTTCGTCCCCTATGTCGACGCGCTTCGCAAATGGCAGAAGCGCCTCAACCGGGTCACCGAGCTCGACGAGGATCCGCTCGACTCGCCGGTCGAGCTGGCCGACATCGTCGAGGCCGCAAAGGTCTTTGCGCCGGTGGCAGATGTCGACTGGAGCTGAAGATTAACTGCAGATAATAATAGAGATTATACTTTAGCTCAACTTGCGCCAGTGCGTTTTTCTCTAGAGCCGGGCTGAAGGAACGGCGGTCGTTTACCTGCCGTTCAGCGTTCCGTCCCAGTGGCAGAGGAGAGCCCACATATGAAACGAAATATCCTGATCGCGGGAGCGGCCTCAGTTGCCCTGCTCGCGTCCGTCGCCATCGCGCAGACGGGCGGCACCGGCACGACCGGCGGCACGACGGGCGACTCCGGAATGAGCGGGGGCCAGACCGGCGGCGCCAGCGGCACGACCGGCGGCGCAACCGGTGGAACGACGGGCGGCGCCTATGGCGGCGGCACCGGCGGCACCGGCGGTGAAGCTTACGGCAGCGGCCAGACTGGTGGCGCCGGCGGTACCGGCACGGCCGGCACCGGGGGCACCGGCACCGGGGGCACCGGCATGGGTGGCACCGGCATGGGCGGCACCGGTGGCACGGGCGCCGGCGGGACCGGCGGCACGGGCGGCTCCTGGAACGGCGGCACCGGCGGCACGGGTGGAACCGGCACCGGCGGCACCGGCGGTAGCGGCGGCACCGGAGCCGACATGGGCGGCGGTGGCAGCGGCATGGGCGGCGCCGGCAGCATGTCGGGCGGCGGCTATGGCGGCACTGGCGGCGCTGGCGCTGGCGCTGGCGGTGGCGGCGGCGGCGGCGGCGGCGGCGGCGATTATGCCGCGGCCGGAGAGCGCGGCTGATCGGGCCTGATCGCGGGAGCCGAGAGGCTCCGGCGACTGCGCTACGGCAAGAGCGGCCGGCCAGGGCGAAATCTCTGGCCGGCTGGCTTGCCGTCGCGTCACTTATCCTGACGCTGTCCGCATGCGGCGGCGGGGGCACTGGCGCTCACAGCGCGGCCGGCGCGTCGTTCGAGGCCACCCTCACCCGCGCGGCGGCTCCGCCCGACATTGTCTCGTTCTATGCGGCCCGGGATTTCCGCCCGCTCTGGACTTCCGGCCAGGCGCTGTCCGCAGAGGGACGGCGATTGGTGGACATACTGACCGGCGCCCGCTCCGACGGATTGGAGCCCCAGGACTACGGCGTGGACGAGATCAAGGCGGCGGTCGTCGCAGCACAAAGCGGACAGACGCAAGCACTCGCCCGCGCCGAGCTCCTGCTGTCGCAAGGCTATTCCGCCTACGTGCGCGATCTTCATCAGCCCCGCGGCCGGCCCGACATGCTCTTCGTGGATCCCGAACTGGTGCCTGCCTCGCCCGATCGCCGCCGGCTGCTCGCGGAAGCGGCCGCCGCGCCATCGCTGGCGCGCCACCTGGAGGCGGTGCGGCGGATGAACCCGCTCTACGAGGGCCTGCGCAACGGCCTTGCCGGGCTCCGCGCCCGCGGCGCAGACCCGGACAGGGAGCGGGTCATCCTCGCCAATATCGAACGGGCGCGGGCGCTGCCGGCCGATCCGGGGCGGCGATTCATCCTCGTCGACACTGCCGGCGCGCGGCTGTGGATGTTCGAGAACGGCCGCGCGACGGACTCGATGAAGGTGGTGGTCGGAAAGAACGGGATGCAGACGCCCGAAATGGCTGCGCTGGTGCGTTTTGCCGTCGTCAACCCCTATTGGAACATCCCGCCCGATCTCGTGCGCGACAAGGTGGCGCCGCGGGTGCTCGGGGGCGATGCCGGCTACCTGCAGCGCGAGCGGCTGGAATTGCTGTCGGACTTCAGCCCGAATCCCCGGGTGCTGACGCCGGAGGAGGTGGATTGGCGCGCCGTCGCCTCCGGCGCGCAGCGGCTGCGCGTGCGGCAGCTTCCCGGCGGCGACAATATGATGGGCGCGGTCAAGTTCATGTTCCCCAACCGCCTCGGCATCTACCTGCACGACACGCCCGACGGGCACCTGTTCGCCGCCGCCGACCGCCGCCGCAGCTCCGGCTGCGTCCGCGTCGAGGATGCGCGGCGCCTGTCGCGCTGGCTCTTCGGACGCGATGTGACCGCGGGCGCGAGCGGCACCCCGGAGCAGCGCGTCGACCTGCCGCAGCCGGTGCCGGTCTACATCACCTATCTGACGGCGGTGCCCAGGGACGGCGGCATCGCCTTCCAGCGCGACGTGTACGGTCGCGACCACGCGCTGCTACGCGTATCGAGGCGAACCGCCCAGCGGGCTAGGTCGAGCGGCGCTCCAGCGCGTGGGCGGCTTCGTCGACGAGCTGGCGCAGGATTTGGGTGACCGGCGCCTCCTCCTTGACCATGCCGACCGACTGGCCCGCCATCACCGAGCCGCTCTCGACGTCGCCCTCGATCACCGCCCGCCGCAGCGCGCCGGCCCAATAATGTTCGATCTGGAGCTGCGCCTCGGCCATCTCGACCTCGCCGCGGTCGAGGAGCTCGGCCACCTGGCGCTGCTTGGCGGCGAAGCTCTCCATCTCGCGATTCTTGATGGCGCGGACCGGGATGACCGGCAGCCGCGGGTCGATCTGTACGCTGGTGATGGCGTCTCTGGCCGAGGCGCGGATGAAGGCCTTCTTGAAATTGGGATGGGCGATGCACTCGTGCGCGCAGACGAAGCGGGTGCCGAGCTGCACGCCCACAGCGCCCATCTCCAGATACCCGGCGATGAGGCCGCCGTGGCCGATGCCGCCGGCGACGAAGATGGGAGTGTCGGCGGCAAGCGGCGGCAGGATCTCCTGCGCGAGCACCGAGGTCGAGACCGGGCCGATATGGCCGCCCGCTTCCATTCCCTCGATGACGAGCGCGTCGACGCCGGAACGGATCAGCTTCTTCGCCAGCGCCAGCGCTGGAGCGAAGCAGATCAGTTTCGCACCGTTGCGCTTTATGCGGTCGATCGAGCCGGGCGGCGGCAGCCCGCCGGCCAGGACGACGTGGCTCACCTGATGCTTCGCGCAGACGTCGATCAGCTCGGAGAGCTGCGGGTGCATGGTGATGAGGTTGACGCCGAACGGCTTCTGCGTCCGCGCCTTCGTCTCGCCGATCTCGGTGTCGAGCAGCTCCGGTGTCATCGCCCCGCAGGCGATCACCCCGAAGGCGCCCGCGTTCGAGAGTGCGGAGACGAGGTTGCGCTCCGAGATCCAGCTCATCGCCCCGCCGAGGATCGCCACCTCGCAGCCGAGGAAGTCGGTGCCACGCTTCATCAGGCGCTGGAGGCGGTCGTGGCCGTCGCTTCCCCCCAAGCCTTCACGGGAGGGGCCGGGGGTAGGGCTTGTCGTCTGGTTCATTGTGTCGCCCTTTTCCGCTCGCTGACAGGCCCCACCCCAGCCCCTCCCCTCAAGTGGAGGGGCTTCAGGCTCACGCCGCCGCCTCCTCATCCGCATCGAGACCGTAGGCGGTGTGGAGGACACGGACCGCGAGCTCGGTATATTCCTCCGCAATCAGCACCGAGATTTTGATCTCGGACGTGGTGATCGCCATGATGTTGATGCCGCGCTGGCCGAGCGCCTGGAACATCTGCGCGGCGATGCCGGCGTTGGACCGCATGCCGACGCCCACCGCGCTCACTTTGACGATATTGGTGTCGGTGATGATCTCGTCGAAGCCCATCTCGGTTCGCACCCGCTCCAGCACATCGCGGGTCTGCGCCAGGGACGCGGCCGGGACGGTGAAGGTCAGGCCGCTCTTATCGCCGGGCTCCGGCACGCTCTGCACGATCATGTCGACATTGATGTTCGCTTCGGCGAGTGGGCCGAAGATCGCCGCCACGATGCCGGGCCGGTCGGGCAGGCCGGTCAGGGTCACCATCGCCTCGTTCTTGTCGTAGGCGATGCCGGTGATGACTTTGCGTTCCATCTGGAATTCCTCGATTGCCTCCTCGCCGACGACCATCGTTCCCGGCCTGTCGTCGAAGGAGGAGAGTACGCGGATCGGCATGTTCTCGCGCATGGCGAGGCCAACGGAGCGGGTCTGGAGCACCTTGGCGCCGACGCTCGCCAGCTCCAGCATCTCCTCATAGGTGACGACGGGAAGCTTGCGCGCCCGCGGCACGATGCGCGGATCGGTGGTGTAGACGCCGTCGACATCGGTGTAGATGTCGCAGCGGTTCGCCTTCATCGCCGCCGCGAGCGCCACCGCCGAGGTGTCGGATCCGCCGCGGCCGAGCGTCGCGACGTCGCCGGCCGCCGTGACGCCCTGGAAGCCCGGGATGACGGCGATGCCCCCCTGCTCGAACACGCGCTCGAGCACGTCGGCCTCGATATGATCGATGAGGGCGGCGGCATGGCCGCTGGCCCGGATCGGCAGCTGCCAGCCCATGTAGGAGCGGGCGTTAAGGCCCATCCCCTGGAGGGTGATGGCGAGGAGGCCGCTGGTCACCTGCTCGCCGCTGGCGACCACCACGTCGTATTCGCGCGGGTCGTAGAGGGAAGCGGCCTCGCGGCAGAGCTGGACGAGCCGGTCGGTCTCGCCCGCCATCGCCGAGACGACGACGGCCACTTGGTTCCCCGCCTGCACTTCGGCCTTCACGAGGCCGGCGACATGGCGGATCCGCTCGATCCCCGCCATCGAAGTGCCGCCGAATTTCATCACGATACGCGCCATCGGGGCCCGCGCTTAGGGACGGCGCCGGGTCAAGGCAAGGCGGGGAGGAGCCGGGGTCCCCCTCAATCGAAGAAGGATCCCGTGCGAATGAAGCGCTCACGCATGCGGTGGGCAGGCGTTCGCCGCGCGGCGAGCATCTCTTCCACCAGCGGCAGGTCCCGGGCGTATCCCGACGCGCGCAGCGCATCCTTCGCCGCCGCCACAACGCGGCCTGCCAGTTCGCGGACACCATCGTTATCGAACCCTGAGAGCGCGACCTTCTGATGGAGCTGCTGGTCCGGAGCGTCCGCGCGCCCGGGCAGCTCTCGTTGATCGGCGATCGAAATGCCCACAACGAGGTGGAAGAGCTCGGCCAGGAGGCGGTCGTCGTCGATCATGTCGAACGCCTTGAACTCGATGCGCAAATGCTGCGAGGGAGGATCCGCTTCCTTGACGAGAGGATGATCATGCACGCCCGCCAAATGGGCGAGAGCAGCGGGGCGCGGGCCGGTTCTCCGGTAGGTGCGGTGGGAGAGGCCCTTCCAGAGCGTCCCGCTCACGAAGGGCGAGCTGAATGAGAAGGGGACGATGTAGGCGCTGTAATAGGTCAGTCGTCGGACAGTCTCCAGCACCTCTTGGGGAGAGGCGCTGCTGCGCGAGAAGTTGAGGTCGGGCCCGTAGCTCAACGTGGATATCTCGGGGAGCCGGTGCGCGACATGGGAGGCGTGAAACTCCCGTTCCCATTCCGCATAGGCCGGTTCGTAGGAGGCGGTGCAGGGATTGAAGCCGATGGCCGCGAAGGACCAGCCTCGCGCCTTGATCTCGGCATCGAGCATCGATCGGAGGGTCTTCAGGGTGTCTACGCTCCCAGCAATGGTGGGGGAGACCGGCGTCCGGATTTCGATGCCCTTGAACGTCATTCCGGTCGAACCGCCGGCTTCGTCGAACCGCTCATCACCCTCGACGTACCAGTTCTTCACCCGGATCCCGGCGTCGCCGACCCGCAGCTCCGGATGGCGGTAATCGGGCAGCGCGTCGATGATCGGCCGCACCTCCGCATAGTCCGTGTTGGTGAAATCGGCGAACCTGCCGTCCGGCCGGATCAGCGCATATTCCGCCTCGATCCCGAATTTCGCCTCGTCCATGGGCAGTGCATAGCCGTCTCGCGCTGCTGCGGCAGCGCCGATTCTGAGCGAGGCCGAAAGCAGAGACCGATCCACACTAGTGGGTGAGGCGCTGCCGGAACCAGTCCGCCATCTCCTGCTCGCTGAGCTCGCCGGCAGCGAGGGCGAGCATCGCCCTGATGGCATCCTCCGGCGTGAAGCGAAGCTCGTGCCCGTTGAGGGCGAGAAACAGGCGCGCCAGCACCCAGCCGGTACGCTTGTTGCCGTCGGCGAACGGGTGGTTGCGCGCCACGCCGAAGGCATAAGCAGCCGCAAGCGCGGCTGGACCGTCCTCCCCGTAGCTCCACTGGTTCACCGAAGGTGCGAGCGCGGTGATGGCCCGGCAACAGCTCAGGCCAGCCACTCCGGAACCCTGTCCGCCGCGATTAGCCGCTCGATGTCGACCCGGGGCCGGACCACCGCCCAGCGGTCGCCGTCCACCAGCACCTCCGGCGTGAGCGGGCGACTGTTGTAGGTGCTGGACATCGCCGCCGCATAGGCGCCGGCGGTGCGGAAGACGACGAGGTCGCCGCCCTCCACCGAGTCGATCTCGCGCGCGGTGGCGAAGGTGTCGCCGGTTTCGCAGACCGGCCCAACGACGTTGGCCGTCATCCGGCCGCCGTGGGGAGCGACGGCGTCGATAGCGTGCCAGGCGTCGTAGAGGGCGGGTCGCATCAGGTCGTTCATCGCGGCATCGACGATCAGGAAGGGGTGGACGGCGCCCGGTTTCACCCGGATGACCCGGGTGAGGAGGACGCCAGCATTGCCGACCAGCAGCCGGCCGGGCTCGAACACCAGCCGAACGCCCCAGTTGCCGGCGATGCGGCGCACCATATCGCCATATTCCTCCGGGCTGGGCGGCAGCGGCGCCGCCGGATCGTACGGGACGCCGAGGCCGCCGCCCAGATCTGCGATCCGGATGTCGTGACCGCGCGTCTTGAGTTGCCTGATCAGCTCGCCGACCTTGCCGAATGCGGATTCCAGCGGCGCGAGGTCGGTGAGCTGGCTGCCGATGTGGACGGCGACGCCCTGCAGAGAAAGCCCGGGCAGCTCGGCGGCGCGAGCATAGGCCGTGTGCGCGTCGCCGATCGGAACCCCGAATTTGTTCTCGGCGGCGCCGGTTGTGATCTTGGCGTGGGTCTCTGCGCGCACGTCCGGGTTGACGCGGAAGCCGACCGGCGCCCGTTGCGCCATCGCACAGGCGACCCGCGACAGCATTTCCGCTTCGGCCACCGATTCGAGGTTGAACTGGTAGACGCCGCCCTCCAGCGCCAGCGCCATCTCGGCTTCCGTCTTGCCAACGCCCGAGAAGACGATCTTCTCCGGCGGGATTCCCGCCGTCCGCGCCCGCCGGTACTCGCCGCCCGAGACCACGTCGGCGCCGAGGCCGACCCGGGCGAGCGTCGCCAGCACGGCGGCATTGGGGTTCGCCTTGACAGCATAGGCGATCAGCGGATCGGGGATCGGCTCGAGCGCGGCCTGGAACACCTCGACGTGGCGCAGCATGGTCGCGCTGGAATAAACGTAGACGGGCGTCCCGACTGCCTCGGCAATGTCCGGCAGGGGCACGTCTTCGCAATGGAGCACGCCCCCGCGGCGCTCGAAATGGTCCATGCTTTGTCGCCCGATCGTGAAATCCGCCTCCAACGGGCGGTGACCGTGGAAGGGCGGGCGGTTCTTAGGAAGCAGCCATCGTCGTGGCAAGCGAAGCTGCTGCTGCGAGGCTTCCTGCGTTCAAGACAGGGCTGCATCCGGCTGCGATCCTTCGGCAGTTCGAAGGAGCCCGAGATGAGCCTTGCATTCCGTTTTCTTCTTTTCGTCCTGCTTGCCCTGGCGCCGGTGAAGCATGCCCGGGCCGCCGGCAAGGTCGTCGCCGACGTGCCGATGCTGTTCCGGGGCACATCGCCCGCGGTCCACGTGATGGTGAACGGACGCGGGCCCTACCTTTATTTGATCGATACCGGCGGCCAGGGGCAGGCGCGAGCGGACGCGTCGCTGGTGCGCGAGCTCGGCCTGGCCACGGTCGGCCAGGATCTGAGTGGCGATGGATCGGGGCGCAACAACCGGCAGCTCGACCGCGTGATCTTCGACCGTCTTTCCGTCGGCGGGCTCGAGTTCCGCCAGGTGCCGGCGCTCAGCCGCGACTATAATCGTTCGGCGACGCTCCCGCCGATCGCGGGCATCCTCGGCTACAATCTTTTCGAGAACCATCTCCTCACCCTCGATTTCATCGGCAAGAGAGTGCGCATCGCGCGCGGGGCGCTGCCGCCCGCCGACGGCAAGACGATCTTGGACTATGAGGCCCCCTACGACACACCCATCGTGGAGATGACTATGGGAGGATACCGGCTCGCCGCCGACATCGACTCCGGCGACACCAACGCGATCACCTTCCCTCAGGCGCTGGCGCAGAGCCTTCCCCGCATCGGCGAGCCGCGGGTGGTAGGCACGGGTCGAACGATCAGCAACGAATTCCAGGTCAGCGAGGTGCAGCTGCGCGGCAACCTCCGCGTCGGCGAGCACGAGCTGGCGAACCCCACCGTCCGGTTCAATGAGATCCACGACAACATCAACCTCGGCGCCGGCTTTCTCGCCAATTACACCGTGACCTTCGACCAGCGGAACCGGCGGGTGCGGATCGTCGGCCGCCCAGAGTGAGTTGTTGACGGCGTGGTCTCGGCGCTGCAGCGCTGGGGACGATGGCCGTCGGCGGCCGCGGCAGAGGAAGAGGCGCTATGGCTTTGGCACCCGAACCGACCGGCACCATGATCGACCGGCGCGAGGCCGAGCATTTCGGGCGCATGGCGGGAGGCTGGTGGGATCCGAACGGCTCGTCGGCGATGCTCCACAAGCTGAACCCGGTGCGCCTTTCCTACATGCGGGACCGGCTTGACCAGCATTGGGGGCTGGACGAATGCAACCTGAAGCCGCTGAGCGGCCGCAAGGCCGCCGACGTCGGCTGCGGTGCGGGGCTGCTCGCCGAGCCGCTCGCCCGCCTCGGGGCCGAGGTGACGGGCGTCGATCCCGCGCCCGAGAACATCGCCGCGGCGCGCGAGCATGCGGCGGGGCAGGGGCTGACGATCGACTATCGCGTCGGCAGCGTCGAGGCGCTGACCGGGCCCTACGACCTCGTCGCCTCGCTCGAGGTGGTCGAACATGTCGCGGACACGCGCGCCTTCGTCCACGGCCTTGCCGACGCCCTCGCCGACGACGGCCTGCTCATCCTGTCGACTCCGAACCGCACCGCCTGGTCGCGGCTGATGCTGATCACGCTCGGGGAGCGCGTCGGCGGCATCCCCCGCGGCACCCACGACTGGGAGAAGCTCCTCTGCCCCGAGGAGCTGTGCGCGCTGCTGACGGACGCCGGCCTCGAAGTCGTCGATTGCACCGGCCTCGCCTGGGGCCCGGCGCGCGGCTTTCACCTCAGCGAGAACAAGAGCCTCAACTATTTCGTGACGGCGAAACGGACCTGACCCGTCAGAAATCCACCTTGTCGTAGTGGGTGGGCGGGGAGATCACTTCCATTCGCTCCCCGAGCAGCGGCCGGAAGCTGGGGCGGGACTTGATCACCGAATACCAGTCCTTGGTCTGCTTGTGCCCGCGCCAGTCGATCCCGCCGAGATAGTCGGCGACGGAGAGGTGCGCGGCGGCGGTGAGATCGGCGAGACTGACTACCGGCCCCGCGAGCCAGCGGCGGTGGTCGAGGAGGTAGTCGATATAGTCCATATGCGCGTTGGCCGTCTTCATCGCCTCGCGCAGCACGCGCGTGTCGGGCGGGTCGCGGCTGACGAGCCGCTTGCGCATCCGCTCGACCATCAGCGGCTCGACCACCTCCGAATACAGCCGCTCATCGAACCAGGCGACCAGCCGGCGCACCTCCGCCCGCGCCGCGGCGCCGCCGGCGATCATCGGCGAGCGGTCGACCGTCTCCTCGAAATATTCGCAGATCGCCTTGGAATCGATGAGCACGATCCCCTTCTGCTCCTCGACGAGCACCGGCGTCTGGCCGGCCGGGTTGAGGTCGAGGAACTCGTCGCGATTCTCCCAGGGGCTCTCGCGCACCATGTCGTGCGCCACGCCCTTCTCGGCCAGCAGCAGCCGGACCTTGCGGGAAAAGGGGCAGAGGGGGAATTGATAAAGCTGCCACATGGCCGGGGGTCTTTAGCCAGCCGGCACGGGCAAGGTCTACGGGCTTTTGCGGCCGCGGCCGAGCCGCCAGCCGAGCATGCCGAGTGCCGCCGCGAAGAGGGGGAGGACCGGCGGCGCGGCGACGTCGGCGGAAGCCTCGGGTGTGGGCGCGGCGGGAGTCTGGACAGAGGCGGCGGCGGTGCTCATCTCCGGTCCCTGCGCCTGGCCGGACCCGCTCGGCAGCGCGGCCGCCGGGGCCAGCGGCATCAGCAGAGCAAACGCGAAGACAACAAAGCGGAGACGCACATCTTCCTCCTCCCCGTCCTATGTCACGGGAGGCGGGCGCGGACTATCGGCAAGAGGAGGTGGCGAATCCCGATTTGGGGCAGCGGCGGCCGGTCAGTCGCGGCGGCGGCGATCCCACTCGCGGGCGCGGCGGCCGTCCTCGATCGCGTCTTCGACGCGCCGGGTGGCATCTTCGAGGCTGCGGCGCAGGACCGGCGTGACGGCGGCGACCTCGTCGGCGGCGGCGGCCATCCCGACGGTCGCGGTGCGGATTTCGTCGCGCACCCGCTCGCGCGCGTACGGATCGTCGCGGCCGGCGATGTCGCCGAGGGTGCGGCCGCGACCGCGATAGCCGCGGTGGCTCGGGTCCACGGCATCGACTAGTGGGCCAACGTCGATGTCCATCAGCGCGTCGGCGACCCGCCCGAGCGTGTCGCCCACCTCTTCGAGCTCTTCGCCGCGCGGCAGCGCCTCCGCGATCTCTTCGTCGCGCGGGTCCGGGTAGGACTGGGCGAAGGCCGGAGCGGCAAAAGCCAGCGCGCTCGCGGCGAGGATCAGCTTACGCATGGAGGAGCCTCCTAAACCCTTGGGCAAACGAGAAAACGCACGTGCCTGCGACTCGGTTGCCGCTTATGCCCTTCGGCGGATGAGCCTGTCCTGAACGAAGGGCGCCCGAGCCTATCGCTGCTTCGCCGTCCACGCTTCGACCAGCTTTCGGATCCTCTCCTGCGTTGCCGGCTGCCGCGCCGCCGCGGCCTTGATCCCGATCTGCATCAGCTCCGGCATCAGCTGGGGCATGACCGACTGGGCCTTCACCATCACCGGCCGGGTCTGCAGCTGCTGGAGCTCGCGGATCTCGGCCGCGGTGAAATAGCGGGCGTAGATCCGCGCGGCATCCTCCAGGGCCGTCTTCTTCAGGTCCTGCACCATGAGCGCCGTCTCCTCGCGCAAAACCTTCTGAACGGACGCGGTGAGGTCCGCGGGCAAGGTCCGTCCCTGCTGCTCCTGGGCGCGAATCGATTCGCTAAAGGCCATCTCGCCGACTCGTTGGGCCGTCTCCTCCAGCTGAGCCTCATAATTGGTGGCGCGAAGCAGGTCGCGCGCCGCTGCGACGGCGGCCGGATCGACAGCACCCGCCGCCGCCGGTGCCGGTCCTGCTTGGGCCAGCGCAGCGCCGGCCGGCATGGCAAGCATAAGAAAGGAAATGAGAATCCGCATCACGTGAGCCCTCCGCCAGTGCTTTTCTGGCCGCTTTCGGCCCCCGCCGCAATGGGCGAGCTCAGCGGGCGAGCAGCCACACCATCGCGAGGGTGCCGACCACGATGCGGTACCACGCGAAGGGCGCGAAGCCGTGGCGGGTGACGATGGCGAGGAACCAGCGGATCACCAGCAAAGCGACGACGAAGGAGACGACGAAGCCCACCGCGATCGTGACCCAGGCATCGCCGTCCAGCGAGGCGCCGGACTTCATCAGGTCGTAGCCGCTGGCCGCGAGCATCGTCGGCACCGCCAGGAAGAAGCTGAACTCCGCCGCCGTCTTGCGCTCGACGCCGAGCGAGAGGCCCCCCATGATCGTCGCGCCGGAGCGGCTGACGCCCGGGATCATCGACAGGCACTGGATGAGGCCGATTCCGAGCGCCGTCTTCCAGCCCATCTCCTCCACCGACCCCACCTTCGGGTTGCACAGCAGCCGCTCGAGCAGGAGGATGGCGATGCCGCCGAGCACCAGCGCGACGGCGACGATCATCGGGCTGCCGAGCATCGCCTTCACCGCGTCGTAGACGAGGAAGCCGATCACCATCGAGGGCAGGAAGCCGAGGATGATGTTCCGCGTGAAGGCGACCGCCTTCGGCTCCCATCGGAACAGGCCGAGGGCCACGTCGAGGAAGCGGCGCCAGTAGAGGACGATCACCGCCAGGATCGCGCCGAGCTGGATGACGATCTCGAACGTCCCTTGGGCCTGGCTGTCGAAGCCGAGCAGCTCGGAGGCGAGGACGAGATGTCCCGTCGAGGAGACCGGGATGAATTCGGTCACGCCCTCGACGATGCCGAGCAGGATGATGGTGAGAAGCGACGCGTCCATTCGGCCTCGATTACCCGCGGCGCGGGGAGGGGGTCAGGGGAGGAGAGAAGAGCTCAGTAAGGCGACTTGGCGGCGAAGCGTCCGCGGCGGCGATAGGCGGTGAGCCACCCTTCGGCCACCGCCACCAGCGGCGTCTTGGTGATGCCGAACGCCTCCAGCCCCTTCGCGCCGGGCGAGACCACATTGTCGCGCTGGAGCATCAGCCACTGGTCCCAGGTGAGCGGCGCCCCGGGAAGCCAGCCGGCGACGCGGGCGAGAAGGCGGGCGGCCGGATCCGGGATATCGATCAGCGTGCGGTTGCGCCCCGTGGTCTCGCAGATCCACTCCATCAGCTCGCGTATCGACATCACCACCGGCCCGCCGAGCTCGTAGGTCTGGCCCTGGTGCGCGCGCGGGTCGAGCGCGGCCGCGGTGACGGCGCGGCCGACGTCAGCCGCATAGACGGGCTGGAACTTGGTCTTTCCGCGAACCACGGGCAGCACCGGCGAGAGCCGGGCGATGCCGGCGAAGCGGTTGATGAAATTGTCCTCGCGCCCGAACAGCGCCGACGGTCGCATGATCGTCGCGGTGGGGAAGGCCGCGCGGACCGCGGCCTCGCCCTCGCCCTTGGTGCGGCCGTAGCGGGATTCGCTCTCCGCATCCGCCCCGATCGCGGAGACGTGGACGAGGGCGGCGGCGCCCGCTTCGGCCGCCGCCTCGGCGACGTTCCGGGCGCCGTCGATATGGACGCCTTCGAAGTCGCCTTTGAGAAGGCCGACGAGATTGACCACCGCATCGGCGGACTTCACCGCCTCCCGGACCTGGCGCGCTTCGCGAATGTCCACCTGGACGAACTGGACCTGGCCGAGCGCTCCCAGCGGCTTCAGGAAGAACGCGCCCCGGGGCTCGCGCTGGGCGATGCGCACCCGCGCGCCGGTGCGGAACAGCGCCTGGGCGACGTAGCGGCCGAGGAAGCCGCCGCCGCCGAACAAGGTGACCACGCGGTCCATCTGGAGTCCCTTGAAAATGGGTCGGTTCGGGCGCTCCCTTGCCCGCTCCCCTGCGCGTTGACAAGCGCTCCGGCGCCCCCTAACTCGCCCCGCCTGCCCCGTGCCCAGGTGGCGGAATTGGTAGACGCGCTGGTTTCAGGTACCAGTGGCCGAAAGGCCGTGGAGGTTCGAGTCCTCTCTTGGGCACCAGGGACCCTCCCGGGAAGGGTCCTGCCGGAATCCCCCTCATTCTGCGGACGAGGTGCCGGCTCGGCGAGCGCCGCCGGTCGTTCATGGGTGCGTCGCCGGCCGCTCGTGGCTTAGAACTCGCTCAGAGCCGACCTTCAGCTAGGGGCTGGAGGCGTCGCGAACGATTTTGGCAAGGGCGCTTCCCCATGGCTGAAGATGCAGCTGCGCTGGAGACCGAGCGGGGAGCGGCGCCGCAGGGATTGACCGGCGGCGGCGTGGCGCGGATCGCGGCCATCGACATGCTGCGGGGGCTGGTGATCGCCCTGATGGTGCTCGACCACGTTCGCGACTTCTTCCATGTCGACGCTGCCCGCTTCGATCCGACCAACCCGCTCCTGTCGACGCCGAGCCTGTTCGCCACCCGGTGGGTGACCCACCTTTGCGCGACCAGCTTCGTCTTCCTCGCCGGCGTATCCATCCTCCTTCAGAAGGAGAACGGCAAGGGCGGCGCCGAGCTGCGCCGCTTCCTTCTCACCCGCGGGGCGTGGCTGATCCTGCTCGAGCTGACGGTGGTCAGCTTCGGCTTCCACTTCGCGGAGCCGATGCTGTTCGTGCAGGTGATCTGGGCGATCGGAGCGGGGATGATCTGCATGAGCCTGCTGGTCGGCCTAAGGCCGGCTGCGGTCCTGGGGATCGGGGTGGCGCTTGTGGCCGCCGGGCCGGCGCTCGTGTCGGCGACGGACGGGGCCAGTGGGGCCGCCGCTTTGCTGCGGACGCTGATGCTCGCGCCGGGGGCCCTGAACGCGGCGCCGGGATTCGTCGCCTACCCGCTCCTCCCATGGTTCGCCGTGATGTGCATCGGTTTTGGCGTGGGTCCCCTCTTCCGGCTCCCGACGGAGCGGCGGAACGTCCGCGTGCTGGCGTTGGCGGCGGGGCTCCTCGCCACCTTCCTCGTGCTGCGGACTCTGAACGGCTATGGCGATCCCGTGCCGTGGCAGCCGCTCCCCCAATGGTGGCGCAGTGCGATGTCCTACCTCAACGTGTCGAAATACCCGCCGTCGCCGGACTTCGTCCTCGCCACACTCGGGGCCTCCCTGCTCGCGTTCCTCGTCCTGCGGGCACTTCGGGGACCGCTCCGCTCGATCCTGCTGACGTTCGGCCGGACGCCGCTCTTCACCTACGTCTGCCACATCTACATCGCCCACGGCCTGATGCTCCTCGCCGCGATCGCCGCCGGCTTTCCGGCTTCCGTGGCGACCGCATTCCTCCTGAGCGACGCGACGGTGCGGATGGGCTGGGGCGTCCCGCTCTGGGCGGCATATGGCGTCTGGCTGCTCGTGCTGGCGCTGCTCTACCCGCTCTCGCGCTGGTTCGAGAGGCTGCGGGACCGGCGCCGCGACTGGTGGCTGCGCTACCTCTGAGTTCGGGGTCGCTGGCGCTGCAGCGCGTCGGCGAACACCCAGGCGGCGCCGATCAGGGCCAGGTTGATCGCGTTACCGCCCCAGACGATGTGATTGCCCGCATCCTGAAAGATCGACGGTGCCCACACCAGCGCGCCGAACAGGACGAACATCGCCGTCAGCAGGCGTGACGCCAGCGGCGCGAGGATGCCGGAGATCAATGCGATGCCCGCCAGGAGGTGGGCAATCCCCGTCGCCACCGCCCAAAAAGGCTGGCTCGGCGGGAGCCAGGGCGGGACCATGGCGGCCGTCTGCGGGATCGCCGTGAAGTGCGCGACGCCGAACGAGACGACGCACAGCCCGAAGGCGATGCGGCACGCGCGGATCGCGCGGGATGTGCCGTCGGACCGCTCGCCAGCGGGCGCGCGCCAGATGACGATCGCGGCGAGGACCAGCGCCAGCTGCTCCGCGCAGCCGGACCAGGTGCCGAACAATTGCGGGAAGAGGTAAACCCGCTTGGCCCAGTAGAGGGCGAAGATCGTGTAGAGGAGCATCGGCGCGGTCGCGCCGGCCCTTGCCGTCCGCCGGTCCTGAAGGGCGATGCCGCTGATCAGGAGCAGCGCGGCGGCGGCATAAGCGAGAGCCTTCCGATACGGGACCTCCTCCGGCACGGGCTGCCAGACGGTGGCGAAGTCGCCCCAGAGCAGCCCGACGATTCCGAGCGCGATTGCGGCGGCGCCGTACACCGCCCGGCCGAAACGACGGCGGGTCGCTTCCGCCTCCTGGTTGGTCTCCGTCGCTTCCGTTCGTTCCGCCACAGCCACCGCTCCCCGCCCAATGTTTCGCGGCTGCCTAACAAATCGCCTGCGGGCCGGTGCGGCGAAGGTCGTGAACGACGCGTCCAGCGGTATATCCGGCGCTGCGGCGGGGGACGGGTCGATGAACGACAGCCCGCGCCCAATGGACGACTGCTCCCGCGCGTTACGTGCGGACGCAAAAGACGCTACAACGGCGCCCATGGAAGCGTCCGCCGAGTGCAACCGCGAGCTGCGGAGCTTTACCTTCCGAGTCGGCATGGCGATCGCGGCTCTCTTCTGGGCGCTTCAGTTCGGCGAGTTCACGGCGCTGAGCTTCATCGCGAACCCGTGGAATCCCGGCGCCTATGTCGTCCCGCGGATCGTCGTATTTGCGATCGGCCTCTTGGTCACGGCCTGCATGATCGCGGCTCTCAACAGGAGCCTTCACCGCCCGCTCGCGCCGCGGCTCGCTCTGACGGCCGCCCTGATCCTCGCGGCCTCGCTCGTCCATGCCTTGTCCAATTTCGCCCTCTTCCGCCTGCTTCTTCCAGGCCAGCTCGCGCCCTTCAACCCGACCGAATATCTGAACCAGCTCTTCACCTGGATCTGGTTCTTCACCTCGATCGCGGGCGCGGTCCTCGCCATTGCCTATGCCTTCGAGGTGCGCGAGCGCGAGCGGCGGCTCGGCCACCTGCGCGCCATCGCGCAGGAGGCGCAGCTGCGCGCGCTGCGCTACCAGCTCAACCCGCACTTCCTGTTCAACACGCTGAATTCGATCGCGGCGCTGATCGCCCGCGGGGAGAATAGGACCGCCGAAGACATGGTGGAGAACCTGTCGGACTTTCTTCGCACGGGCCTCGAGCTCGACCCGCACGACGACATCCCGCTGTCGCGCGAGATGGAGCTGCAGTCGCTCTACCTTGGGATCGAGACGCTGAGATTCCCAGAGCGGCTGCGGGTTTCGGTCGCCCTGCCCGAGGATCTTCGCACCGCCCTCGTGCCGAGCCTCATTACCCAGCCTTTGGTCGAGAACGCGATCAAATATGCCGTGGCGCGAAGCTCTGCCCCCGTCTCCGTCGAGATCGCGGCCGCCAGGTGTGAGGATCAGCTGGAGATCAGCGTCAGCGACACCGGCCCGGCGAGCCAAGCGCCGGCGGCCGCGGGGACCGGGGTGGGCCTCGCCAACGTTGCGGGCCGGCTACGCGCCCGGTTCGGTGCAGCACAGGCGTTGCTTGCGGGACCGAACCGCCAAGGGGGCTACACCGCCGCAATCCGGCTTCCCCTGCGGTACGCGCGATGACCCCGCTTCGCGTCCTGGTCTGCGACGACGAGCCGCTTGCCCTCGAGCGCCTGTCGGAGATGCTGGCGCGGTGCGCCGGCGTCGAGGTGGTGGCGCGGACGCAGGACGCGCGCGACGCGCTGTCGAAGATCGTGGCGCTCTCCCCAAACCTGGTGATGCTCGACATCGAGATGCCCGGCCTCGACGGCTTCGATGTGGTCGAGCGCCTCGGCGGGATCGCCGGGACGGGCCCGCCGCTCGTAGCCTTCGTGACCGCCTTTCCCGCCTTCGCGATCCAGGCGTTCGAGACGGGCGCACTCGATTTCCTCGCCAAGCCGGTCCGCCTCTCGCGGCTGGAAAGGACGCTGCAGCGCGCGCGGGCGGCGCTCGACCAGCGCGAGGCGGGCAGGCGGCTCGAAGAGATGAAGCTGGCGCTCGAGGCCCTCCGGAGCCAGCGGAGCAGCCCGCACGCGGAGCCCGACCATGTCTGGATCCCGCGCCGCGGCGAATTCGTCCGCGTCGATCTGGACCAGATCGAGTGGGTGCGCGCCGAAGGGGAATATGTGCGCCTCCACACCGGCAACGCGTCCCACCTCTATCGGGAGCTGATCGGCTCGTTCGCGGAGAAGCTCAGCCCGGATCGGTTCCTGAGGATCCACCGCTCCTACATCGTCCGCAGGGAGCGGGTGCGATCGGTCAGGCGCTCGCTCCACGGCGGCACGCTCGTCCGGATCGCGAGCGGCGAGGAGCTCCCGGTCGGCCGCAAATATGCGAAGGCGGCCCGTGCCGCCCTGCTGCACCACGCTGGCGATAAAGTCTGAGCCTTCCCCACCGCCGAGAGGTCAGACGCCTTGTCACATGCGCGTGTCGTCCGCGATCCAGTTCGTTTCCCAGCTCTTCCCGCCGTCGTCGGAGAAGGCCTGCTCGAAATGGACGGAATCGGCCTTGATGTCCGAGATGACGAACCGGACCAGGATCGTCCTGCCGGCGAACTGCTCCTGGCTGTAGAAGGCGCCGCGGCCGTCCCTGAACTCGCCGGTCGGCGCCGGCAGCGAGAGGGCGCCGACGGCGCTGTTGGCGAAGTTCAGCGTCCACTGCCGCGTTTCCGGGTTGTAGAGCCGGAGGGAGAGAGCCTCGATCCGCCCGGCGGGCCCGGTGACGTCGAGCTCGACCAGGTTGGCGCGGCCGTCCCACACCTTCCGCACCACCGTGGTGCCGCTATAGCTCACCCATTCGCCGGACCCGCTGAGCGGCTTCTTCAAGCGCCGCAGCTCGGTTTTCCACGTCCCGATCTCGAAATCGAAGTCGCGGGCGCCGTCGCGCGGAGTGTCGGCAGGCGGCGCTGCTCCAGTGGCCGCGAACGCGGCGAGGATCAGGACGGCGTTTCTCGAGCGTGCGCCGATCGCCATAAACCTTGCCTCCGTCGCTGCGTCGCGCCCCTTCAACCCCGCCCCTGCCGTCGGCGGAGCCGATAAGCGCCAAACGACAGCGCTCGGCCGACGAACGACCCTTGCGGTGCTCCGATGGGAGATGTTTGGAAAGGAGACCTTATCGGTGGGGCCGGCAAGTTGATTGGACGGTGGGGTACGCCTCGACGATCGTTGCCGCCCCTCGAACCGGGAGAAAGCGGATGGCCGAACGGACCGTAATTTTGCGCCGCTGGCGCTCGACAATCCGCAGCCGCGACGCGGATGAGTATGTGTCCTACATCGCCGATACCGGCCTCAAGGAGTACAACGCGACGCCGGGCAATCTTGGCTGCCAGATGCTCCTGCGCCCGCTGGCCGACGGTTCCACGGAGGTGACGACGCTCAGCTGGTGGGAGTCGATGGACGCTATCGCTGCCTTTGCCGGCGCGGACATCGAGAAGGCGGTCTATTATCCGGAGGATGATCGCTTCCTGCTCGAGAAGCCGGAGAAGGTGGAGCACCACCGGGTGGTCGCCGGCACGTTCGCCGGACGCTGAGGGAGGCGGCGGCGAACGGGGGCGTTCGGCCATTCTTTTCGGTCGTTCATTGAAAAGAGCTTCAGGCGCTCCGACAGACAGCCGATCCGGAAGCTGTCCAAGGAGGAGGTTCGGGATGCGCCGCGTCGGGAGGAAATTGCTTGCCCTGCTCATCTGCCTTGCGGCCCCTGCGCCTGTGCCCGCTCTGCAGGGCGGCCCCTCATCCCAGGCCCCGCAGGGTGGCGCGCGCGATTTCGACTTCAACCTCGGCACCTGGCACACCGAGATCACGCGCTATCCGGACCCGTTCGCGAGCCGCCCGGCGAGCGTCCACCTCGCCGGCACGGTGACGGTCCGCCCGGTGTGGGACGGCCGGGCGCTGCTCGAAGAGATCGAGGCCGAGGGGCCGAACGGCCGCTGGGAGGCGCTGACCTTGTTTCTCTACAACCCCGCGGCGCGCCAGTGGAGCCAGTATTTCGCGAACGCCAAAGAGGGCCGGTTCACCTCCGCCCCGCTGATCGGCGCGTTCAAGGACGGCGTCGGCGAGCTCTACGCGCAGGACGTTTTCGAGGGCCGGACCATCCTGGTGCGCGGCGTCTGGTCCGACATTCGGCCGGACTCCCACACCTATCGCGAATCTTATTCCAGCGACGGCGGCCGTAGCTGGAAGCTGGCCTTCGAGGGGCATCTCACCCGCGTGAGGCCGCCGCAGCCGGTCCGCTGACCGGATCGCCCCACGCGCTAAACACACGGCGCTAGCTGGCGAAGCGGCGATAGGCCTGCGCCGACGGCAGCTCGAAGCTGTCGGGCCGAGCCATGTCCCAGGCTTGGCTGTAGAAATCGCGGCCGCATTTGCCGTGGAGAAGCTCGCCCGGCTCCAGGAAGACGTGGAGCTGCGAGAACAGCCGCACCTCGGCGTCGCCGACGCGGCGCACCAGATGGTGCGGGCGGATTTGGGACGGGTGCTCCAGGCCGGCGGCGGCGATCAGCTCGGACAAAGCGCGCAGCGTGTTGCGGTGGAAGTTGCACACGCGCTGCGCCTTGTCCTCGACGACGAGCGCCCGCTGGCGTGCCGGATCCTGCGTGGCGACTCCGGTCGGGCAGGTGTTGGTGTTGCAGGTGAGCGACTGGATGCAGCCGATCGCGAACATGAAGCCACGGCCGGAATTCGTCCAATCGGCGCCCAGCGCCAGCAGGCTCGCGATATCGAAGGCACTTACCACCTTTCCGGCCGCACCGATGCGGATCTCGTCACGAAGCCCGGCGCCGATCAGCGTGTTGTGGACGAAGAGCAGGCCCTCGCGGAGCGGCACGCCGATATGGTTGGAGAATTCCAGCGGCGATGCCCCGGTGCCGCCCTCGGCGCCGTCGACAACGATGAAGTCCGGCGTGACGCCGGTCTCCCGCATCGCCTTGACGATGCCCATGAACTCCCACGGATGGCCAAGGCACAGCTTGAACCCGACCGGCTTGCCGCCCGAGAGCTTCCTCAGCTCGGTTATGAAGGCCATCATCTCGAGCGGGGTGGAGAAGGCCCGGTGCCGCGCCGGCGAGAGGCAATCCTCGCCCATCGGAACGCCCCGCGCAGCCGCGATCTCGGCGGTCACCTTCGCGCTCGGCAGGATGCCGCCGTGCCCGGGCTTCGCACCCTGGCTGAGCTTGATCTCAACCATCCTGACCTGTTCGGAGGACGCCTTCTCCTGGAAACTCGCGGGATCGAAGTTGCCGTCGGCCATCCGGCAGCCGAAATAGCCGCTGCCCAGTTCCCAGATCAGGTCGCCGCCATGTTCCCGATGGTAGCGGCTGATGCTCCCCTCCCCGGTGTCGTGCGCGAACCCGCCGAGCCTCGCGCCCTTGTTGAGCGCCAGGATCGCGTTCGCGCTGAGCGAGCCGAAGCTCATCGCGGAGATGTTGAAGATCGAGGCGGAATAGGGCTTCTCGCACTGCGCGCCGCCGATCGGGATGCGAAAGCTCGCGGGGTCGGCGGGCGGGGCGGGTCGCGTCGAATGCGCCATGAACTCGTAGCCGTTCCCGTAGACGTCGAGCAGGGTGCCGAAGGCGAGCTCGCTGCCTTCGTTCTTCGACCGCGCGTAGACCAGCGAGCGCTGGCTCCTCGAGAAGGGCGCCTCCTCGTTGTCGCCCTCGATCAGATATTGCCGAATCTCCGGGCGGATGGATTCGAACAGCCACCGCAGATTGCCGATGATGGGGTAGTTCCGCCGCACCGCGTGCGAGCGTTGCAGGAGGTCGAAGATCCCCAGGAGCGTTAGGCCGCCGGCAACCGCCAGAACGATCCACGTCCAGGTCGCGCGCGGCGTGTGCAGGGCAGCAAAGACCGTCGCGGCGATGCAGAGGATTAGAGGGACGTACCGGCCCGGCGAAAACCTTTTCTCGTGTGGGCGGCGACGCCGTCTGAAGAGCGTTGGCATGACCTTTCCAGCACCTTTCCGGCCTTCAACGATCCTGAGAGCCTCCGGGATGCCCGCCCTCGACCGAGAAACCCAGATAAGGAGCCCCATCGTCCCGCGGGGGAATGGCGCCGGGACGCGAGACCACCCACCCTGCGAGGCGCTGGGCGGCCTCGGCGGCCTCTCCGGGCGTCCGGCCCAGCAGCCTCGCGCCGAGATAGCCGGCGTTGAAGGCGTCCCCGGCGCCGCTCGTGTCTACCGGATCGACCCGCTGCGGGGGCGGGTGCACCTCGCCTTCGACGAGGCACCCGGCGCTGCCGAGCTTGACCACCACCTCCGGCACGCCCGCGGCGCGCCACGCATCGGCCACGCTGCGGGCGTTGGCCGAGCCGGAGACGAGGCGCTCATCCTCCAGCGTCGGCAGGCCGAAGTCGCAGGCGCCGAGCGCCGCATCCCGCGCCGCACGCGCAGCCGAAGCGTCGGGCCAGAGCCGCGGACGGTAATTCCCGTCGAAGGCTATGCGGCCGCCGCCGGCGCGGACATGCGCCGCGAGATCGAGCAACCGCGCCTGCCCGCCGGCGTCGAGGATAGCGAGACTGATCAGGGAGAAGATGACGAGGTCGGCGGCCCTTGCGTGCTCGGCGAGCTCTGAACCCGGCGCCAGTTCGAACAGCCGCCGGGCGGCCGACTCGCCGCGCCAGTAGAAGAAGCTGCGCTCGCCGCTTTCGTCGGTGCGGATGGCGTAGAGCCCCGGCTGCCGCTCGGGATCGGCGAGGACCAGACCTGTGTCGAGCCCCTCCGCTGCCCAGGCCGAGCGGAGGTCGGCGCTGAACGGGTCCGTCCCCAAGGCGGTGAGGTAGGCCACGTCGAAGCCGGCCCTGACCAGGTGGACTGCGGTGTTGAGTGTATCGCCGCCATAGCCGAGGCGCCACACGCCGCCGTCCGAGGAGAGCTCGAGCATGCCCTCGCCGACAACCAGGATTCGGGGGGGCCTCACCACGTCCACATAGTGCAATCCGGAGCGGCGAATGCAACGGAATTGGCGGCGGCGCGGCACTGCTCTAATCGGCAGCCATGGCGCATCCTCTCCTCCTCCATCCCGACCGCCTCCTGCCGGCGGAGCCTTCGGTCCGCTCGATTGCGCGGTCCCTCTACCGGGACGTCGCGAACCTGCCGATCGTCAGCCCGCACGGTCACACCGACCCGGCATGGTTCGCGACCGACGCGCCGTGGACGAATGCGACCGAGCTGCTGCTCGCGCCGGACCATTATCTCTACCGCATGCTCTACAGCCGGGGCGTGGACCTGGACGCGCTCGGTGTCGCCGGCAAAGCCGGGGCCTCGGCCGCCGACCCGCGCCAGGCATGGCGGCTGTTCGCCTCCCACTACCCCCTCTTCCGCGGGACGCCGTCGCGAATCTGGCTCGATCATGTCTTCGCGGAGGTGTTCGGCATCGACGTCGCGCTCGAGTCCGCCAGCGCCGACCTCTATTACGACCGCATCGATGAGGCGCTGGCGACGCCCGCCTTCCGTCCGCGCGCGCTGTTCGAGCGCTTCGGCATCGAGTTGCTCGCCACCACAGAAGGGCCGCACGAGGATCTCGTCCACCACGCCGCCATCCGCGACTCAGGCTGGAAGGGGCGGGTGGTCACCACCTACCGGCCGGACGCCGTGATCGATCCCGAGCACGAGCAGTTCGAGGAGGCGCTGGAGCGGTTCGCGACGCTGGCCGGGGAGGACGTTCGCAATTGGGGCGGCTATCTCGCCGCGCACCGCAAGCGCCGCGCCGACTTCCGCGCCGCCGGCGCGACGGCGACCGACCACGGCCATCCCACCGCCCGCACCGCCGACCTCGCCGCGGCGGACAAGGAGGCGCTGTTCGCCCGCATCGTCGGCGGCCGCTGGAGCAGCGAGGATGCGGAGCTGTTCCGGGCGCAGATGCTGACCGAGATGGCGGCGATGAGCGTCGAGGACGGCATGGTGATGCAGATCCACCCCGGCTCCTTCCGCAACCACAATCGCTGGCTCCACCGGAGCTTCGGCCGCGACAAGGGCGCGGATATTCCGATGCGGACCGACTACGTTCATGCGCTGAAGCCGCTCCTAGACCGCTTCGGCAACGAGCGCCGGCTGTCGATCATCCTCTTCACCCTCGACGAGAGCGCCTATGCGCGCGAGCTCGCGCCGCTCGCCGGTCATTATCCGTGCCTCAAGCTCGGCCCCGCCTGGTGGTTCCACGACAGTCCGGAAGGCATGCGCCGCTTTCGGGAGATGACGACCGAGACGGCCGGCTTCTACAATACGGTCGGTTTCAACGACGATACGCGGGCCTTCCTGTCGATCCCGGCGCGCCACGACGCCGCGCGGCGGGTCGACTGCGCGTTCCTCGCGAGGCTGGTCGCGGAACACCGGCTCCAGGATTGGGAGGCAGCCGAGCTGGCGCAGGACCTCAGCTCCAATCTCGCCAAGGCAGCGTACAAAATATGAGGCTTTCGGCCGCGACGGTGCCGGCCCTGGCGGCGGAGGTCGCCCGCCCCGGCTACGACCGCACAGAGCAGGCGGCGGGGATCGTCCATTTCGGCATCGGCGCCTTCCACCGCGCACACCAGGCGGTCTACACAGACGCGGCGATGGCGGCCGGCGATCGGCACTGGGGGATCGTCGGCGTCTCCCTCCGATCCGCCGGGGTTCGCGATCAGCTCGCATCGCAGGACGGGCTCTACACCGTCACCGAACGCAGCGGGGCGGGCAAGGCGACGCGCCTGATGGGCGCGGTGCAAAGGGTCCTCGTCGGGGCGGAGGAGAGCGATGAGATAATCGCGGCGATCGTCAGCCCTACCGTGCGAATCGTCAGCTTCACGGTCACCGAAAAGGGCTATCATCGCGCCGCCGACGGAGGCCTCGACGCTTCAGCGCGGCCGATCGCGGCGGATCTCGTCGACGAGGGGCCCCCGGCCACGATCTATGGTTTCCTCCGCCGCGGTCTCGCCGCCCGGCGGGAGGCGGGACTGCCGGGGCTCACCCTCCTCAGCTGCGATAATCTCGCGCAGAACGGCGCCGTGCTGGCCGCGCTCCTCGCCGACTATCTCACGCGGGTGGATCGCGGCCTCGCGCGCTGGTTCGAGCAGGAGTGCGCCTGCCCGTCGACGATGGTCGACCGGATCGTCCCCGCGACGAGCGCGGAAGACCTCGACCGCATCGAGGCCCTGATCGGCGTCCGCGACGAGGGGGCGGTGGTGACGGAGCCCTTCTCGCAGTGGGTGATCGAGGACCGGTTCGCGGGTCCCCGGCCGTCGTGGGAGCGCGCCGGGGCCACGTTCGTGCCGGACGTTCGCCTCCACGAGATGGCGAAGCTGCGCATGCTGAACGGCGCCCACTCGGCTCTCGCCTATCTCGGCCTCGACCGCGGCCACGGCCACGTCCATGAGGCCGTCCGCGATCCCGAAATCCGCCCTTTGATCGAGCGACTGATGCGGGACGAGGCGGCGTCCAGCCTGCCACCGGGCATCGACACGGCTGCGTACGCCGACCGGCTGCTGGAGCGGTTCGACAACCCCGAGCTGCCCCATCGCCTCTCGCAGATCGCAATGGACGGCTCTCAGAAAATCCCGCAGCGGTGGCTCGCTACCCTCGCGCATCACGGCGCGCGGGGCCGCCAATGCCCCGCCTTGCTCGAGGCACTCGCTGCCTGGCTGAGGCACGTCAGAGGCGATCGCCGCCCTGTGGGCGACCCGAGGGCCGGCCGCCTCCGCGACGCGTGGGGGCAAGCCGGCGCGGAGGGCATTGCCCCAGCCCTGTTCGGCCGCGGGGCGGTCTTCCCGATGTGGCAGCCGACGGAGGCGGACCTCCGGTTCATCGAGCACCGCCTGCAGCGGGGCGGCTAGCCCAGGGAGCGGCCCCGCCGCGTCGCCGCCTCAGCTCTCCGCGCGCTCCACGACGGAGATGTCGAGCGCGTAGCGCCCCGCCTCGCGGTCGCGCTCGATGGCGGAGCGCAGCTGCCGGGAGAGGCCGGTGACGATCCGCTCAAAACGGTCGGTCAGCGATTCCTCGCAGGACGCGCCTTCGCGCAGGCTCTCGGATTCGACGACCAGTGCGGCGGTGCCTGGCTTCGCACCCTCGCTGAGCGAGATGGCGACACCGGGCGCGTCGCAAAACATCGCGAACTCGACGATCTCGGTGACGAGGAAGGCGACCGACACCGCCACGTCCTGCGTCACGTAATAGGCGTCGAGGTCGAGGCGGATGACGAGGTGCGAAGCCTTCGCCGGCGCGGTGGCGCGCAGGTTCGCGGCCAGCTCCGAGATGAGCGGCTTGATGCCGACGCCCCTGTTCTCCTCGAGCTCCGCATAATGGTTGCGGTGGACGACCGCGAGCGCGTCGACCCGGCGCTGAATCGAGGCATAGGCGGCGGCGACGTCCTCGTTGGTCGATCCGCGCGAGTGCAGGTTGAGGAGCGAGGCCACGACCTGCAGGTTGTTCTTCACCCGGTGGTGCACCTCGCGGACCAGCTTGGTCTGGCGCTCCACCGCTGCTTCGAGCTCCGCCTCGTGGCGCGCGACCGTCTGCACGACCTTCTCGAACGCCTCGCCGAGTTCGCCGATCTCGCGGGCGGGGCTGGCGATCTGCGGGATGGAGAGGCTGCGGTCGCCGGGATGGTAGGAGGCGACGACGCGCTGCATCCGCACCAGCGGACGCAGCAGCAGCCGGTCGACGATGACCCAGCCGATCACCGCCGCGGCGATCCACATCAGCACCGGCAGCAGGATCATCAGCACCTCGGCGGCGCTGATCGGCACCGCGCTGAGCGCGATCGACAGCTGGAGCTGCCCGCCGGCGACATGCTCCGAGCCGCGGACCGTGTGCACGAACGGCCCGTCCTCATAGGCGTCGCGCAGGACCATGCGTTTCGTGCCCTGGCTCAGCGTCAGGTCGAAGTTGCGGCTCGTTCCCGGGATGTAGGACAGATCGGACAGCGCCGGACGGGAGAATTCGGCGATGCCCTCCAACGCGCCGGTCTGGCCGTAGACGAACAGCAGCAAGGTCTGGCCGTCCGGGGTGATCTCGGCGATCGTGTGGGGACGCGGCACCCGCGGCGGACGTAGCGGCGCGACGAAGCCGCTGCTGGCGCAGCGAAGCTCCCGTCCGCCGGCGAGCAGCGCGTAGCGGGCGCGGACGGGGCCCTGCTCGAGCCGGCGCAAAGTGGTCGCGCAGACTCCGGACGAGGCGGGCGTGGCGGTGATCGCGCCGCTGGCGGCTCCGATCGTGATCGCAGCCCGCGACAGAGCCGAATTGATCCGCTGCGCCTTGATCTCGAGGCGGGCCAGCGTCTCCTCGGTGCGGTCGGCGGTCTCCTGCCGCGCACTGTTTACGGAGGCGAGGATGGCGATCAGGCCGAGGGGAAAAAGCGCCAGGCTGAGGATGAGCAGCATTTTGACCGCCGTCGACAGGCGGGCGAAACGCGATCCGATCCAACCCTGGTTTTCGCTGTCCACTATTCCGTCGGTGCCGCTGAGACGGCCGGTGCTAGCCGAGCTTTCCCAGCAAATCGAGCATTTCCGGCGGAATGTCCTCGCTCACCGTCTGCTGATAGGCGGCACGCAGGGCATGTCCGACTTCGGGCGTGGTGCGCCGCTTCTTGCTGCTCCTGGGATTCTGGTCGCTGTCGGTGTGCACGGGGGGCTCGGGTTTGCGCCGGCGGTCGGTTTCATCTTCGAAAGCCAAAACGTTCTACCCCCCGCGGCCTTGCCGCGCCCGCTGCTTTGCAAATGGCTTCGCCCTGCCGACCGGCCGTCGCCGGGCGTCGGGCACGCTCTATCCTGCGGCCGGATAAAGGGCCGCAGTCGGCGTGGAAACAAAAAAGTCCCCCAATGGTTCCAGCGTGGGCGACCCAGCGGGGTGGCATTTTTTTCGAAGGCAGCGCACCGGCGCCCGCGGCGGCGCCGGCGGGGTTGCAAACCGGGGGTCAGCCTCTCAATAGGCGCTTCAGAGATCGATCAGGAGTCGTAACGAACATGTCGCTTGGCCAGGAACTCGCGCCCCATCTTCCCTTCCTGCGGCGCTATGCACGCGCGCTCACCGGCAGCCAGAGCCACGGCGACGCTTTCGTGAAGGCGACGCTGGAGGCGATCGTCGCGGCCCCGGGCGAATTCCCGCGCGACGTCGATCCGCGCCTCGGCCTCTACCGCACCTTCCACGCCATCTGGTCGTCGGCGAATATCGAGGAGGATCCCGGCTCCGTCGGCGCGGACAGCGATCCGGAAGCGATCGCCCAGGCCCGCCTCGCGCGGATCACCCCGCTTTCCCGCCAGGCGCTGCTGCTGACGGCGATGGAGGGCTTCACGCCCGAGGATGCCGGCTACCTAATCGGTGCCGGTCCGGACGAGGTCGAGCGGCTGGTCTCCGAAGCGCTGGCCGAGATCGAGCGGCAGACCCGCGCCGAGGTGCTGATCATCGAGGACGAGCCGATCATCGCGATGGACATCGAGACGATCGTCCGCGATCTCGGCCATACCGTCACCGGCGTCGCCGTCACCCGCGACGAGGCGGTCGCCCAGGCGCTGGCGCGGCGCCCGGGCCTCGTCCTCGCCGACATCCAGCTGGCCGACGACAGCTCGGGCATCGATGCGGTGAAGGACATCCTCAGCGAGTTCCAGGTGCCGGTGATCTTCATCACCGCCTTCCCGGAGCGGCTGCTCACCGGCGAGCGGCCGGAGCCGACCTTCCTCATCACCAAGCCCTTCCAGCGCTCGACGGTGAAGGCCGCGATCGCCCAGGCGTTGTTTTTCGACAGCGCGACCATACCTGCCTGAAGACGCGGCGGAACCCGCCCCGTCAGCGGGCGTTGCCCCGCTGGAACGACTGGAACCGAGGAATCATGGACGACGGCCGGCAACATATCGACACCACCCGCGCCCGCGGCGGCGTGACGGGGGTCGGCAATCGGATGACGCTCTTCGTCGGCCTCGGCCTGGTCGTCATCATCTTCGCCATACTGGTCATTTCGTGGGCCTGAGGGTAGCGTCGTCCCGGGGCGGCGTTCAGTAGTATATGCTTCACGACGGGGGGCGCTTGAGCCAGCCAACCATAACGGACGACAGCGACCAGCATCGGGCTGAGCCCGTTCCGCTGCCCGACAACGAATTCAAGGACCAGCTCGCGCAGGTCATCCCGCACCTGCGCGCCTTCGGGCGGTCGCTGTCGGGCAGCCGCGACCTGGCCGACGACCTGGTCCAGGAAACGCTGCTCAAGGCCTGGGCGGCGCGCAAGCGCTTCCAGGCCGGCACCAACATGCGCGCCTGGACCTTCATTATCCTCCGGAACCTGTTCCTCAGCCAGATGCGCCGGGCCCGCTTCAAGGGCGAGTGGGATGAGATCACGGCGTCGAAGATGCTGGCGGCTCCGGCGAGCCAGGACCGGCACGTCGAGCTCACCGACATGCAACGCGCCCTTCTCCACCTGCCGCAGCCGCAGCGCGAGGCCTTGATCCTGGTCGGCGCCGGCGGCTTCGCCTACGAAGAGGCGGCTGAGATCTGCGGCTGCGCGGTCGGCACGATCAAGAGCCGCGTGGCCCGCGGCCGGGTCGCGCTCGAAAACCTCCTCGCCGAAGGAAAGCTGCCGTCGCGGCGGGAGCATGAGACGGATGGCAGCTCCGCTCTGGCCAGCATCATGAACGAGGTGGACGACCTCAGCCGGGACCGCGACCCGCGCAACTGAGCGCCCTTCCCGCGAGGGGGCAGGGGACCGGCCTGGGGAAGGCGGGACGACTTACTTGTCATCCAGGCGCGCGAGCAGATCCTCGAACATCTGCAGCGAACGGGTTTCGCCATCCATGGCGAAAGCCTGCCGTAGCGCATTGCCCACGCCGGCATGTACGGTCGGCGGCGCCACCTTGACGAACCGCCTGGCAGAAGCATGGACCATCGCTTCTCTTCTTGGATTGATCGTGTTCACCCGGTCAGAACGCCCGGGGGACGGGGCGGTTTCAACCATTGCGCCACCACAACGGAACTGATCTAGGCTGTTGTATGGATGAGACACAGGGTGAAGAAACGGTTAACCACGCGCTCCGCCGGGCGCGGGACCATTCGCCTTTCCTGAAGCTTCAGCTTGATCGCTTCCCCGCTGTGGCCGAGGCGCTTGCGGCGGGGCGTGCGGCCGAGGCGATCGGCCGGGCGCATGCGGCGGGGGAGGGGGCGGTCGCCGTCGGCGCCTCGTTGCGGCGGGAGCGGAGCGCGCTCGCCGCCGCGTTGGCGGTGCTCGACCTCGGAGGCGCCATCCCGCTCGAGCGGCTGATGGCGAGCCTCTCCGACTTCGCCGACCGCGCGCTCAACCGCGCCATCGCCGCGGCGATCGAGGAGCGTACCCCCGGCGAGGCGCCGCGCGGCTTCGCGATCGTCGCGCTCGGCAAGCACGGCAGCCGCGAGCTCAATTACTCGTCCGACATCGACCCGCTGTTCCTGTTCGACCCCGAGACGCTGCCCCGGCGGCCGCGCGAGGAGCCGGGCCAGGCGGCGATCCGCATCGGCCAGCGCATCGTCGAGCTGATGCAGAAGCGGGACGGCGAGGGCTACGTTTTCCGCGTCGACCTGCGGCTCCGCCCCTCGCCTGAGGTGACGCCCATCGTGCTGCCCGTCGACGCGGCGATCTCGTATTACGAATCGAGCGCGCTGCCGTGGGAGCGGGCGGTGTTCATCCGCGCCCGGCACGCGGCGGGGGACGCGGAGCTCGGGCGCTACTTCCTCGACGCGCTCCACCCGTTCGTGTGGCGCCGCTCGCTCGACTTCGGCGCCATCGGCGAGGTCCAGTCGATGACGCGGCGAATCCGCGACCACTATGCGCAGGGTCAGAAATTCGGCCCCGGCTACGACCTGAAGCGGGGCCGCGGCGGCATCCGGGAGGTCGAATTCTTCGCCCAGATCCACCAGCTAATCCATGGCGGACGCGACCCGGCGCTGCGCCCGCCCGCCACGCTCGACGCGCTGTCTGCGCTTGCCCAGGCGGGACACGTTGCCCGCGCGGACGCCGAAGCGCTCGCCGCGTCCTATCGGCTGCTCAGGACGATCGAGCACCGCCTGCAGATGGTTGACGACCGTCAGACCCACAGCATCCCTTCCGACGAGGCCGCAATCGAAAATGTGGCGAGGCTGCACGGGCTGGAAACCGGTTCCGATCTCCTCGCGCTCCTGCAGGGTTCCGTGGATCGGGTCGCCTCCCTCTACGACGCGCTGGCGGGGCAGGCCGAGCAGCGCCTCCCGCTCGGCGAGGAGCCGCTCGAGGAGCACCTCCGCGCCGCCGGCTTTCCGGATGCTCCGGCGGCGCGGCGGCGGATCGACGCGTGGCGCTCCGGCACCGCCCGCTCGCTGCGGACGGGGGCCGCGCGGGACGCGTTCGAGGACATGCTGCCGACACTCATCGACGCTTTCGGTAAGGCCCCCGATCCCATGCAGGCGATCAACCGCTTTGACGACCTCGTCGGGCGGCTGCCGAGCGGGATCAACTTTTACCGCCTGCTCGAGGCGCGGCCGGGCCTGACCCAGCATCTCGCTACCGTACTCAGCCACGCGCCCGCTTTAGCCGAGCAGCTCGCGCTGCGGCCGCAGCTGCTCGACGGCCTGATCGACGCCAGCGCCTTCGCGCCGACTCCCGCCGTCGAAGACCTGGTCCACGATTTCTCCCGCGCCGAGAGGGCGGGCGAGGATTACCAGCTGGTCCTCGATCGTGTCCGCCGCCGCGTCAACGAGCGCCGCTTCGCCCTCGGCGTCCAGCTGATCCTCGGCCTCAGCGACCCGCTCGACGTCACCGAAGGCTATTCGCACGTCGCCGAGGCGGCGGTGAACGTGCTGGCGGATGCCGCCGTCGCCGAGTTCGAGCAGCGCCACGGCCGCGTCCCGGGCTCGGAGCTGCTGATCCTCGGCCTCGGCCGCTTTGGGGGAGAGGCGCTGACCAACGCCTCCGACCTCGACCTCGTCTATCTGTTCAGCGGCACCCACGAGGCGGAGTCCGACGGGCCGAAGCCGCTACGCGCCACAGACTATTTCAATCGCCTCGCCCCCCGCGTCACCGCTGCGCTCAGCGTCGCCACCGCCGCCGGGCGGCTCTACGACGTCGACACGCGGCTACGGCCGTCCGGGAGCGACGGCATGCTCGCCGTCTCGGTCGAGAGCTTCGCCCGCTACCAGCGCGAGCAGGCGTGGACCTGGGAGCATATGGCGCTGCTGCGGGCGCGCCCGGTCTACGGCTCCGCAGCGGCGCGGGCGGAGCTGGTCGGCATCGTCGATGAAGTGCTGCGGCGGCCGCGCGACCCGACCCGCGTCGTCTCCGACGCCGTCAAGATGCGGCGCGACATCGCCCTCCACAAGCGGCCGCGCGGGCGCTTCGACATGAAGCTCGCACCCGGCGGCCTCGTCGATCTCGAATTCGCCGTCCATACGCTCCAGCTCCGCCACTGCACCGCCTTCAGCCCGAGGCTGGAGGTGGCGATCGCCGAGCTTGCCGAAGCAGGGCTCGTGCCCCGCGACATTGAAGGGCCGCTCCGGTTGCTCACTGCGATGCTGGTGATGTTCCGCCTCGTGTCGCCCGCCTCTTCCGAGCCGGCCGAGGCCACCCGGCCGCTGGTCGCCCGCGCCTGCGGCCTGCCCGACTGGAACAGCCTGCTTGCGGCGCACGACGAGGCGCGGCAGAGGATTACGGCGCTTTGGGACAAGGTTTCGCAAGGAGGCTGATGATGGTGAACGAAGGCGATCCGATCCCCGACGTGGCCCTCGAAGGCGCGGACGGGAAGGCGCTCAGCCCCGCCGATTTCAAGGGGCAGAAGCTGGTGGTGTATTTCTACCCGAAGGACGACACGTCCGGCTGCACGCGCGAGGCGCAGGACTTCACCGCGCTCGCCGACGCGTTCCGCAACGCGGGCACATGGATCCTCGGGGTCTCCAAGGACGATCCGAAGAGCCACGCGAAGTTCACGGCCAAATATGAACTTCAGGTGCCGCTGGCGAGCGACCGCGACGGCTCGGTCTGCGAGGCGTTCGGCACCTGGGTCCAGAAATCGATGTACGGCCGCAAATATATGGGGATCGACCGAGCCACCTTCCTCGTCGACCGGGACGGCGTGGTGAAGAGGGTGTGGCGGAAGGTGAAGGTGCCCGGCCACGCCCAGGAAGTCCTCGAAGCGGCGCGCGCGCTGCCGTAACCAAGCGCGCGGGCAGGCGTTCAGCCGGCGATGCTCGCGACTTCCCTTCACCTGCCGCAGCACTGGGAGGAGGCACTCGGCCATGCCGCCCGCGCGCGTCGCGTGGCGGTGATCGGCCCGGCGGATGTGGGCAAGAGCAGCTTCATCCGGGCCCTCGCAGAGCACCTGCCGGGCCTCAGGGTGATCGACCTCGACGCAGGCCAGAAGATGATCGGTGCGCCCGGCACCGTGTCTCTCGGCCGCATCCTTCCGGAGCCGCAGCTGGAGAGTTTCGTCTTCCTCGGCAGCAGCGGCATCGGCAGCTTCCGGATCCTCGCCGGCGCGGCGGCGACCCTGGCGTCGCGCGCCGGAGCGGCGCCGTTCGCGCTGAACACGTCCGGTTACGTGGAGGGCCCCGGCGCGCGCTTGCAGGCGATGGCGCTGGCAGCGATCGTGCCGGACCTGGTCGTCGCCATCGCCGTCCCACCGGCGCTGGAGCCGGTTCTCGCCCCGATCGCGGACGTCATCCGCCTCGGCCGCTCGCCCTTCGCGACCCGCAAAACGGCGGGCTTCAAGCGCCGCGTCCGCCAGCAGGCATTCGAGGCCGCGCTGGCGGGAGCGACGGAGCTTGTGATCGACGACCCGCTCTTCCAGCCGGGCCCGCCGCTACCTTCCTCCGCCGGCGTCCGCCCGGTCTGCGCGCTCGCCGGGCCGGACGGCAGGGATCTCGAACTCGGCATCCTCCTCGCCGCGGCCGAGGCGCAGGCGACTGTCCTCGCGCGGCGCCCGGCAGCGGACGCCCGCCTGATCCGGCTTGGCAAGATGCGGGCGGAGCCGCGGGACGGCGGCTGGAGGTTGCGCGAGCGGCTCAGCCCCGCCTTCGTCGCGGAGCCGCGCTGATGCGCCCCAACCTCCATCCCCGCCTGGTCAACGGCCGCTTCGGCGATCCGGGGCTCTTCGTCGAGATGCTGCACCGGCGCGATGCGATCCTCTTCGATCTGGGCGACCTGACACCGCTCAGCGCGCGCGACCTGCTGAGGGTGAGCCACGTCTTCGTCACCCACGCGCATATCGACCATTTCATCGGCTTCGATGCGCTGCTCCGCGTCAACGTCGGGCGGGAGAAGCGGATCGAGCTGCTCGGCCCAAGCGGCTTTGCGGAGCGGGTCGGGCACAAGCTCTTGGCCTACGAATGGGACCTGGTCGACAAATACGAAACGGACCTCGTCTTCCATGTCACAGAGCTGCTGGAGGGCAGCCGCACCCGCGCGGCCCGGTTCCGCTTCAAGCGCCGTTTCGAGCGGGAGGAGCTCGGCGACGGCTTCGCCGAGGAGGCGATGGTGGTGCGCGGAGACGGCTTTGAAGTGCGGGCGGCAGTGCTCGAACACCACGGCCCTTGCCTCGGCTTCGCCGTTCAGGAGCCGGCGCACGTCAACGTCTGGAAGAACCGCCTCGAGGAGCGCGGCCTCGCCACCGGACCTTGGCTCCAGGATCTGAAGCGAGCGGTGATAGACGATCGTGGAGACGATGCGGCGATCGAGGTTCCCGGCGGCGCCACCGTGCCGCTCGGGGGCTTGCGCGACCTCGTCACGGTCGGCCCGGGCCAGAAGCTCGCCTACGTCACCGACATCGCCGATACTCCGGGCAATCGGGAAGCCGTCGCCCGGCTCGCCGCGGGCGCCGATACCCTGTTCATCGAAGCGTCCTTCGCCGCCGCCGACGCGGTGCGGGCGCGGGACCGGGCCCATCTCACGACGGAGGCCGCGGGCGAGATCGCGCGGGCCGCCGGGGCACGGCGGGTGGAGCCGTTCCACTTCTCGCCCCGCTACGAAGGGGAGGAGGAGCGGATGCTCGCCGAGGTCGAGACGGCGTTCATTTCCGAACAGAAGGCGCGTCCGGAAACGGACGGGCAGGGGGGAGGAATCCCTTAAACGCTTGAACTCCGGCGCCGGGGGTGTGGCATGTTCCTTGCGGGCTGATGGTCAGGACCCAGGGAGTTGCGGCGTGAAGACAGTGCGTTTGGCGGCGGCGGCCGGGTTGCTGTGCTGGGATCTGGCAAGCGCCGCGGCGTTCGCGCAGACGGCGGGGCCGGGCGGCCGCACCGTCTACGAAGCCGCCTATTTTGCGCCCTTCTCCCCCTCGAGCGCGCTCGAGATCGTCCAGCGGGTGCCCGGCTTCACCATCGCGCTCGCCGCGGAAGAGGTGCGCGGCTTCAGCCAGGCGGCGGGCAACGTCGTCATCAACGGCTCGCGGCCGAGCTCCAAGACGGACACGCTGGAGACGATCCTCGCCCGCATTCCGGCGAACCGCGTCGCGCGCGTCGAGGTCGGGCCGGGCGAGCTGTTCGGTTCCGAATATTCCGGCCGCGTCCAGGTCGTGAACCTCATCCTGACGAGCCAGGGCGGCCTTGCCGGGACCGTCAGCGCGACGATCCGCCGCGACTTCACCGGCAGGCTCGCCCCGGAAGGGACGGTGTCCGCCCTCTATCGCCGAGGCAGCTCGAGCTTCAACGTCTCCGGCGGCTACACCAATGCGGTCACGCCTGAGGAGGGAACGGATACGCTCGTCACCCTGCCGGACCTGGAATTCTACGAGTTCCGGCGCAAGCGCAACGACATACGTGACCGGGAGGCGTTCCTGTCCGGCTCCTGGGAGCATGACGGCGGCGCCAACCGCACCTCCCACCTCAACTTCCGTGTCGCCCGCGGCGGCCTCAACCTCGACCAGGAAAATGACGTTTTCCCGGCCGACGGACCGGTCCGCGACGACCGCCTCTCGCAGGACTATCGCCGGCGCAATTTCGAGATCGGCGGCGACGTCACCCGCCCGTGGCTCGGCGGCGGGTTGAAGCTGATCGGCCTCGCGACCCGGCGCCACCGGATCTACGGCGACCTGTCGCTCAACCGCATCGACAGCGAGGTGATCGGCGGGTTCTCGCAGGACCGCGATCATCGGCTGGAGGAGACGTTGCTCCGCCTCGTCTGGAACCGCGCCGACGTCGCCGGCTGGGCGCTGGAGACGGGCGTCGAGGGCGTGCTCAACCGCCTCAGGAGCGACGTCAATTATTACGAGCTCGACGCCGGCGGCGGCCGGACGCGGATCGACCTTCCCGTAGACCAGGCGACGGTGACCGAATGGCGCGGCGAGGCCTTCGTCAACGCGGGCCGCAGCCTTTCGCCCACCGTCCGCATCGATCTCGGCCTCACCTTCGAAGGCTCGCGCCTCACCGTCCGCGGCGACGCGACGGCGGACCGCAGCCTCCGCTTCCTGAAGCCGAAGGCGGTCTTCGACTGGCGCCCGAAAGGCCCGTGGCACGTTCAGCTCTCGCTCGCGCGCACCGTCGCCCAGCTCGATTTCGAGGACTTTATCAGCTCGGCCGAGCTCACCAACGACCGCGTCAACGGCGGCAATCCCGACCTGCTGCCGCAGCGGGCATGGGAGATCCTCGCGACGCTCGAACGGCCGATCCTCGGCGACGGGCTGTTCAAGATGGAGCTGGGCTACAATCGCGTCTCGCTCGTCCAGGATCGGGTGCCGACGCCCGAGGGCTTCGACGCGCCCGGCAACCTCGGCAGCGGCAACGTCTATATCCTTAGGAATACGGTCGATGCGCCGCTGACGCGGTTCGGAATAAAGGGCGGGCGGTTCACCCTCCATTCCTCTCTCGCCAAGACCGACGTCGAGGATCCCTACACCCACCGCCGCCGGCCCTTCTCCGGCAACGCGCTCTACCTCGCGGACGCGAGTTTCCGGCAGGACCTCGGCAAATTCGCCTGGGGCTTCACCGCCTATTACAACAGCCCGAGCCGCTTCTACCGGCGCGACGAGATCGACAAGCAGTTCAGCAAGAACCCCTACGTCACCGCGTTCGTCGAATACCGCCCCACGGCGAAGACGACGCTCACCTTCAGCCTCGACAATGCGCTCGACCTGCCGGGCTTCCGCGACCGCACGTATTTCACGCCCGACCGCCGGACGCCCGAGCCGGACCTGTTCGAGCATCGCGAGCGCAACCGCCACATCATCACCGGGATCAGCCTCAAGCACAGCTTCGGCTAGGCTTCCGCCGCCCGCCGGACGCCGCTAGGCCTGCGCCATGGCGGAACCCCCCGAGACGATCGCGCAGGCCTGCCGGGCGGTGCTGCTCGCCGCCGAGCCCGCGGTGAAGGTCAAGGCGGCCCGGGCGGGCGCGCGGGCGTGGCGGGCGGGCCGGCTGGCGCACGCTTTCGACGCGCCCATGCCGGAGCGGCCCGCGCGTCCGCCGGCGCCGGTGCTTTTGTCCCCGGCCGAGATGCCGAAGCGCGGCCGGGGCGGCTCCGAACGGGGCCGGATCGCGATGCTCCACGCCCTCGCCCACATCGAATTCGCCGCCATCGACCTCGCCTTCGACATGGCCGGGAGGTTTGGCGGCGGCTTCCCCCCCGCCTTCGTCAACGACTGGATCGGCGTCGGTGCCGACGAGGCGATGCACTTCGCGCTCCTCGACCGGCGGCTGCGGGCGCTCGGCTCCTTCTACGGAGCGATGCCGGCCCATGTGGGGCTGTGGGAGGCGGCGGAGGAGACCGCCGGCGATCCGCTCGCCCGCCTCGCCATCGTGCCGATGGTGCTGGAAGCGCGCGGGCTAGACGTCACGCCGGCGACCGTCGAGCGTTTCCGCGCCGCCGGCGACGAACGCTCCGCCGCCATCCTCTCGCGCATCTATCGCGACGAAATCCGCCACGTCCGGGCGGGCACGCGCTGGTTCGAGTTCGGCTGCAAAGCACGGGGAATCGCCATCGTTCCGGAGTGGCAACGTCTCGTCGGGACGCATTTTCGGGGTGTGCTTAAGCCTCCGTTCAACGACTCAGCGCGCGACCAAGCCGGTCTGTCCCGCGAATTCTACACAGGGGTTGCCGCGGGAAGGGATGTTTAACAGTCTGCACTCACACGTCGCGGAGGGGGCAACTCCAGACGTCAGTTGAAGCGGCGGACTCGTCCGCAAGTGTTGGATTTTGGACGCAATTCTGCGTGGCCGCGCCGATGCCTGGGCGGCCATCTGGGGACGAACTAGTGCTGACCAAGACGCAAAACGCCACCCTCACCGGAATGTTCCGTAAGCTGTTCAGGCCGCGCGACATTTTCCTTCACGACGGGACGACGTTGCGCCGCGTTCGGGTCGGCGCCGCTCTCCAGGCCAGCGGCGCCGCCGTCGCCCTCCTCACCCTCTTCTGGTCGATCTTCGCCGCCGCCCAGCTCGCCTCCGCCGCGACCGCCCCCAGGCCGGCAGAAGTCGCCCGCATGGAGCGCGAAGTGAAGGCGATGCAGGCCGATGTCGCCGCCATCAAGGAAGCCGCCCAGCAGCGTTACCTGATCACCGCTCAGGAGGTCCGCCGCCTCGGCCTCGACCCGAGCCGCATCAAGACTGAGGGCGGGGTCGGCGGGCCGTTCGAGGCAGTGGAGCCAGTTCGCGCCGCGGACCCGAATTTCAAGGCGCTGTTCATGAGCTGGACCAAGCTCGACCAGCTCGAGCAGGGCACCATCGCCATCCCGTCGACCGAGCCGGTCCGCGGCACCAACTTCACCTCCGGTTACGGCGTCCGCTCCGACCCGTTCCGCGGCCGCGCCGCGATGCACGCCGGCATCGATCTCGCCGGCCCGATCGGCACCCCGGTCTACGCCACCGCCGACGGCACCGTCGGACGCGCCGAGTGGAACAGCGGCGGCTACGGCAATCTCGTCGAGCTCGAGCACGGCCACGGCATCCAGACCCGCTACGGCCACCTTTCCCGCACGCTGGTCAGCGCCGGCCAGAAGGTGAAGCGCGGCGACATGATCGCGCTGATGGGCTCCACCGGCCGCTCGACCGGCAGCCACCTCCACTACGAGGTCCGCATCGACGGCAAGGCCGTCAACCCGATCCCCTTCATGCAGTCGACCGACTACCTCCAGTCCGTCCAGCGCCGCGCCGCCGCCGCCATGGGCGGCCCGGCCAAGGCCGACTGACCCCTTCAGGAGAGAGCCGAACGGCCAGCCCCGCCCTCACCGGCGGGGCTTTTTTTATGACGCAGGGGGGAGGCGCGGCGCGGGTCGCAGGCGGAGGGGGAATCCCCTCTCCCGGGGGAAAGGGGTAGGGGTGAGGGCGTACGGCGTCCGAAGCTCTGGCGCTGAAACCCCTCACCCTACCCTCTCCTCAGGGAAAGGGATTTGGTGCGGGTGTCGTCGGCACGACCTTCCTGACGGTTACGAGGCTTGAGCCCCCCAGCCTTACCGCCCCTTCTTCTGCCTGTGCTTGTCGAGGTCGAGGACCATGTTGGCCTCGCCCTCGGGCAGGAGGCCGAGGCGGCGGGCGACTTCCTGATACGCTTCGGCCTCGCCGCCGAGATCCCGCCGGAAGCGATCCTTGTCGAGCTTTTCGTTTGTGGTCATGTCCCACAGGCGGCAGCCGTCCGGGCTGATCTCGTCGGCGAGGATGACGCGGGCGTAATCGTTTTCCCACACCCGGCCGAATTCGAGCTTGAAGTCGACCAGGCGGATGCCGATCGCCGCGAACAGGCCGCACATGAAGTCGTTCACGCGCACCGCCATGTCGGCGATGTCGTTCATCTCCTCCTGGCTCGCCCAGCCGAAGCAGGCGATATGCTCGTCCGCGATCAGCGGGTCCCCGAGCGCGTCGTCCTTGTAATAATATTCGATGATCGTGCGGGGGAGCTGCGTCCCTTCCTCGATGCCGAGGCGCTTGGACAGCGTGCCGGCGGCGACGTTCCTCACCACCACCTCGATCGGGATGATCTCGACCTGGCGGATCAGCTGCTCGCGCATGTTGAGGCGGCGGATGAAGTGGGTGGGCACGCCGATCGTCCCGAGCAGGGTGAAGATGTGCTCGGAGATGCGGTTGTTGAGCACGCCCTTGCCGCTGATCGTGCCGCGCTTCTGCGCGTTGAAGGCGGTGGCGTCGTCCTTGAAATACTGGATCAGGGTCCCCGGCTCGGGGCCTTCGTAGAGGATCTTGGCCTTGCCTTCGTAGATCTGGCGGCGGCGGGACATGGGCGAAAGCCTCCGGCTCAAAACAGGTGCGCCCCGGACGCGGCGTCTTTGTAACGCGCGGGCGGGGCGGAAACGCGGCTATAGCCGATGGGGCCGGACTGCGCAACGTGAAGCGGCGGCGCTCGGCGGGAGCTGCGGGAGGTTATAAGAAGCTATTGCGAGTTATTCGCATTAGCGCTATTCCCAGCTCATGATCGTTTGCGTGTGTAATGCGATTCGCGAGAGCGATGTCCGCAAGGCGGCGAGGGACGGCGCCTGCTGCCCGACCAGCGCCTATCGCAGCGTCGGGCGTAAGCCCCGCTGCGGCCAGTGCTTCCCCTTCGCCCGCGAGATCATCGCCGCCGAACGTGAGACTGCGTAGCAAGAGCAGCTGAATTTTCGCGGATTTCCGCCAGTTTTCCAATTCCCTTCACGCTTCGAACCGCGTATCGCCCCTCCGTCAGGAGGCGCGCGATGAAGGGCGACGACCGGGTCATCGAACTGCTCAACGAAGCTCTGAAGAACGAGCTCACCGCCACCAATCAATATTGGCTGCACTACCGGCTGCTCGACAATTGGGGCGTGGAGCGCCTCGCCGCCTTCGAGCGAGCCGAGTCGATCGACGAGATGAAGCACGCCGACCGTCTCGCCCAGCGAATCCTGTTCCTCGACGGCCTGCCCAACTTCCAGCTGCTCGGCCGGCTGCGCATCGGCGAGACGGTCGAGGAAGTGCTCCGCTCCGATCTTGAGCTGGAGATGGAGGCGCTCGCGCAACTGCGCAACGCGATCCAGCATTGCGAGACGGTTCGGGACTATGTCAGCCGCGAGCTCTTCGCCGACATTCTCGAAAATGAGGAGGAGCATGTCGACGCGCTCGAGCAGCAGCTCGGCATGATCGCCAATATGGGCCTCCCGAACTACATCCAGCTGCAGTCGAAGCCCGCCGAGGAGTGACAGCCTCCTCCGCGGCGGCGGAAGGGGCGCCGCCGCGCATCGCCACGCTCGACATCGTCCGGGGCGTCGCCGTGATGGGCATCCTGGCGATGAACATCGTCGTCTTCGCGATGCCGAGGGCGGCCTATCTCAACCCGCGCGCCTATGGCTGGGAGGGGCCGCTCGACCTCTCCGCCTACGTCCTCGATTTCGTCTTCATCGAGGGGAAGATGCGGGGCCTCTTCTCCTTCCTCTTCGGCGCAAGCATACTGCTGGTCATCGAGCGTGCCGAGGCAAGGGGGGAAAACCCGGCCGAGGTGCACTTCCGCCGGATGGCCTGGCTCCTCTTCTTCGGGCTCCTGCACTTCTTCCTGATCTGGCCGGGCGACATCCTCACCCTCTACGCCGTGGTGGGCATGGCGGCCTGGTTCTTCCGCCGCCACGACCCTGCGGGCCTGATCCTGCGCGGCAGCCTGTTCCTCCTCTTCCAGTTCAGCCTCATGGCCTACCTCGCCCTCGACGCCGACGGACTCGCCGCCGCAGCCGCGAGCGGCCAGCCCGGTCCCGAGGCGCGGCAGCGCTGGGCCGATTTCAAAGCGGCGATGGGCTCGCCTTCCGCCGAGACCATCGCCGTCGAGCTGCGGCTCTACGGCGGCCCCTGGCTCGGCATCGTTCGCGATCAGCTCGACAATGCGAGTGATCTCATCGCGGCGCTGGAGGCGTTCGGCTGGGAGACTTTGGCCTACATGCTGTTCGGCATGGCGGGGCTGAAGAGCGGCTTCCTCACCGGAAACTGGGCCCGTGACGCCTACCGCAAGGTCGCCCTCGTTGGTTTGGGGCTGACCTTGCCGCTCTACGCCCTGATCGCAGTGGCGCTGCTCGCCTCGGGACACGGCGTGACGATCGTGCTCGCTCTTGCCTATGCGGCCACCGTGCCGATCCGGCCGGTGACGATCGCCGCGACGGCCGCGCTCATCATCCTGCTTGCCAAGCCCGGCGGCACCCTCACCGGCCGCATTGCGGCTGCGGGACGTGCTGCCTTCACCAATTATCTCGGCACCAGCATCCTGATGACGGCATTGTTCTACGGTTGGGGCTTCGGCCTGTTCGGCCGCCTGGGCCGCGCCGAGCTGTGGCTCGTGGTGCTGCCCATGTGGGCGCTGATGCTGCTCTGGTCGAAGGCGTGGCTCGACCGCTTCCGCTACGGACCGTTCGAGTGGCTGTGGCGCTCGCTCGCCCGCTGGGAAATCCAGCCGATCCGCAGCGAAGGCGCTTAGGCCTCCGGCGCGGCCTTGACGAGGCTCTCGACCGGGGCGGCGGGGACGATGGTCATCACCGTCTCCTTGTCGTCCAGCTCGGGGAGCGAGCGGCCGTCGGGGAGGAGGTGCTTGATCCGCCACCCCTGCTTGGCATCGCCGTCGGCCCGCGCGCAGATCGTCTGGCCTTCGAGGGCGAGAAGGGCGATGCGGAAGAGGCCGATAGCGGCAGCGGCATCCTCCTTGCCCGGCGGCAGGTCTGGGTCCTCGAAGAGCATGGCGTGGGTGACGTCCTTCGAGCAGTCCACCCCGTTCTGCCGCCAGCCGCCGCTGCGCATGCCGACGAAGTAGCGGCTGCCCAGCGGCGAGAAGTGGACGCTCGGATTCTCGGCATAGCTGACCGGCGAGCCGTAGGTGTCGAGCACTTTCCACCGCGCCGGGGCGAATTCGGAGATCCGCTTGTCGGTGAGGATGCCGACCTCCTGCTTCGCCCCATCCTTGAGGAGGTAGTAATGCTTGTCCGCCCCGAGCGCGCGCAGCTCCGCGTCCGCATCCGCCCCGCCGACGTTCCAGCCGGGCAGCACCTCGCCCGGCTTCAGGATGTCGGCGCGCATCTGCTCGATCAGCGTCCTGAGCTCGGCGAGGCCCGAGAGGGGCTGCTTCGGCGCTTCCTGGGTGAAGGCGGCCGAAGCGGGCGAGAATGCGAGCAGCAGCCCCGCGGCGAGCGCAGGCAGGGTCCGGCTGATCCTCATGCGATGTTCCTTCATGCGTGCGGCCATGCTGGACCCGCCACCGGCAAAAGGCAAACGAGGGGCGATCAGCGGTCGCGGTCGAACGGGTTGCGGGAGCCGCGGGTGGAGAGGCGGATCGGAACGGCGCCGAAGCCCAGCTCCCGGCGCATCGAATTGACCAGATAGCGTATGTAGCTGTCGGGGAGCTGCTCAAGGCGGTTGCCGAAGACGACGAAGCTCGGCGGCCGGGTGCCGACCTGGGTGATGTAGCGCAGCTTGATCCGCTTGCCTCCCGGCGCCGGGGGCGGATTGCGCTCGACCGCCTCCTCGAACCAGCGGTTGAGCTGGCCGGTCGAGACGCGGCCCGACCAGATTTCCCGGATGTCGAAGGCGGCGGCGATCAGCTGGTCCAGACCCTTGCCGGTCATCGCTGAGACGGCGAGCAGCGGGACGCCGGGGGCCTGTGAGAGGCCCTCCTCGAGCGCCCCCTTTATCCCTTGAAAAAGCTGGCTCTGGCCCTCGGCCACGTCCCATTTGTTGATGGCGATGAGGAGCGCGCGGCCCTCCTGGAGCACGTAGTCGGCGATGCGCAGATCCTGCCCTTCGAGACCGAGCGTCGCGTCCAGGAGCAGAACCACCACCTCCGCGAACTCGACCGCGCGCCGCCCGTCGGCGACCGAGAGCTTCTCGAGCTTGTCCTGCACCTTAGCGCGCTTGCGCATCCCCGCCGTGTCGATCAGCCGCACCGGCCGCCGCCGGCCGTCCGGCGCCTGCCACTCCCAATCGATCGAGATGGAGTCGCGCGTGATCCCCGCCTCGGGGCCGGTGATCAGCCTCTCTTCCTCGAGAATGCGGTTGATCAGCGTCGACTTGCCCGCGTTCGGACGGCCGACGATGGCGAGCTTCAGGGCCCGTTCCTCCTCGTCCTCCGGCTCTTGCTCTTCTTCCTCGCGCTCGACGTGCGGGCGCAGGTGCTCGAACAGGTCGACGACGCCTTCGCCATGCTCGGCGCTGATCGGCACCGGCTCACCGAGGCCGAGGGCATAGGCTTCGAGAATGCCCCCCTCGCCGGCGCGTCCTTCCGCCTTGTTCGCGGCGAGGATGACCGGAGTGGTCTCGCTCCTCAGCCAGCGGCCGATCTCCTCATCGAGCGGCGTCACTCCGGCGCGCGCGTCGATCAGGAACAGCGCGGCGTCCGCTTCGCGAACGGCGGCCGCCGTCTGCACCCGCATCCGCCCCGGCAGCGTCTCCGGATCCTCATCCTCAAAGCCGGCCGTATCGATCACCCGGAATTGGAGGCCGAGCAGGCTCGCCTCGCCCTCGCGCCGATCGCGGGTCACGCCGGGCCGGTCGTCGACGAGGGCGAGCTTGCGGCCCACCAGCCGGTTGAACAGGGTCGACTTGCCGACATTGGGCCGGCCGACGATCGCGACGATGGGGAGCTTCGCCATAGGGGAGGGGGCAGTGCCCCCTCAGCGCCAAGCGGTCAACTGGCCGTTGTCGTGGAGGACGTAGAGGGTGTTGTTCGCCACAACCGGGGCAAGCGTCACAGGCATCCCGGTCTCGACGGTGGACAGGATGCGCCCGTCCTCGACCGCGACGTTGGCGAGTTGCCCACGCGAGCTCGCGACCACGAGCCGCCCGCCGGCCGCCACCGGGCCCGACCAGGCGATCCGCCCCTGCTTGTCCTTCGGGTCGCGCCACTGCGGCAGCTGGCTCATCCAGCGGACGTGGCCGGTCGCGCGGGCGATGCAGAGGAGCTTGGCGTCGTCTGTGACGACGAACACCCAGTCCCCAGCCACCCAGGGCGTCGAAATGCCCGCGACGTTGATCTCCCAGACGCGCTGGCCGGTGACGAGCTCGAGCGCCACCATGCGGCCGCCCTGGCCGACCGCGTAGACGCGGCCCTGGTCGATCACCGGATTGGCGTCGATGTCGGACAGCGATGTGACGCTGGTCGAAATGCTGGTCCGCGAAAGCGCGTCCTGCCAAAGGACGCGGCCGTTCTCGTAACGATAGGCGTTGAGCTCGCCCGAGGAGAAGCCGGCGACCACGGTTCCCTGCGCCGCGGCGGGCGCGGCGCTTCCGAACACGCCGGCGATTTCGAGCGCGCCGGCGCCGATCCAGCGGGTGGCGCCGTCAGCGGGGTTGAGCGCGAACAGCTGGTTGTCCTGGCTCACCACATAGACATTCTCGTTGGCGACCGTCGGTGCGCCCCGCAGCGGCCCGCCGGGCCGCACCGTCCACAGGATCGAGCCGTTGGCGGCGTCGAGCGCGGCGGCGTATCCCGCGCCGTTGGTCGCATAGAGGCGCCCGTTGTCGTAGCTGACGCCGCCGCCGAACAAAGCCTCGCGCGGCGCGTCCTGGCCGCGGACCTGCGCCTCCCACAGGCGGGCGCCCGACTGGGCGTTGAAGGCACGCACCACCGCCTGGGTGTCGATCGTGAAGACCTTTCCGTCCGCGACGACGGGCGACGCGGCGAGGTGGGTCTTCTTATCGCTGCCCTGGCCGATGCTGACCCGCCACGCCTGGCCGGGCGCTGTGCCGAAACCGAGATGGCCCATCGACTTAGCCGCATTCCCGCCCGGCTGCGCCCAATCGGTGTTGGTGACCGGGGCGGGGACGGTGACGGCGACGCCGGCGAGCGCGGGATCGACCTCGATGGACGCTTCGGTCGAGAGTACGGCGATCCGCTCGCCGATCGTCGGCGTCACCTTTTTCTTGCCGCCACCGAAGACTCCGCAACCGGCGAGCAGGCTCGCCGCCGCCACCACCAAAATCACACGCTTCATTCTTGGCCTTCCTGGTTGACGGGCTTCAGGTCCTCGAGCGCGTCGACGCCGAGCGACCCCGCCATTTGCTGCGCGCGGCCGCGCAGGGAATCGGGGATGTTCTTGTCCTTGCCCAGGGCTCCGAACAGCTTCGCCGCCTGCTGCGGCTGGTTGAGCCGCAGATAGGCAATTGCGACCATCTCGCCGGCGCTTCCGAACCAGGGGCTGGCGGGCACGGCGAGCGGCTTCAGTCGGTCGATCACCGCCTGCGGCTTCAGGCTGTCATATTCGAGCGCCGTCATCCGCACGTTGGCGAGATCGCGGTAAGGCTGGGCGAAATCCGCGTTGCCGGCGACCTGCTGGAACAGGGCCACCGCGCCCTTTGGGTCGTTCGCCTCGATGGCGAGGTCGGCCTTGGTGAGGAGGGCGGCGGCGCGGTAGCCTTCCGAGCTCGACTTGGCGAGCGTGTCGAGCTTCGCCGTCGCGGCCGGGCGGTTGCCGACCGACGCGTCCTCGAAGGCGGAGATCAAGGTCTCGCCCTGCTGCCCCGCCTTGAGCGCCTTCTGGTTCTGCCACCAGAGGAAGCCGGCGATCCCGGCGAGGACGAGGACGATGCCGGCGATCAGCGCCTTGCCGTAGCGATCCCACCAGCTGCGCATCTGGTCGCGGCGCAGCTCCTCGTCCACCTCGCGGTAGAATGTCTCATTGTCGACTGGCTTCAGCGCCAAGGAAAATCTCCAAAAAATTTGCCGGCAGGTCCGCGGGTGACGCGGCGGATCATGCGCATCGAGCCGATACCCAGGATGAACGAAAACCCCGCCCCGGCAGCAATTCCGCGCCTTCCTCTACCGGCCTCGGCCCCGCAACGGAAGAGGCATCACTTTGCGCCGCGGCGGATTTGCTCCTCGCCCGGAAAGCTGCGGGCCCGGACCTCGCTCGCGAAGGCCGCGGCGGCCTCGCCGATGCGGGTCGCGAGATCGTCGTAGCGCTTCACGAAGCGCGGCGTCCGCTCGAACAGGCCGAGCATATCCTCGGTGACGAGTACCTGGCCGTCGCAGCTCGCCGATGCGCCGATGCCGATCGTGGGGCAGGGGACGGCGCGGGTCGCCTCCGCGGCGATCTCCTCCATCACACCTTCGAGGACGAGGAGGAAACAGCCGGCCTCGGCGACGGCGCGCGCGTCGGCGAGGATCTTGGCCGCCTCCGCCTCGCTCCGCCCGCGCGTGCCGTAGCCGCCGAGCGCGTTCACCGCCTGCGGCGTCAGGCCGACATGTCCGATCACCGGGACCCCGCGGGCGGTGAGGAACCGGACCGTCTCGGCCATCGCCTCGCCGCCCTCGAGCTTCACCGCCGCGGCGCCGGTTTCCTTGAGGATGCGCGAGGCGCAACGGAACGCCTGCTCCGGGCTCTCCTCGTAGGAGCCGAACGGCATGTCGATGGCCACCACCGAATGCCACGAGCCGCGCACCACCGCCGCGCCGTGGGCGCACATCATCTCCAGGCTGACGGGGATGGTCGTAGGCAGACCGTAGATCACCTGTCCGAGGCTGTCGCCGACGAGGAGGATGTCGCAATGCGGGTCGAGCAGCTGCGCCATCCGCGCCGTATAGGCGGTCAGCATCACGATCGGCTCGCCGCTTTTCATCGCCTGGAGCTTGGGCACCGTCAGCCGCTTCATCGGCGCGGGCGTCGGGTGGGCGCGGCTGGTCGAGGTATCGAGCGTGTAGGTCGACATTGGCGCCCTCATAGCCGCCGCCGCCGCGCTTTGCCAGAAAGGCGCTCGTCGCCCCTCGCCCCAGGCCGGGAACAAGCCTAGACGCCCGCCATGAACCCGCTGTTCCAAAACCTCCCGACCAGCATCTTCACCCACATGTCCGCGCTCGCGGTCGAGCACGGCGCCGTGAACCTGGGCCAGGGCTTCCCCGATTTCGGCTGGCCCGAGGACGTGCTCGAACGCGCCGCCGAGGAGGTGGTACGCGGCTCCAACCAGTACGCGCCGATGCCGGGCCTGCCGGTGCTGCGCGAGGCGGTCGCCGCTCACTACAAGCGGCACCAGGGGCTTGAGGTCGATTCAGGAGAGGTGATCGTCACCTCCGGCGCCACCGAGGCGCTCGCGTCGGCGCTGATGGCGCTGATCACGCCGGGCGACGAGGTGGTCCTCCTGCAGCCGGTATACGACGCTTACCTCCCGCTCGTCCTGCGCGCCGGCGGGGTCCCCCGCTTCATCCGCCTGACGCCGCCCGACTGGCGGATCACCGCGGAGGCGCTCGAGGAGGCGTTCAGCGAGCGGACGCGGGTCGTCATCTTCAACAATCCCCACAATCCCGCGGCGCGCCTGTTCGACGAGGAGGAGCTGCGGCTCCTCGCCGACGCCTGCGTGCGGGCGGACGCGATCGCGCTCAGCGACGAGGTTTGGGAGCATCTCGTCTTTGACGGCCGCCGCTTCACCGCGCTCTCCGCGATGCCGGGGATGCGGGAGCGGACGGTCAAGGTCGGCTCCGCGGGCAAGATCTTCTCGGTGACCGGGTGGAAGGTCGGCTGGACCGTCGCGCCGCCCCACCTCACCGGCCCGATTGCGAAGGCCCACCAGTTCATCGCCTTTGCCACCGCGCCCAACCTGCAGGCAGCGGTCGCCTACGGCCTCGGCAAGGACGACGCCTATTTCAACTCCACGCGCGCCGGCTTCGCCGCGGCGCGGGACGAGATGGTGGGGCAGCTCCGCGGCGCGGGCTACGTGCCGCTGACGGCCGAGGGCACCTATTTCGTGTGCGTCGACCTCGCCGCCTCCGGCATCGCCGCCGACGACGTCACCTTCTGCGAACGGGCCGTGCGGGAGGCGGGCGTGGCCGCGATCCCCGTCTCCGCCTTTTACGCCGAGCAGCCCGTCACCAACGTCATCCGCCTCTGCTTCGCCAAACGTCAGGAGACGATCGACGCTGGAGTAGCGGCGCTCGCCAAGGCCCGGACGCTCTTCTAATTCCCCTCCCCCCGGGGGAGAGGGCGTCAAGGGTGAGGGGTCGGGCGGCGCCTAGGCTGTAACCCCTCACCCTACCCTCTCCCCGGGGAGAGGGGGCGTGCTCGACAGCCCTCGGCGCCTCCTGTTAAGCGGCCGCCATGAGCTTCGACTCCGCCGCCGAAACCCGCGCCCTCTTCGAGCGGGTGGGTGTCGCCCTCCCGCGGGGCGACCTCGAATCCCGCTCCCCGGTCGACGGCCGCATCATCGGCTCCGTCCCCTCCGCCTCTGCCGCCGACGTCGCCGCCGCAGTCGGGCGCGCCCACACCGCCTTCCTCGCCTGGCGCACAGTGCCGCCGCCGCGGCGCGGCGAGCTCGTCCGCCGCTTTGGGGAGGTGCTGCGCGAGGAGAAGGAGTCGCTCGGCCGCCTGATCAGCATCGAAGCCGGCAAGATCCTCCAGGAAGGCCTTGGCGAAGCGCAGGAGATGATCGACATCTGCGACTTCGCCGTCGGTCTCTCGCGTCAATTATACGGCCTCACCATCGCCACCGAGCGGCCCGGCCACCGGATGATGGAAACCTGGCACCCGCTCGGGGTGGTGGGGGTGATCTCCGCCTTCAATTTCCCCGCAGCGGTATGGGCTTGGAACGCCTGCCTCGCCTTCGTCTGCGGCGATGCGGTGGTGTGGAAGCCGTCCGAGAAGGCGCCGCTCACCGCGGCCGCCGTGCAGGCCCTGTTCGAGCGGGCGGCGGAGCGGTTCGGCGACGCGCCGGCGCAGCTCAGCCAGGTGGTGCAGGGCGGGCGCGAGGCAGGCGAGGCGCTGGTGGACGACTGTCGCGTTACCCTCCTCTCCGCCACCGGCTCGACTCCCATGGGCCGGAGCGTCGCCCCGCGCGTCGCCGCCCGCTTCGGCCGCACCTTGCTCGAGCTCGGCGGCAATAACGGCATGGTCGTCGCGCCGACCGCCGATCTCGCCCTCGCCGAACGGGCGATCACCTTCGCCGCCGTCGGCACCGCCGGCCAGCGCTGCACGACGCTCCGGCGCCTGTTTGTTCACGAGGAGCTTTACGACCGGCTGGTTCCGAGGCTGAAGCAGATCTGGGCAGGCGTCCCCGTCGGCAACCCGCTCGAAGAAGGCGTGCTGGTCGGGCCGCTGATCGACGAGGCGGCCATTGAGGCGATGGACGCGGCGCTCGGTCGCGCCCGGGCGGAAGGCGGCGCCGTCCACGGCGGCGGGCGGATCCAGGGGAATTATGTCCGTCCGGCTCTGGTCGAGATGCCGGGGCAGACCGCGATCACCCTCACGGAAACCTTCGCGCCAATCCTCTACGTCATGCGCTACGCCTCGCTCGCGCAGGCCATCGAGGCGCACAATGCCGCCCCCCAGGGCCTCGCCTCCTCGATCTTCACCAACGACGTGCGCGAGGCCGAGACCTTCCTCTCCGCCGCCGGCTCCGACTGCGGGATCGTCAACGTCAATATCGGCCCCTCGGGCGCCGAGATCGGCGGCGCCTTCGGCGGGGAGAAGGAAACCGGCGGCGGACGCGAGAGCGGCTCCGACGCCTGGCGCAACTACATGCGCCGCGCCACCAACACGATCAACTACAGCGGCGAGCTGCCGCTGGCGCAGGGCATCAATTTCAACATGCCTTGAGCGCTCCCCGGCGTGAGGGATCTAACCCCGGCCGTGGAGGGCGATGAAACGGCTGCTTCAAGCGCCCGAAACCAAGAGCTTGCGCATCCTGACCGCCGGCATCGCTCGGCCGGAGGACAGCAAGTGCTCTGAATGTCCTAGAACGCGATAGCCGCGGGCTTGGTAAAAAGGCGCGGCGCCGATCGACGAATCCAGCTCGAGCGCGGCCAGGCCGACGCCGAGGGCGATCGCCTCCAGGCGCTGAACGATGGCCGCGCCCACGCCTCGCCGGGCCGCATCGGGACGGACGTAGCAGGCGGTCAGCTCCCCTTTATGGAGGGCGAGCGCGCCCACCCCCAGGGCGATGCCGCCGTCCTCGGCGATCAGCCTGTGCTCCTGCTCCCAGTTGCGCAGAAGGGCATTGACTGCGTCGGCGTCCACGGGCCACGGTGCCCAGTCGCCCAGGATTTCGGGGGCATAGTTCGGAGCCGCGAGAGCTCGGACGGAAGCGCGATGGACCTCGAGGAAGGTGCGGGCGTCCGCTTGCTCCAGGTTGCGGATGAGGAGCGGCCTGGTCACGGAACCTGCGCTCGTCGGGGGGTGTGGGCAATCGACGGCCAGTGCGGGACGAAAGTCTCGGGTCCCGAGGGAGCGGCGTCAGACCTCGGCATAGTTCTCGCCCGACGCTGATCGGCTCTCATCGAGGCTTTCTCCGAGCAGTGTCGTCCCACACTCGGCGGCTCGGCGCAACGGGCGTGTTCAGGCAGCAGCTGGCGCCGCCGAGTCTTGACTCGATACGTCTTTTCCGCTTGAGGAGCGCCGTCGCGCGGGGGTCTCCTCGCGTTTTCATTTGGGGTTTCTCGCGGTCCCCCGATCGGCCGCGTGGCCGGGGATACCTGATACGGTCCCCGTACGAACGAAAGGAAAGACCCATGCGCCATCGCGTCGCGGGCCGTAAGCTGCAGCGTACCTCGAGCCACCGGGCGGCCCTGTTCCGCAACATGGCGGCCGCTCTGATCAAGCACGAGCAGATCACCACCACCACCGCCAAGGCGAAGGAGCTGCGGCCCTATGTCGAGAAGCTGATCACGCTGGCGAAGAAGGGCGGGCTTTCCAACCGCCGTCTCGCCCACGCCCGGCTTCTCGACGACGCCCAGCTCGTCAAGCTGTTCGACGTCATCGCCCCGCGTTACGCGGGCCGCAGCGGCGGCTACACGCGGATCGTCAAGGCGGGCATCCGCGCCTCGGACGCCGCCCCGATCGCGATCATCGAGCTTGTCGACCGCGACGTCACGGCCAAGGGCCTGGATTCCGGCCCCGTGGGCGGCGCCGACGAGTTCGACGAAGCCGCTTGAGCTTCGCCCCGGTGCACAGGTGAAAGGGCCGCCCCCGGGGCGGCCCTTTTGCGTTTGCGGCGCGTCAGATCGACGCGAAGACGGCTAGGTCGGCCGCGGTCCACACGGTGTTGTCGGCGAAACGCACCTCCTCGATCACGAGGGCCGGGCTCCCCTGGAAGCCGAGGACGACGCTGCCCGCGGCACCGGCGAAGCTCAAAGTGTAACTCTGATTCTCGTCCGCGCTGACGATGACGTCGTCGGGGTCGATGCCGCTGCCGAACTCCAGCACGTCGAAGCCGGTGAAGTCCTCGATACAGTCATCTCCGTCGCCTGCCTCGTAGACATATGTGTCGTCGCCGCCTTCGTAATCGTAGGCGCCGTCGTCGCCCGTGCCCATCGCATAGACGTCGTTGCCGAGACCGCCGATCAGGAGGTCCTGGCCGCCGAGGCCCTCGAGCGTGTCGTCGCCGTCCCCGCCGAGCAGCAGGTCGTTCTGCGCGGTGCCCACGATGAGGTCATCCCCGGCGGTGCCGAGTTCCGGGATGTCGACCGAATCCACCACCAGCGAGTCGCCGGCGAACGAGAGGTGCTCGACATCGATCAGCACGTCGGAGCCGAGCACCATCGGATCCTCGCCGTCGCCGGTCAGGACATCGACCTGCACCAGCCCTTCGGGGTTCAGGTAGATGCGGTATTCGGACGAGGCGCCGGAATAGACCGCCGTGTCCTCGCCGGCGCCGCCGTCGATCAGGTTGGTGCCCGCTCCGCCCGAAAGCACGTCGTCGCCGCCGTGGCCGAATATCCAGTCGAGCCCGTCGCCGCCGGTAATGACGTCGTCGCCGGCCGTCCCGTCGGGCGCGAGGTCGGCGAGGTCGAAGCCGTACCACGGCGCGCCGAACATGATCGTCTCGACGTCATCCAGCACCTTGGTGCCGAACTGGCCGAGGCGGTCGGTGATGACGAACGTGCCGCCTGTGCCGCGCGTCACCGTCCAGTCGGTGGCCCAGCCGTCGAGCAGCACCCAGTCCGAGCCGGCGCCGCCGGAGATCCGGTCGTTTCCGGATTCGGCGTAGATCACGTCGTCGCCGTCGCCGCCCTCGATCAGGTCGTCTCCGTCGCGGCCAAACAGCCAATCACTGCCGTCGCCGCCATAGACGAAGTCGTCGCCGCCCTCGCCGCTGATGAAATCGTCGCCGGCGTCGCCGTAGATCGCCTCGCCGTCGGCCGTGCCGTAGAGCGCGTCCGCGTCGACCGTGCCCACGATGTCAGGTCCACTCATGTCCTTGCCCCTTTCCCGCACGCGGCCGGCGGGAATCGCCGGCCCCACCCTGGCGGTCCGGTAAGTTACGGGCGGCCGGAGTAAATTTTTCGGAAACGGGGTCACGGGGCGATTGCGGGGGTGCCCGCTTTTCAAGCGCGGCGCGGCGCATTAGGGCGGGTTGATCCATGTTCGAGAGGTTTCCCGCACGATGCGTCTCCACGCCGCCGCCTTTCTCCTTCCGCTCGCCGCCTGCACCGTGAACGACGCTCCGCGCGCCGACCTCGCGGCCGCCCCGCCCGCGCAGGAGGCCGCGCCCGCGCGCGCCGCCATCGCTTACCCGCAGACCGCGCGCGAGGACGTCGTCGAGGAACAGTTCGGAGTGCGCGTTGCCGATCCGTATCGGTGGCTCGAAGAGGATGTGCGCGAGAGCGCGCGGGTGCGGCGCTGGGTCGACGAGGAAAATGCCGTCACTCAAGCCTATCTGACGACTTTGCCCGCGCGCGACCTCTTCAGGAAACGGATGACCGAGCTCTTCTCCTACGAGCGGCAGACGGTGCCGGTGAAGGAGAATGGCCGCTATTTCTACACCCGCAACACCGGCCTTCAGAATCAGAACGTCCTCTTCGTCCGCGAGGGCGCCGACGGGGCGCCGCGGATGCTGATCGATCCCAATACCTGGTCCCAGGACGGCGCCACCGCGCTCGCCGAGTGGGTCCCGTCCGAGGACGGCAGGCACCTCCTCTATTCGGTCCAGGAAGGCGGCACCGACTGGCGCATCGTCCGCGTCCTCGACGTCGACACCGGCAAGCCGCTCGCCGACGAAGTGAAATGGGTGAAGTTCGCCAACCTCGACTGGGCGAAAGACGGTTCCGGATTCTATTATTCGCGCTTCCCGGAGCCGCAGAAGGGGCAGGAATTCCAGTCCCTCAACGAGAAGCAGGCGGTCTACTTCCACCGTCTCGGCGCCCCGCAGGCGCAGGACCGGCTGGTCTATTCGCAGCCCGACCGGCCGACGCTCAGCAACACGGTCGAGGTGTCGGAAGACGGCAAGTGGCTGATCGTCACCTCCTCCGAAGGGACGGACGAGCGCTACGACGTGACGCTGATCGACCTTGCCCGCCCGAACGCGCAGCCCCGCCGCTTCGTCACCGGCCTGGAGAACGACTGGCGCTACATCGGCAATAACGGCAACACCTTCTACTGGGTCACCAACCAGGGCGCGCCGCGGCTGCGCATCGTCTCCACCGATGTGACGAGGCCGGTGAGCGAGGCGAAAACCGTTGTCGCGGAGAGCGAATCGACGCTCGAGGACGCAACGCTCATCGGCGACAAGCTGGTCGTCTCCTACCTCGCCGACGCCAAGAGCGATGTGCGCACCTACGATCTCGCCGGCAAGCAGGTCGGCGGCGTCAACCTCCCCGGCATCGGCAGCGCCGGCGGGTTCAGCGGCGAGGCGGGCGATCCTGAGGGCTTCTTCGCCTTCACCAGCTTCAACTATCCGACGACCATCTACCGCTACGATGCCCGCACCGGCCAGACCGCGACCTGGTTCCAGCCGCAGGTCCCCTTCTCGCCCGCCGACTTCAAGGTCGAGCAGCGTTTCTACCGGTCGAAGGACGGCACCCGCATCCCGATGTTCCTCGTCTACCGCAAGGACATCGACATCCGGCAGCCGCGGCCGACCCTGCTCTACGCCTATGGCGGCTTCAACGTGTCGATGACTCCCGCTTTCTCGACCTCGCGCCTGGCGTGGATCGAGCAGGGCGGCGTCTACGCGATGCCGAACATCCGCGGCGGCGGCGAGTATGGCAAGGCGTGGCACGACGCCGGGCGGCTGCAGAAGAAGCAGAACGTCTTCGACGACTTCATCGCCGCCGGCGAATATCTGATCGCCGAGGGCATCACCTCAAAGCGGCAGCTCGCCATCCAGGGCGGCTCCAACGGCGGCCTGCTGGTGGGCGCGGTGGTGAACCAGCGGCCGGACCTGTTCGCCGCGGCGCTGCCGGCTGTGGGCGTGATGGACATGCTGCGCTTCAACCGCTGGACCGCCGGCCGCTACTGGGTCGACGATTACGGCTATCCGGACCGGGAGGCGGATTTCCGCACCCTCTACGCTTACTCGCCCTACCACAATATCCGCTCTGGCGCGGATTACCCGGCGGTGCTGGCGACTACCGCCGACACCGACGACCGGGTCGTTCCCGGACACAGCTTCAAGTACATGGCCGCATTGCAGGCGGCCGACACCGGCGACCGGCCCAAGCTGATCCGGATCGAGACCCGGGCGGGCCACGGCTCGGGCAAGCCGACCGAGAAGATCATCGAGGAATATGCCGACATGTGGGCCTTCATCGCCGCCCACACCGGCATGAAGGTCGGGGAGCGGACCGCGTCCCGCTGATCGGGACGGCGCGCGGAGGAGGATCGACATGCTGCGACTGCTGGCGGCGCTGATCGCGGTGGGCGCGGTCCTCCTCCCCGCCGCCGGCCGCGCGGCCGAAGCCCCGGTGCGGGTCGCGGTGGCGCGGCTCACCCACGGCCACGTCGCCTGGCTACTCGACCGCAAGGGCAAGAGCGACGTCGCGCTGGTCGGCATCTACGAGCCGGACGCGGCGGTGGCCGCCCGCTACGTCCGCGATTTCAAGCTCGATCCGAAGCTGATTCACGCCAGTCTCCCGGCCATGCTCGAGCGGGTGCGCCCCGAGGCGGTGGTCGCCTTCGGCTCGGTCGCCGAGCACCGCCAGGTGGTCGAGGCGGCGGCGCCGCGCGGCATCCACGTCATGGTGGAGAAGCCGCTGGCGTTCACGGTCGCCGACGCGGAGGGGATGGCCGCACTGGCGCGCCGGCACCGCATCCACATCCTCACCAATTACGAGACGACCTGGTATCCGAGCCGCGAAGCGCTCGGCGCGGCGCTCGCCGCCGGCGAGGCCGGGCCGCTGCGCAAGGCGGTCTTCCGCCACGGCCACTGGGGGCCGAAGGAGATCGGCGTCTCGCCCGAATTCCTCGCCTGGCTCACCGACCCGGCGCAGAATGGCGGCGGCGCGCTGATCGACTTCGGCTGCTACGCCGCCAATCTGATGACCTGGCTGATGCGGGGGCAGGCGCCGCTCTCGGTCACCGCCGTCACCCAGCGGCTGAAGCGCGATCCCGCCTATGCGCGGGTCGACGACGAGGCGACCATCGTCCTTGCCTATCCGAACGCCACCGCCGCGATCCAGGCGTCGTGGAACTGGCCGGACCACCGCAAGGACGTCCAGCTGTTCGGCGCGCGGGGCCTGCTCTTCACCCCCGACGCGAACACGCTTCTCGTCCGCCGGCGCGGCGAGGCGAGCGACACGGCCATGGCCGTCGCTCCGGCCTCCGCCGAGCGGTCGGACCCGTTCGCCTACCTCGCCGCCGTGGTGCGGGGGCGGGTCGCGGTGCGCGACGAGGATCCCTCCTCCCTCGCCAACGCGCTCGTGGTCGCCCGCATCCTCGACGCCGCCCGCGAATCCGCGGCGACCGGAAAGACGGTGGTGCTGGAGAAGGACTGACGAGACGATCGTGTAGTCTACAGATCCGCTGATGATCGTCGCCGCCGGAAGGCGCCCAAGGCTTCAACGATCACGATGCCCAAGGCTGCGCCGATCGCGGGTGCCCAAGGGTCGGACACGCCGAACCAGCGGGAACACAAGTAAGCAAGGGTTGCCGAGAAGAGCGCCAAACCGATGGCTCTCAGCGTGTCCTTCCGGCTCACTCCGGCTTCTCCACCGGCTTATGCTTCACCAGCTTCGCCATCCGCTCATCGAAGCGCTTCGGGTCGCCATCGCAATTGAGGTGCGGGCGGCCCTTTGACTTGTCGAGTTGCGGCTGATGCTTGCCGGTCATGCCACCCACATAGCACAGCCAGCTGACTCTGCCTGGGTCAACCCGGCTGCGTAGCCGGTCAGTTTGAAATCAGTAGGGCCAGCGCGCTACCCACAGCCAGCCCGTCGACCCCAGCGTGAACAGGGCTACGACTGGCTCGAAGCGATAAAGAAGCTGCCAGCGCGGCGGGTTCGCGATGATCCCGCCGGCCATTCCGGCCCCAAGAGCAATCGGAATTACGATATACCAATCCAGGCTTGACAACCCCCAAAGAAGCAGGAGCCAAAAGCTTAAGCCTGCGACGATACCAAGGACATCCCGAGCGGCATTCAACGGGTCGAGCGGGCGCCTCACTCCAGCGCGAGCCGCAAGCATCGTGACGCGGCCGCTAATTGCGGACGTAAGCAGTGCCGCCGCTAGAATAATGCTCGTTTCGGTAGTGCCCAGTTGCATCGCGACCGCTCCTTCGCTTTGCCACAGTCACGCAGCCCGCTTCTTATACGGACCACGAGCCTTTGGCGCGGCCTCCGCATCCTCTACCAGCTTGGCAGTATCCGCAATCTCCCGAGCGTTTCAAAGAAGCCGCTCGCCGCCTAGAGTGCGAGGAGGACCCGGGAGCGGCTCGGGGAGCGGGTGGGGAAGCTGGTGAAGCATAGGTCGGTGGAAAAGAACGGCGGGGACAGCGAATAGTTAAACAATGCAGGCGTGGGTCTTAACGTTCGTTTTGGGATTCGGGGGCGGGTACGGCACCGCATGCCTGAAATCCTGGCGCCTGCGGGCAGCACTTATTCTCATCCTCGTCACGCTACCTCTCTTGCTCTTCTGGTATTCGGTCAAGGATGGGGATTGTTCCGGTCAGCAAGACTGTATGAAGGGCGCCGCTCTCCTGCTGGTAATATTATCGCCCGCATGGTGGCTCTCCCTCGGATTAGCGTATTGGACGAGGCGTCGAAAGATTTAGGGTGGCTTCGCTGTCTAAGCCGGTAGAGAGGCGCACAGCGCAACACTGGGGATCGCAAGTTGAAAAAGGGCGTCCACGTTGCCAACGAGGGTGACGTGCTCCGGCGTATGCTTGCAATGAAGCCGCAGCCCCACAAGGCTGACGCTAAGCGGGGAAACGCCGTGAATTCTGGAGCCGCCGAACGAGCGCGAAACTGACTCGACCTAAGTCGCTCGGCGTCTTAGCTGTTGTGACTATGATCACGCTCGTGGCACTATTTCTGCTCCTTCAAGAGAGGCCACAGCCGGCGCCGTCTCCGGCTCCCGCCGACGTAGTGGAAGCCGTGGTTGAGTGGTCGAGGTGCCGCAGTGATCAGGTCTCACCTCGGATCGAGAGTGCAGACGCTGCGGAAGCGATCGTCGACGAGGCCATGGCCGCATGCACTCACAAGGAGCGGCAACTCGCAGAAGCGGGCATCAGATACTATGGCGAAGGTTGGCGCTCGCAAGTAGCGGAATTGCGAATGCGTCACCGCAATGATCTCGTCCGATCAGTGAACAATTATCGCACTGGTGCCCCTCCTATCAGCCCTGCCCAAGCCTGGGGTCGCTGCATTGGGGAGGGGGCTCACAACGCGCCCGCGAACGAAACGCCTGAGGAGATCGCGGATCGTGCCATGAGGGCGTGCGAAGGGCTGGCGGCTGCAGTCCTCGCTGATGCGGCGGCAAGCATCGGGAAGCGCGCCGCTGCCAAGAACCTGGAGATGCAGCGCGCCGCCTTACGCGACGAGTTGGTCTATCGGGTGAGGACGTCGCGTACGTCTCACCGCTAGGCATTTCGGCGCTTCCATCGTTTAGGGGCTAACCGAAGACGCCGCGCTCGAGATGCATTTCAGGCGACGTGTTGGCCAAGCGCCTCCCTGCAATATGGTCTGTCGCGAAGTCCCTCAGCCCCCGGCGCCAATCCAGACTCCACCGCCGGGCCAGCTGTGAGGACACCAATCGTGACACGGCGGCGTGAGGGGATTGCGCGCGGGGGTGGACGCGAACCCGCTAGCGATCGGCCTCGGCCTCTTCTCCGCGCTGACGCTCGCGGCGCCGAACATGTCGGTGAAAATGGGCACCGACATCCTCGTCGGCCGCGCCTTGCTCGTGGCGGCGGGGGCGCTGTCGGTCTTCTCCTTCGACGCCTCGCTCTTCGCGATGAGCCTGATCGAGGCGGCGCGGGTCTCGACGCTGCGCGAGACCTCTGTAGTGCTCGCCGCGGCGATGGGCGCCCTGTTCCTCGGCGAAGGCTTCGGCCGCCGCCGCATCGCCGCCGCCTTCGGCCTCGCCGTCGGGCCGGTGCTGATGCAGTTCGGCGGCTGAGCCGGTTCATCTGCGCGTCAGGACCGGACCCGTAACGATAGCCCACGCGACTCGAGGGAGACTTTCACATGCGTTGGGCGGCGGGACTGGCGATGGCGGCGCTTGCGATCACGGCCGCGGCTCCGGCGGAGGCGGGCGGGCGGCGCCACCATCGCCATCATGACGGGATCGACGGCGGCGACATCGTCGCCGGTGCGGTGGTGATCGGCGGCATCGCCGCGCTTGCCTCCGCGATCGACAGCGGCAACCGCGAGAAGCAGGACCGGGCGGTCGATTTCTGCTCTCAGGAGGCCGAGGCGCGCGAGGGCGGGCGGGTCTCCGACATCCTGCGGGTGTCGAAGCGCCGCGGCTATTATACGGTGGAGGGCGTCCTCGACCTCGGCGACGACGGCCGCGGGGAGGGCCGCGTCGGCTTCAGCTGCACCGTCCGCAACGGCAGCCTCTATGCGTTCCGCACCCACGCCGACGCCTTCTAAGCCGCAGAAATCATTTCGGATTGACCGGGAGCCGTCGCCCGATGCAGACTTGCCGCCTGTCGAAGGGGCGAGGGGGCGAATCATGCGTGGGTGGGTGCGGGCGATTGCCCTGATGGTCTGTGCTGCGACGGCGGGGGCGGCGTCCGCCGAGCCGGTGTTCAACGAGCCTCCCAAGGGTTCCGACGTCTGGAACGGGCAGTTCGACCCGGACGAGGCCGTCCGCCTGATGAACAGCTACGCCCGCTGCGTCGCCAAGGGCCGTAAGGCCAAAGCCGAGGCTTTCCTGGCGCTTCCCCTGGACGGCGAGGAGCAGCACAAGGCCTCGAACAAGCTGACCGCCAACAGCGGCGACTGCATGCCGCGGATCCTCGACGGTCGGATGGAGATTTCCTTCCAGATCCCGCTCCTCGCCGGAGGCGCCGCCGAGGCGCTCATCCTCGACCGCTACGGCAAGTCCGGACCGCTCCCGCTGGCCGCCGCCGGCGCGGAAGGAGGTGCCGCTCCCGCCCCGGCACCGCGCAACGCCATGGAGAGCTTCGGGCAGTGCGTGATGCTGCAGGACCCGCAGGCGGTCCGCGCGATCGTCGCCACCGAGCCGGCCGGCAAGGAGGAGGCGGCGGCGCTGCGCCCCGTCCGGCAGCACCTGGCCAATTGCATTCCGGAAGGGCAGACCCTCGCCCTCAACAAGGCCAATCTGCGGGCGCTGCTCGCCGTCGCCCTCTACCGGGCGCTCAGCGCCGGAACAGCCCCGCTGGCGAGCGCCGCGGCGCGCTAGCTTAACCTCAGCCGACAGGCCGGTTCAGCACGGGCTCAGAACGACTCGCCTACAAAGGACCCAAGCCCGTTTCGACGGGCGGTTCGTTCCTGAGGAGAGTTGCCATGAAGGCCGTTTCCAAATTCATGACCGTTGCCGGTGCGACCGCCCTCGTCGCCATGTCGGCCGCTACCCCCGCCGAAGCGCGCGACCGCTGGGACCGCCGCGGCGGCGGCATCGACGTCGGCGACGTGATCACCGGGGTCGCCGTGATCGGCGGCATCGCCGCCATCGCATCCGCGCTGGACCGCGACGGCGGCCGCTACGGCTACGGCTACCGCACCCGCTATCGCGGCGGCTACACCGCCGCCGTCAACAGCTGCGCCTACGAGGCGGAGCGGATCGGCCGCGGCCGCGTCCGGATCACCGACGTCGACCGCAGCGGCGGCGACCGCTACCGCGTCCGGGGCATCGTCGAGAGCGATTTCGGCTATGACCGCGGCTTCGGTTACGACCGCGGCTATGGGCGCTATGATCGGGGCTACGACCGCGGCTACGGACGCTACGACCGGTATGACCGCTACGACCGCTACGACCGGTATGGCCGCTACGATCGCTACGACCGGCGCGGCGACCGCGAGGACTTCACCTGCCACGCTCGGAGCGACGGCCGGATCACCGATTTCCGGCTCTAACGCCGGGCTGAGGACGAGGCGTGCGGCCAAGGGCTGCACGCCTTTTCCCTAATTTTTTCAATTACATCGCTCGCCGGGATTGCCTCGGCCCGTGAAATCGTGGATAGGCGGGCCGGTGCTGCCGGGGAGCGGCACGATCCAAGAGAGGAATGAAATGCGCATTGTGTTGCTCGCCATCGGCGTCGCCGCCGCCCTCACCGGACCGGCAGCTCTCGCCCAGGACAACAGCTCGGCGATGATGGACTGGGCGTCCGCGGCCGCATCGAAGCGCTATTCGACGTCGACCACGCTGCTCGGCAAGCTGCTCGACGATCCGGCCGCCCGCGCGCTGCTCGACAAGCACATCCCCGGCCTCACCTCGCACCCGCAGGTCACGTCCGCCCGCGGCCTGACGCTGAAGGCGGTGCAGAAGAACGTGCCCGACAAGATCACCGACAAGGCGCTCGCCGAGCTCGACGCCGATCTGGTCAAGCTTCCGAAGAAGTAAGTCGCGATTGGCCGGTCCCGGCTTCGGGACCGGCTTTTCCGGCGGCGGCCCCGGGGGATGTCCGCTAGCCGCCCGTAGGCGGCTGCACGAATATACCGGATGTTATGCGGTTGCGCGCGGGACGGCCCGCCGCCCAAAACGCATCGTTGCAGTTTACACCATTGTTGGACCTGCACCGGCCCGCCAGTGGGTCGAGGCCAAGGATATCCCGTGGATGCTCGACGGCGGATGCGAGTTCATCACCGTGAGCTATGATGTTCGCCGGGACCGTGTGCTCGCTGCGCGGTGCAACCCGTCTCGTTAGCTCGAGATGCTTATGCATCACTGTTCATCCAACTGACTTCCGCGCGGGTTCGGCTGCGGCTGGACAGTGGCGGGGGCCGCCACTATCCGCCTGCCATGACGATCCAGCCCTCCGAAACCATCCTCATCGTCGACTTCGGCAGCCAGGTGACGCAGCTCATCGCGCGCCGGGTGCGGGAGGCGGGGGTCTATAGCGAGATCGCGCCGTTCAGCCGCGCCGTCGAAGCCTATGAGCGGCTGAACCCGAAGGGCATCATCCTTTCCGGTGGACCGGCGTCGGTGACGCTCGAGGAGAGCCCGCGGGCGCCGCACTTCCTGTTCGAGGCCGGTGTGCCGATGCTCGGCATCTGCTACGGCCAGCAGCTGATGGCGCAGCAGCTCGGCGGCAAGGTGGTCACCGGCGACCACAGCGAGTTCGGCCGCGCCTTCATCGAGATCAAGGACGGCTGCACCCTCTTCGACGGCCTCTGGAACCCCGGCGAGCGGCACCAGGTGTGGATGAGCCACGGCGACAAGGTCGAGGCGATTCCGCCGGGATTCCACATCGTCGCGCAATCCGACGGCGCGCCCTTCGCCGCGACGGCGGACGAGGCGCGGCGCTTCTACGGCGTCCAGTTCCACCCCGAGGTCGTCCACACGCCCGACGGCGGGCGGCTCATCGCCAACTTCGTCCGGCACGTCTGCGGACTGTCGGGCGACTGGACCATGGCCGAGTTCCGGGCGACCAAGATCGACGAGATCCGCGAGCAGGTCGGAACCGGCCGCGTCATCTGCGGCCTCTCCGGCGGCGTCGACAGCGCGGTCGCCGCGGTGCTGATCCACGAGGCGATCGGCGACCAGCTCACCTGCGTCTTCGTCGACCACGGCCTGATGCGGCAGGGCGAGGCCGAGCAGGTGGTGAGCCTGTTCCGCAACTCCTACAACATCCCGCTCGTGCACGTCGACGCGGAGGAGCTGTTCCTCTCCGGCCTCGCCGGCGTCTCCGACCCCGAAGCGAAACGCAAGTTCATCGGAAAGACCTTCATCGACGTGTTCGACGAGGAGGCGCGCAAGATCGGCGGCGCCGATTTCCTCGCCCAGGGCACGCTCTACCCGGACGTGATCGAGAGCGTCAGCTTCACCGGCGGCCCCTCGGTGACGATCAAGAGCCACCACAATGTCGGCGGCTTGCCCGAGCGGATGAACATGAAGCTGGTCGAGCCGCTCCGCGAGCTGTTCAAGGACGAGGTGCGCGAGCTGGGACGCGAGCTGGGCCTTCCCGAGGCCTTCGTGGGCCGCCATCCTTTCCCGGGCCCTGGCCTCGCCATCCGGATTCCGGGCGAGGTGACCAAGGAGCGCTGCGACATCCTGCGCAAGGCCGACGCCGTCTACCTCGAGGAGATCCGCGCCGCCGGCCTCTACGACGCGATCTGGCAGGCCTTCGCCGTGCTGCTGCCGGTCAAGACGGTGGGGGTGATGGGCGACGCGCGCACCTACGAGTATGTCTGCGGCCTGCGCGCGGTCACCTCGACCGACGGGATGACGGCGGACGTCTACCCTTTCGATTCGGCCTTCCTCAGCCGCGTCGCCACCCGAATCATCAACGAGGTGCGCGGCGTCAACCGGGTGGTCTACGACTACACGTCGAAGCCCCCCGGCACGATCGAGTGGGAGTGAGGGTACGCGCATCCCCCCGGTGACCGCCGGCTTGGCGGCACCGGCCTAACATGCCAAGCGGGGGGCGATGGCCTATTCCTGCTTCGACTTTCGCCTCCGGTCCGAGATCCCGCTCCCCGAGCTCGGCTCGGATTCCGTGGAGGACGCTCGCCCGCTGGTCGAGGTGCGGATCGGCGATATCCCGGAGAGCCTTTCCGGAGTGATGGACGGCGGCCCGCACGGGCTGCAGGTGCGGGGAGACGAGGCGCTGCTCCCCGTCGCCGGGACGGCACGATATCTGATCCGCGGCGGCCGCGAGATCCTCGTCCATCCCCACGAGTCCGGGTCCGCCCGCAACGTGCGCCTGTTCCTGCTCGGCTCCGCTCTCGGCATCCTGTGCCACCAGCGCGGCCTGCTGCCGCTCCACGCCAACGCCATCGTCGTCAATGGCGCCGCGGTGGCGTTCGCCGGCCCGTCAGGTGCGGGGAAGTCGACGCTCGCCGCCCATTTCGCCCGGGCGGGCTATCCCGTGCTGTGCGACGACGTCTGTGTGCTGAGCTTCGCCGGCGGCGGCACTGCCCTCGCCTGGCCCGGCCTGCCGCGCCTCAAGCTGTGGGGCGATGCGGCGCAGGCCTTCGGCCACGACCGCGCTGCACTCGACCGGGCCATCGAAGGCCTCGACAAATATCATGTGCCGCTCGGAGCCAGCGCGGCGGCGAAGCCATGGCCCTTCCGCCGCCTCTACGTCCTCGAGAAAGCCGAGGAGGGCGAGCCGCGAGTGACGCGGCTGCACGGGCGTGACGCCATGGAGGAGATCATGGCCCAGACCTACCGTGCCATGTACCTCGCCCCGCTCGGGCTGCAGGTGCACCATTTCCGACGCTGCGTGGCCCTTGCGGCGCAGGCGGAGGTCTACAGGGCGCAGCGCAGGTGGGGCTACGAGCATTTCGATGAGGAGGCGCAGTGGCTGGAGAGGCACCTCTCCGGCACCGGTCGAGACTAAGCCCCCCAACATTTCCGCTGGAGTACGTGGCCGAATCGCGTTAGGGGATGATACCCGTTGTGCCGAAGCGCGATGAAAGGGAGCGAAAATGTCGGATAATAACAAGATCGTGGAAGCTCAAACCGAGCAGCAGACCCGGAGCGAGTGGCAGCGTCCCGAATTCAGCCGCATCGACGCCGATGAGGCCGGCGGCGCCGGCGGCTTCGGCTTGGACAACGTCGTCTATTCCTGAGCCGCAGCGGCCGCGACTGCGGCCCGCGACTCTCAATTTAGCGGCCGGAAGACCTCGCACCTCAATGGTGCAGCTCCGGCCGCTTCTTTGCGTCTGCCGCAGACGGCCCAGCCGCTAGCGCCGATTCGACACTGAAAACGCTCGTGCGGCCACTCGATCCGTGGACGAGTCGATCCCTGGACGAGCGGCTCCAACCGTCGCTCGGCACTGGATTCGCGGGCGGCGTTTCAATCCATTTGCAGGGATGGCCGATCAGCCTCGTGCTGCGCGCATCCGATGGCCGGTGCGACACGTTTTCTCGATCGCCTTTCGCGCGGAGCGGCACGCCCTCCTCAGGCTAGCTCGACCCACAAGCGGACCCGGTCCCGATCGTGCGCCCCCCGCACGCGCAGCACGGTCCCGGCCTCAGGCTCGACCGGGCGGATCAGCGGGTGGAAACGTGCCGCCCAGCATGAAACGGCGCCCTCCCCTGGGCGGTTCTCGTATTCGCCCTCTTCGTCGAGCTGGAGCCGAATCCACTGCACAACTCCGTTGATCCGCCCGCCTTGGGCGGAGAGGTCAACGGTCGCCCGCCCGGGCGGGTAGGGGCCGCCTGAAGCGAAGTCGAAGTTGAACAGATCGGCGGCCTCGCTGCGCAGCGACAGGCGCGGGTCGCCCACCTTCAGCGCATGGGGGCTGGGCTCGAGCCGGTTGAACGGGCTCATGTCGAAGCCCGAGACATCGGACAGGCGCGCCTCCTCCAGCCCCGTCCAGTCGGCGAGGGCGACCCGCACCTGCCCGTGGCTGGGGATGATTCGTCCGCCCGGCGCGAGCAGCCGCGGGACGACGTCCTCCATCGTCGGCAGCACGCCCTCGGCCAGCATATCGTTCGAGACGATCTCGGAGACGATCAGGTCGACGCGCCCGCCGAGTTCCTCCTCTGTCAGGTCCCCCGAGGCTTTCGGCACGATCCGGACACGGTCCGCGTACCCGTTGAGGGCCACGATCTCGGCCGCTGCTTCCGCGACGGCGCGGTTCATCTCGCAGCCGACGACGGCGCCGGCACCGGCTCTTGCCGCGATCAACCCGAGCAGGCCGGTCCCCGCGCCGATGTCGAGGACGCGCGTCGTGGGTCCGACGGCGCGGACGATGGCGGCCTCCCACGCCGCGTTGCGGACCGCGTCGCGGACGATTCGGAAATGCCATTTGGGCACCTGGCTGCTCAGTGCCCGAGCGGTGACGCTCGCGACCTCCGCATCGTCAGGCGCGTGACGGCGGGCCTCCATAGCGAGCGCATAAGCCCTCTCGCCGTCGCCGGCGGTAAGCACCGCCCCGGCAAGCGCCGCCAGCTTGCGACCGTCCTTCCCGGCCTGGCGCACCATCGCCTCGACGACCGTCTCAGGCAGCGCGGCTTTCTTGCTGTTCCCGCTCATTGGCGATCCATGTCACGGGCTGCGGCCCGATCCTAGTGGGAATGATCCGGAACCCGGGCATCCGGGCTTGGGCTTCGCGGATCGTGGGAACGCCGGCCAATGCGCTGGTGCCGGGCTGTTCGCTGTCAGGGCGCTTCAGGCAGACGCGGTGATTTCGCGCCGCGAAGACTGCCGGGCGCAAAAAAAAGGGACGGGACGGGGTGCACCCGTCCCGTCCCTCAGAAACGCGATTACTGCTTCGCGATCGGAGCGCCGGTGAAGGCGCCGTTGTTGGCGGCGCCAACAGTCGGATTGCCGATGTTGCGGTTGTCGCCATAGGTGTTGACGGTCGAGCCGCCCGCCGCAGTGACGCCCGTGGCGTTGCCCGTGATGGTGGTGTTCCCGACCCGCATCTGCACGGCGCTGCCGTTGGCGAGGATGCCGGTGGCGGTGTTGTTCGAAACGTGCGAATCGGTCAGCATGATCGCGATCGGGTTGGTGCCCGCGGCCAAACCGACTACGCCGGTCCCGTTTCCGTTGAACTGGCTGTCGTAGATCTCGACCGAAATGCCGCTCGTGTTGGTGTTGCCGGTCGAATCGATGCGAATGCCGGTATTGGCGTTGTTGTTGACCCGCACGCCCCTCATCGTAACCTGGGCGGTGCCCCCGGCCCCCGTGGGCTGAATCAGAACGCCGCCGCCGGTCGCGCCATTGCCATTGTCGGCGATGGTGACATTGTTGATGTATAGGCGCGCAGGGATGCCGGGCTTGAACGCCACGCCGAAGCTGCCGGACGAGTTGAAGCGGCGGATGTTGCTATCCTCGATGTGGAGTTCCACGCCGTTGACGAAGTTGACGCCGTTGCTCGGCGGGTTGACGCCGAAGATGTCGAGCCCGCGGAGATAGACGACGGCGGTGTTTGGCGCCGGGCCGAAGGTGTCGTTGATGGTGATGCCGTTGCCGCCGGCGAGCGCGCCGCCCTCGGTATAATGGCAGTCGATGGTCATCGACTTGTTGATCGTCACGGCGCCGAAGCCGCCCGGATCGAGGCAGTTGATCTCGCCGCCCGCGGCGGTCTTGGAGATCGCGCCGGCGAAGGTCTTGCAGGGCGCGGTCCGGCTGCACGGGTTGACGTCGTCGCCGACGCCGGAGACCCAGGTCCGGGTCGCCTGGGCGGCCGCCGGCGAAGCGAAGGCGAAGGCGGCCAGCAAGGTGCCCGCGCAGATCAACTTGTCGAATAATCTCATTTCGATTTCCCCCTGACGATTAAGCAAGGTCTTGTACTACAGCTTGCGCCGCATACCTAGCCTTCAGGCGCCCTGAAAATGGATGATTGGGGCTGCGTTTTCCGCCATTTCACGGGAGTGGATGACGGCAGCGGTCCCCCGACCCGTGGCTACAGGCGCGCCAGCAGCGCCATCGCGGCGGCGGGCGCGCGGACCTTCGCGCCGGCGATCATGAAGATGTAGGCGTCGCGCGGGACGGCAGGGCCGGGCGCAGAAATGTAATCGAAGCCGGGCGGGCTCTCGCCGCGTCCCCAAGCCTGTGCGATGCCGGCCCAGCGATCGAGCTCCCGGGGAGCATAGCCAAACGGCTCCTCCTCACGCGTGCACTGGAGCCGGGCGTAGGCGATGCTCCCGCTGAGGTCGGCAATGCTGGGGAAGCCGTCCGCCTGCGAATAGGCGATGGCGACCCCGGCGTCGCGCGCCATCGCCAGGAATTCCGGGCTGCGGAAGCTTTCGTGGCGCGGCTCCACCACATGGCTGAGCTGCACGCCCGCCGCGTCGCGGGGAAGCAGGGCCAGGAAAGCGCGGAAATCCTCCGGATCGAACTTCTTCGTGTCCATCAGCTGCCAGAGGATCGGGCCGAGCTTGTCTCCGAGCTCTGTAAATCCCTGGCCGCAGAACCGCTCCACCGCCTCGCCCGCTTCGGCGAGGACGCGGCGGTTGCTGCAATAGCGCGAGCCTTTGACGGCGAACTTGAACCCCTCCGGCACGGCGTCGCGCCATTTCGCGAACAGTTCGGGCTTCTGGAGCTTGTAGTAAGTGGCGTTGATCTCGATCGCGGTGAGGCGGGCGGCAGCATAGTCGAGCTGCTTCGCCCTGGATAGGCCGGGCGGATAGAAGGTCCCGCGCCACGGCTCGTAGTCCCAGCCGCCGATTCCGACGCGGATCGTCCCGGAGGGCAGGCGTGCCATGTGCGCCCTGTACGCCCTCGCTCGCGGCAAGTCACCGGCACGGCTGTACTTGGCGCGCGTGCCCGACTATCGCCCGGCCATGCGTAAATTTCCCTTGTATCTCATCGCTGTCGCCGCCCTCGCGGCGCCCGCGTCCGCCGCCGAGAAGGTCGGCAGGCGGACCTCTTCCCCCGAACGGATGCTGGAGGAGTTGCGGGGCCTCGAGAGCGCCGAGGAAGAGGCGGTGGCGGCGGCGGCGGCGCACCCGCTGGGCTCCACGGAGAATCCGGTGCGGGTCGGCGGCCCCGCCGGTGCGCGGGCCTATCTGGCGCGGCTGCGCTGCGCCGACGGGACGCGCCCGAAGGTCGGCGCCTCCGCACCGGCGGGGGTCGGCGCGTTCGGCAGCGTCGTCGAGGCCTTCCCGCTCGACTGCGGAGCTGCGGCTCCCGGAAAATTCCCCCTGGTGGTCGACATCTACCATGAAGAGCATGTCGAGGATCGCGCCCCCGCGGGCTTCCGCATCGATTCAAAGTAGGGCGAAGCTTCCGTTCGGCGGCCGCCTGACGCTATGGGCGCCGCCATGCGATTCCTGCTCCGCTGGGTCGGAAGGCCCTTGCTCTTCCTGGCGATCGCGCTCTGCCTGGCGCCGACGGTGGTGCCGCCGTTCCTCGACCGCATCTATTACGAGGGGCCGGAGAGCGGCCATTTCGACGGCGCACGCTTCTTCAATCCCGATGCCGATGCCGGGTCCGCGCACCGCGCCAGCCCCGCCCGCTTCTTCAACCGCTGGGCGAGCGCGTCCGAGCGGCGGCGCTGGCCGAAGCGGGTGCCGGTCAGCCCCACCGTCCCGCCGGCGCGGGTCGCCGGGGAGGCGATGCGCGTCACCTGGATCGGGCACGCCACCGTCCTCGTCCAGACCCGCGGCCTCAACATCCTCACCGACCCCGTGTGGAGCGACGTCGTGTCCCCCTTCCCGCCGATCGGGCCGAACCGCGTTCGCGCGCCCGGAGTGCGGTTCGAGGACCTGCCGAAGATCGACCTCGTCCTTATCAGCCACAATCATTACGACCATCTGGACCTGCCGACGCTGAAGCGGCTGTGGGGGCGGGACCGCCCCCGCATCGTCACCGGCCTCGGCAACGACGCGATCCTGCGCAAGGCGGGCATCCGGTCCGAGGCGTTCGACTGGGGCCGGGGGACTTCGCTCCCGTGCGCCTGGACTCCGCCGCCCGGCCTTCAATACCGAGCGCCCTTCCAGCCCTGCACCGTCACCATCGAGCGCAACCACCATTGGTCGTCGCGCTGGGGCACCGACCGCAACCGCGCGCTCTGGTCGGCCTTCACGGTGCGGCTCCCCGGCGGCAACATCTTCTTCGCGGGCGACACCGGATGGGGCGACGGCAGCTGGGCCGCGGAGGCGGCGCGGCACGGGCCGTTCCGGCTCGCGATCCTGCCGATCGGCGCCTACGAGCCGCGCGAGGTGATGAAGGGCAACCACATGAACCCGGAAGAAGCGATGGCCGTGTTCGACCTGCTGAAGCCTGCGATGGCGCTCGGCATCCACTGGGGCACCTTCCAGCTCACCTTCGAAGGGATCGGCGATCCACCGCGGCGGCTCGCCCGGCTCAAGCGGGAACGGCGGCTTCCGGAGCGAAGCTTCGTCGCAACCGAGGTGGGGCAGCCCTTCCTGGCGCCGCCGCTGGGCTCGCTCAGACTTCGCTAGCCCGCCGGCCGTTCCGCCTCCCGCGGCACGATCAGCCGCAATTCCCCCGGACGGGACCGGTAGCGCAAGGGCGTCTCCATCCGCACCGCCTCGCCGTCGGTGGACACGGTCAGGTAGCGGTGCCGGGACTCCACCTCGATCTCCCCGATTCCCGAGATCGACAGGAAATCCTCCTGCCGGTCTGCACGGCCCAAGACGGCGCGTAGCGCCACGTGCACGAACTGCGCGCGCGACCGGGCGAGGGGCGCGTAGAGGCACAGCTCGCCGCGGTCGATCGCCTCGCGCCGGCCGAGGCTGAGGAGGCCCATCTCGTAGCGGTTGTTGCCCACGAACAGCAAAGGCGTTGCCACCGGCGCCTCGAACCCGCCGATGCGCAACGTCAGCCGCCGATGCGAGAAGCGCCAAAGGACGCGCGCGCCCGCAACCAGCATGGCCAGCCGCTTGCCGCGCCCGAGGCGGTGCTGCTGGTCCTCCCGCTCCCGCACCATGCGCGGGTAGAGACCCACGGCACTGTTGTTGACGAAGACGCGGCCGTTCACTTCGGCAAGATCGACGGGGCGAGCCGCGCCATCGACGATCGTGGCGACGGCGCCTTCGAGGTCGAGCGGGATCCCGGCGTCCCGCGCGAAATGGTTGAGCGTGCCGAGCGGCACGATACCGAGCGGCCGACCCGTTCCCGCGAGCGCCGCCGCGGCCGTCCCGATCGTGCCGTC
>DASVVY010000184.1:0-6104 GCA_036386335.1 Allosphingosinicella sp. | reverse complement strand
GGCTTCTCGCTGCCGCCGCCCACACCCATCTTCCCCAGGCTTGAAGCGCCGGCGGAGTAGGGATGTTCACCGACAGCCATTGCCATCTCAACTATAAGGGCCTGGTCGAGGAGCAGCAGGCGGTGCTCGCGCGCGCCCGCGCCGCCGGCGTCGGGACAATGCTCAACATCTCGACCCGCCAGTCGGAATGGGACGAGGTGATCTCGCTGGCCGAGCGGGAGGAGGACGTCTGGGCGTCGGTGGGCATCCACCCGCACGAGGCCCACTCGCACCCGGACGTCCAGACGGCGACCCTCGTCGAGCGGGCCCAGCACCCGCGGGTCGTCGGCATCGGCGAGAGCGGGCTCGACTTCTATTACGACCACAGCGACCGCGACCGGCAGCGGGCGAGCTTCCGCGCCCATATCGCCGCGGCGCGGGAGACCGGGCTGCCGATCATCGTCCACACCCGCGAGGCCGAAGCGGATACCCACGTCATCCTCGCCGAGGAGATGGGGAAGGGGCCGTTCACCGGCGTCATCCACTGCTTCACCGCCAGCGCCGACTTCGCGCAGAAGGCGCTCGACCTCGGCCTCTACATCTCGATCTCTGGCATCGTCACCTTCAGGAACGCCAAGGACCTGCAGGAGACCGCCAAGGGCCTCCCGGCCGAGCGGCTGCTGATCGAGACGGACGCGCCGTTCCTCGCGCCGGTGCCGCATCGCGGGCGGGCCTGTGAGCCGGCCTTCGTCGCCGACACCGCCCGCTTCCTGGCCGCCCTGCGCGGCGAGCCGGTCGAGGCGCTGGCCGAGCGGACCAATGCCAATTTCCGCATCCTGTTCGCGAAGGCCGCCTGATGGAGGTCCGGATCCTCGGCTCCGGCACCTCGTCCGGCGTGCCGCGCGTCGGCAACGACTGGGGCCAGTGCGACCCAGGCAATCCGAAGAACCGCCGCCGCCGGGTCTCCATCCTGGTCAGCCACGGCAAGGCACGAATCCTGGTCGACACCGGGCCGGACCTGCGCGAGCAACTGCTCGACGCCGACGTGCGCGACGTCGAGGCGGTGATCTGGACGCACGACCATGCCGACCATTGCCACGGCATCGACGACCTTCGGCAGCTCTACCACGCACGCGGACGGCCGGTGACCGGCTACGGGCGGCCCGACACGCTCGATGTGCTGACCCACCGCTTCGGCTACGCCTTCGACGGCAAGGACGGATATCCGGCCGTGGTCCGGCCGCTGATCCTGCCCGATCATATGAACCTGGCGGGCATCTCGGTCCGCGCCGTGGATCAGCCCCATGGCCCCATCATCAGCGCGGGACTGCGCTTCGACGCGGGCGGAGTGTCCATCGGATACTCGACCGATTTCAACGAGTTGACGCCGCAGATGGCGAACACGTTCGAAGGCATAGACCTGTGGATCGTCGACGTCCTGCGCCGCCGTCCGCACCCGACCCACCCGCATCTGTCGCAGGCGCTCGAGTGGATCCAGGAGCTGAAGCCGAAGCGGACGGTGCTGACCCACATGGACAACACGATGGATTACGACACGCTGCTGGCCGAGCTGCCGGCCGGAGTGGAACCCGGTTATGATGGGATGGAGATCGCTCTATGAGCGACGGCGCGGATCAGGCGCTGAATTTCATCTACCTGATGGGCGTCCTCGTGCTGGTGGGCAGCGCCTTGGTGACCCGGCACGTGCCGATCGGCCAGACCTTGAAGATGGCGCTCGGATGGGTGCTGATCTTCGGCGCCGTGTTCCTGGTGGTGACCCTCAAGGACAATTTCATCGCGCTCGGACGGCACGTGTTCGACCAGGCGGGCGGCGATGGTCAGATCGTCGAGCGGGGCGCCGACATCCGGATCCGGAAATCTCAGGACGGCCATTTCTGGGTCGCCGGGAAGATCAACGGCGAAGAGGTGGAATTCCTGGTCGACAGCGGCGCGACGGTAACCAGCATCTCGGCGGACGCCGCGAGGCGCGCCGGCATCGAACCGGTCGACGGTTTTCCGACGTTCGTCAACACCGTCAACGGGCGGATCGCTGTCCGCCGCGGCCGCGCCGATCGCCTGGAGGTCGGCTCTATCGAGCGCCGGAACATGGCGGTGCACATGGCCGAGGCGTTTGGCGACACCAACGTACTCGGCATGAATTTCCTGTCGTCGCTGTCGGCCTGGGGGGTGGAGGGCCAGTGGCTGGTGCTGAAACCGTGAGCGTATTTTACATAATGTATATTATCACACTAGCGGAGGTCGCGTGACCGAGAGGAGTCCGGCCTCTCCCCCGGGCCGCGGTCTCGCCGAGCTCGTGAGGATCATGGCGCGACTGCGCGACCCGGCGGCCGGCTGCGAATGGGATCACGAACAGACCTTCCAGACGATCGCGCCCTACACGATCGAGGAAGCCTATGAGGTCGCCGACGCCATCGAACGGATGGACCTGGATGACCTCAAGGACGAACTCGGCGACCTCCAGCTCCAGGTTGTGTACCACGCCCGCATGGCCGAGGAGATCGGCGCCTTCGGGATCGACGACGTCCTTCAGGCGATCTGTGCGAAAATGGTCCGCCGCCATCCGCACATCTTCGGCAACGGTGCGAGCAGCCCCGGGTGGGAAGCGCTCAAGGCGGCCGAGCGGCACCAGCGCGAGGACCGCAGCGCCCTCGCCGGCGTCGCACTCGCCCTCCCCGCTTTGAAACGGGCGGAGAAGATCCAGAGGCGCGCCGCCGGCGTCGGCTTCGACTGGCCCGACCCGTCCGGTCCGCGCGCCAAGATCCTCGAGGAGCTCGACGAAATCAACGCGGCCACCACCGCCCAGGAGCGTGCCGACGAGGTCGGCGACCTGCTGTTCAGCGCCGTCAACTACGCCCGGCACCTCGGCGTCGACCCGGAATCTGCGCTTGCCGAAGCCGTCACCCGCTTCGAGCGCCGCTTCCGCCGTGTCGAAGGGATAGCTCCTAAGCCATTGGACGATATGGACATAAACGCGCTGGAGGCGCTCTGGCAGGAAGCGAAGCGCGGCGACTGACGGCGCGCGTCAGACGTGCTGCCGCGCCTCAAACCGTGCCCAATCCGCATCCGACATCCGCACTTCATATTCTGTCTCGAGGTCGTGGCTGCGCTGCCCGACCACCTCACCGTTCGCGTAGAGCCAGGCGATCGCTTCACCGTCCGTCGCCGAGAGGCGGATCTTGCGGGTCTTCGCACCCTTCCGCAGGTGGCTTGCCGCGCATTCCATCAGGTCGTCGACGCCCTCGCCGGTGAGCGCGGAGATCAGCACCACGTCCTCCCGCCGCGAGCCCTCGGCGCGGACGCGGTCCCCTTCCTCCGGTCCGAGCAGGTCGATCTTGTTCCAGGCTTCGACCAGCGGTGCGCCCCCCTCCCCGCGCGCGCCGATCTCGGCCAGCACCTTCTCGACGTCCTCCTGCTGGGCGTCGCTGTCGGTGTGCGAGATGTCGCGGACGTGGACGATGAGGTCGGCCGAGATCACTTCCTCAAGCGTCGCCCGGAACGCCGCGACGAGCTGGGTCGGCAGCTCGGAGATGAAGCCGACTGTGTCGGAGAGGATCGCCTTGTCGAAGCCGGGCAGCGGCACTTCCCGCATCGTCGGGTCCAGGGTCGCGAAGAGCAGGTTCTCGGCCAGCACCTCGGCCCGGGTCAGCCGATTGAACAGGGTCGACTTGCCGGCATTGGTGTAGCCGACGAGCGCAATCACCGGCCACGGCGCCCGCTGCCGCCGTGCGCGATGCAACGCCCGGGTACGGGTGACCTGCTCCAGCTCCTTCTTGAGCTTCGCCACCCGGTCGCGGATCAGCCGGCGGTCGGCCTCGATCTGGGTTTCACCCGGGCCGCCGAGGAAGCCGAAGCCGCCGCGCTGCCGCTCGAGGTGGGTCCAGCTCCGCACCAGCCGTCCCGCCTGATAATCGAGATGGGCAAGCTCGACCTGCAGCCGCCCTTCCGAAGTCGCCGCGCGCTCGCCAAAGATTTCGAGGATCAGCCCGGTGCGGTCGATCACCTTCGCCTTGGTGCCGGTCTCCAGATTCTTCTGCTGGATGGGCGTGATCGGCGCGTCGACAATGAGCAGGTCCGCCTCGTGCGCCCGCACCGCATCGCCGATCATCTCCACCTGGCCGCTGCCGAACAGGGTCGCCGGCCGCGGCGAGCGGATCTTGAAATGCAGCCTCTCGAGCACCTCGATGCCGATCGCCTCGGCGAGCCCCGCCGCCTCGTCGAGGCGCGCGCTGACGTCGCGCCGTGCCTCCCCGCCCATGTCGGGGAAGACGACGATGGCGCGGGCGCCGCGGGCGAAGTCCGGATCGGCTTGGAAGCTCAGGCTGCCGGCTCCTCGTCCTCGGCTTCCTGGAAGTTCACCGGATGCTCGGGCTGCACGGTGGAGACGGCATGCTTGTAGACGAGCTGCGACAGCCCGTCGCGCTGGAGCAGCATGCAGAAGGGGTCGAAGGCCACGATCTCACCCTGGAGCATCACCCCGTTCACCAGGAACATCGTCACCGGCTCCTCGGAGCGGCGGACGGCGCCGAGGAACACCTCCTGGAGGAGGGTCGGCTTCTTCTTGTCGATCTGCTCGGCAAAGGCGCGCTCGATATCCGCCAGGTCGATCGGGTGGGACGGCATGATCGTCGAGATGGCGTGCTTGTAGATGAGCTGCGCCTGCCCGTCGCGGCGCAGCAGGACCGAGAAATTGTCGAACCAGGTGATGATCCCCTGGAGCTTGACGCCCTTCACGAGGAACATCGTCACCGGCGTCTTGGAGCGCCTGAGGCCGTTCAGAAACATGTCCTGGAGGTTGTTGACCCGGTCGGCCATGTCCCGCTCTCCTTATTGGCGGGCCGACGCCCGCAGCTGCGCCGCGCGGGCGCTGTCGCATAACTGGGATGAAAGCCGCGCGTTTCAATATCACGGCGCCGAAACAGGCGCCAGCGCGGCTAGTCGCCGTCCTCGCCCTTGTTGTCGCTGATCCCGAGCGCCTTGAGCTTGCGGTGCAGCGCCGAGCGCTCCATGCCGATGAAGCTTGCCGTGCGCGAGATGTTGCCGGAGAAGCGGCGGATCTGCACGCGCAGATATTCCCGCTCGAACGTCTCGCGCGCCTCCCGCAGCGGCGTCCCCATGATCGCCTTCACCGCCTCGCCGGGGCTGAGGCTCGCCTGCTCGTTGATGATCTCGGGCGGGAGCATGTCGATCTCGATGCAGCCGACCCGGGCGCCTGGAGCGAGGATGATAGTGCGCTCTATGACGTTCCTGAGCTGGCGGACGTTGCCGGGCCAGTCATAGGCCTGCAGCGCGGCGACCGCGTCGGCGGAGAAGTTCGGAGTCTGCAGCCGCTGCTCGGCGGCGTAGCGGGCGGCGAAGTGGGCGACCAGCTCCGGTATGTCCTCGCGCCGCTCCGCCAGCGCGGGCAGGTGAACCGGCACAACGTTGAGACGGTAGAACAGGTCCTCGCGGAAGCGCCCGCCGGCAATCTCCTCCGACAGCAGGCGCGCCGTCGAGGAGACGACCCGCATGTCGACCCTCACCATGCGCTGCCCGCCGACGCGGGTGAAGCTCTGGTCTGTGAGGACGCGCAGGATCTTCGCCTGGGCGGGGAGCGGCATGTCGGCGATCTCATCGAGGAACAGGGTGCCGCCATGCGCCTGCTCGAGCAGCCCTGGGCGCGCGAGCTCGCCGCCCTCCTCGACTCCGAACAGCTCCTCCTCGACCCGTTCCGGAGTCATGCGCGCGGCGCTGACCACCACGAAGGGAGCGCGCGAGCGGTTGCTCCATTCGTGGAGGAGGCGCGCGGCGACTTCCTTGCCGACACCCGCGGGCCCGGTGATCAGCACCCGGCTGCCCGTGCCCGCGACCCGCTTCAGCGTCGCGCGCACTGAGTTGATCGGCACGCTTGAGCCGGTGAGCTCCGTGTCCTGGCCGATCTGAGCGCGCAGGCTGGCATTCTCGCGGCGCAGCCGGTCCGTCTCCGTGGCGCGCGCGACCAAGTGGAGGAGATGCCCGGCCTCGAACGGCTTTTCGATGAAATCGAGCGCCCCCTGGCGGATGGCGGCTACGGCGGTATCGAGATTGCCGTGGCCGGAGATCATCAGCACCGGCAAGCTGGCGTCGCG
>DASVVY010000183.1:0-11617 GCA_036386335.1 Allosphingosinicella sp. | reverse complement strand
TCGAGCTGCCGCAGGCGGTGGGCGAGGTTTTCAACATCGGCTCCGGCAACGATCGCTCGGTCACCGAGGTCGCGCAGGAGCTCGCCCGGGCGATGGGCAAGAACGACATCGCGCCGCAGATCGTCGGCAAGAGCCGGATCGGCGACATCCGCCACTGCTTCTGCGACACCGCCAAGACCGCCGACACGCTCGGCTTCCGCGCCGGGAAGGACTTCCAGGAGGGCCTTGCCGAGCTCGCCGAATGGGTCGCGGTCCAGACCGCCGACGACCGCGTCGACCAGGCCCGCGCCGAGCTCGAAGCCCGGGGGCTGGTGGCATGAGGGGGCTGGCATCACCTAGTCCTCCCCTGCCCTTGCAGGGGAGGGGGAGCGCCCGAAGGGTGGTGGAGGGGCCGCCGCAACGCGGCGGTCTGCGCCCGCCGCGCCCCTCCACCAGGCTTCGCCTGGTCCCCCTCCCCTCGAAATCGAGGGGAGGACTCATATGAGCCGCGACGATCTTCGCCACGCCGACGGCCGCCCCGTCCTCGTCACTGGCGGGGCCGGCTTCATCGGCTGCAACATCGCCAACGCGCTCGCCGAACGCGGGCATGAGGTGCTCGTCTACGACGCCCTCTCCCGGCCCGGCGTCGAGCGCAACCTCGCCTGGCTGCGCGAGCGCCATGGCGAGCAGGTCCAGTCCGTGGTCGCCGACATACGCGACGAGGATTCGCTCGCCCGCGCCGCCCGCGAGGCCAAGGCCATCTACCATATGGCCGCCCAGGTCGCCGTGACGACGAGCATGGTCGACCCGCGCGAGGACTTCGAGATCAACATCCGCGGCACCTTGAACCTGCTCGACGCGGTGCGGCTGAAGGGCGACGGCACGCCGGTCATCTTCGCCTCGACCAACAAGGTCTATGGCGACCTCGCCGACCTCGAATTCCGCCTCGACGGAGACAAATACGTACCGGTCGATCCGCTCGTCGCCGGCTCCGGCATCGGCGAGGCGCGCCCGCTCGATTTCCACACGCCCTATGGCTGCTCGAAGGGCGCCGCCGACCAGTATGTCCTCGACTATGCCCGCAGCTTCGGCATCCGCACCGCGGTCGTGCGGATGAGCTGCATCTACGGCGTCCGCCAGATGGGCACCGAGGACCAGGGCTGGGTCGCCCATTTCCTGATCCGCGCGCTGGAGGGCCAGCCGATCACCCTCTACGGCGACGGCTACCAAGTCCGCGACATCCTCGATGTCTCCAACGCCGTCGAAGCCTATCTGAAGGCCTGGGAGCGGATCGACCGGATCGGCGGCCGCGCCTTCAACCTCGGCGGCGGGCCGCAGAACGCGGTCTCCCTGCGCGAGCTGCTCGCCCACATCGCCGGCCTGCTCGGCCGCGAGATCGACGTTCGCTTCTCGGACTGGCGGGCGGGCGACCAGCGCTACTTCGTTGCCGACACCCGCGCCATCCGCCACGCGCTCGGCCTGTCGCCGGAAGTGCCGTGGAAGGAGGGCGTCGCCAACCTCCTCGAATGGCTGCGCGAGAGCCGCGCGCCCTCCCCCGAGTTCATCGCCGCGACCGCGGGAGTGCCGGCCGGAGCCGCCTCGTGAAGGCGCAGGCCCTGCGCGTCCTCGTCACCGCCGACGCGGTCGGCGGCGTCTGGCAGTATAGCGTCGACCTCGCCCGCGGCCTCTCCCGCCTCGGCATCGAGACGGTGCTCGCCGTGATGGGACCCGCCCCTTCGCCGGCCCAGCGCGAGGCGGCGGAGGCGGTGCCCGGCCTCGAGCTCGTCGACACCGGCTTCGCGCTCGACTGGCTGGCGGAGGACGGCGCCGCCCTTCGCCGCGCCGCCGAAGGCATACGCCGCCTCGCCCGCAAGCACCGCGCCGGCGTCGTCCACCTCAACACCCCCGCCCTCGCCGCGCAGACCCGCTTCGGCCTCCCGACCGTCGCCGTCCACCACAGCTGCGTCGCCACCTGGTGGGAGGCGGTGCAGGGAACCGAGCTGCCGGAGGACTTCGCCTGGCGCACCGAGCTCGCCCGCGCCGGCCTCCACGCCGCTGACGTGGTGGTGACCCCCACCGCCGCGTTCGGCGAGGCGGTCCAGCGCCGCTACACGCTGCCGGCGCCGCCGCGCACCGTCCATAACGGCCGCACCCCGCTCGCCGTGCCCACCGCCGCGCCGCACGATTTCGTCTTCACCGCCGGCCGGCTGTGGGACGAGGGCAAGAATCTCGGCACCCTCGACGGCGCCGCCGGCCGCATCGGCGTCCCGCTCCGCGCCGCCGGCCCGCTCAAGGGGCCCAACGGCGCCGAGGTGATGTTCGACCACATCCACAGCCTCGGCAATCTTGAGGAGGAGGAACTCGCGGGCTGGCTCGCCGCCCGGCCGGTCTTCGTCTCGGCCGCGCTCTACGAGCCGTTCGGCCTCGCCGTGCTCGAAGCCGCCGCCGCCGGCTGCCCCCTCATCCTCGCCGACATCCCGACCTTCCGCGAGCTGTGGGACGAGGTCGCGATCTTCGTCCACCCGCGCGACGAGGAGGGCTTCACCCGCGCCATCGCCGGCCTCGTCGGGGACGATTTCGAACGCGCGGTGATGGGCCGGGCGGCGCGCGAGCGGGCGGCCCGCTTCACGCCCGACGCGATGGCGGCGCAGATGGCCTCGATCTACCGCGGCCTCCTCCCGGCGGTCACCGGCCCGGTGCTGGCGGCGAGGGCCGCCTGACGTGAAGATCGTCTATTTCACGCACAGCCTCGCCTCCTGCTGGAATCACGGCAACGCCCACTTCCTGCGCGGCGTGCTGCGCGAACTGATCGCCCGCGGCCACGACGTCGTCGCCTGCGAGCCCGAAGGCGCGTGGAGCCTCCAGAACCTCCTTGCCGACCACGGGCCCGAAGGCCTCGCCGCCTGGAAGACGGCCTATCCGGAGCTGAGCTCGACCACTTACGCGCCCGACGCCGACCCGGCCGGACTGGTCGACGGCGCCGACGTCGTCATCGTCCACGAGTGGAACGAGCCCGCTCTCGTGGCGGCGATCGGCCGGGTCAGGGCGGCGTCAGGGACTTTCCAGCTCCTCTTCCACGACACCCACCACCGCGCCGTCTCCGATCCCGACGCGATCCGCGCCTTCGACCTTTCCGGCTATGACGGCGTCCTCGCCTTTGGCGAGACGCTGGCCGAGGTCTACCGCCGCTGGGGTTGGGAGGGCCGCGTCTTCGTCTGGCACGAGGCCGCCGACACCCGCCTCTTCCACCCGCCCGCGGAGGAAACCGGGCGCCACGGCCTCGTCTGGATCGGCAATTGGGGCGACGGCGAGCGCACCGCGGAGATTGAGGACTATCTCCTCCGCCCCGCCCGCGACGCCGGCCTCCCGCTCGACATCTACGGCGTCCGCTACCCGCCCGAAGCGCTGGCGCTGCTCGAACGCTACGGCGTCGCCTACAAAGGCTGGCTCCCGAACGCCCGCGCCCCCCAGGTCTTCGCCCGGCACCTCGCGACGGTCCACGTCCCCCGCCGCTATTACGCGACCATTCTCCCCGGCATCCCAACCATCCGCGTCTTCGAGGCGCTCGCCTGCGGCATCCCGCTCGTCTCCGCCCCCTGGGAGGACAGCGAAGGCGTGTTCCGCCCGGGCGAGGACTTCCTCTACGCCCGCTCCGGCGAGGAGATGGCGCGCACCCTGCGCGCCCTGCGCGAAGACCCGGCCCTCCGCGCCTCCCTCGCCGCCTCCGGCCTCGAGACGATCCGCGCCCGCCACACCTGCGCCCACCGCGCCGAAGAGCTGCTGGCCGTGGTCGCCCACCTAAACCCCTCTCCCTCTAGGGGAGAGGGAGGGGCCCGCTCCCGCAGCGAGCGGGAGGGTGAGGGGCTTTTCCAATCCGCCGGTAATGACCCCTCACCCGGCGCTTCGCGCCACCCTCTCCCCTTGCGGGAGAGGGAAGCAGGAATGCCCGCATGAAGATCGCCTTTTACGGCTCCAGCCTGCTCTCCTCCTACTGGAACGGCGCCGCCACTTACTATCGCGGCCTGCTGCGCGACCTCGCCGGCCGCGGCTGGGACGTCACCTTCTACGAGCCGGACGCCTTCGACCGGCAGCAGCACAGGGACATGGAAGCGCCCGAATGGGCGAAGTCCGTCGTCTACGACGCCACCCCCGAGGCGCTCCGCCGCGTCCTCAAGGAAGCCCGCTCCGCCGACATCGTCGTCAAGGCGAGCGGCGTCGGCGTGTTCGACACCGAGCTGCTCGAAGGAATCGTCGAGCACAGCCGCGACGATGCGCTCCGGATTTTCTGGGACGTCGACGCCGCCGCCACCCTCGACGAGATGCGCGCCGACGAGAGCCACGTCGTCCGCCGCACCCTCCCCAACCTCGATATGGTGCTGACCTACGGCGGCGGGCCGCCGGTGATCGACGCCTATGAGGGCTTCGGCGCCCGCCGCTGCGTGCCCGTCTACAACGCCCTCGATCCGACCACCCACCACCCGGTCGAGCCGGACCCCGCCTTCGCCGCCGACCTCGCCTTCCTCGGCAACCGCCTTCCCGACCGGGAAGCCCGCGTCGAAGAATTCTTCCTGCGCGCCGCCGCCGCCCTGCCGGACCGCGCCTTCCTGATCGGCGGCAACGGCTGGGAGACGAAGGGCATGCCGGAGAACGTGCGCCACCTCGGCCACGTCTACACCCACCAGCACAACGCCTTTAACTGCACCCCCCTAGCGGTCCTCAATGTCGCACGGGACTCGATGGCGAATATCGGCTTCTCCCCCGCCACCCGCGTCTTCGAGGCCGCCGGCGCCGCCGCCTGCCTGATCACCGACGCCTGGGAGGGGATCGAGCTGTTCCTCACGCCCGACGCGGAGGTGCTGGTCGCCCGCGACGGCCAGGACGTCGCCGACCACGTCGCCGCCCTCACCCCCGAGCGCGCTCGCGCGATCGGCCAGGCGGCGCTGCGGCGGATCCTCACCGAACACACTTACGCCCACCGCGGGGAGCAGGTGGACGCCCTCTTCCGCAAGGCGCTTCAGCCGGAGAGGAGCGCCGCCTGATGCGCCTCGTCGTCCTCGGCCTCAGCCTCTCGTCCAGCTGGGGCAACGGCCACGCCACCACGTTCCGCGCCCTGCTCAAGGCCTTCGCCGCGCGCGGACACGACATCTTGTTCCTCGAGCGCGACGTCCCCTGGTACGCCGCCCACCGCGACGTCACCGACCCCGATTATTGCCGCCTCGAATATTATGCCGACCTCGCCGGCCTCGCCCGCTGGCGCCGTGAGATCGAGAGCGCGGACGCGGTGATGGTCGGCTCCTACGTGCCCGAAGGAGTCGCGGTTGCCCGCTACGTCCGGGAGCAGGCCCGCGGTGTCACCGCCTTTTACGACATCGACACTCCGGTGACCCTGGCCAAGCTGGAGCGCGGCGACTTCGAATATCTCTCGCCGGAGGTGATCCCCGGTTACGACGTCTATCTCTCCTTCACCGGCGGGCCGACCTTGCGCCACATCGAACGCCGCTACGGTTCGCCGCGCGCCCGCCCGCTCTACTGCTCGGTCGATCCCGAAGCCTATCCGCCGCTCGACGTGCCGAAGAAATGGGACCTCTCCTACCTCGGCACCTACAGCCCGGACCGGCAGCCGACGCTGGAGAAGCTGCTGGTGGAGCCCGCCCGCCGCATGCCGGAGCGCCGCTTCGTCGTCGCCGGCCCGCAATATCCGGACGACATCGACTGGCCGACCAATGTCGAGCGGATCGACCATCTCCCGCCGAGCGGGCACGCCGCTTTCTATTCCGCCTCGCGCTTCACCCTCAACGTCACCCGCGCCGACATGATCGCCGCCGGCTGGTCGCCTTCGGTGCGCCTCTTCGAGGCCGCCGCCTGCGCCGTCCCCGTCATCTCGGACCGCTGGCGGGGCATCGAGGAATTGTTCGAGCCCGGCTGCGAGATCATTCTCGCCGACACGTCCGACGAGGTGGTGCGCGTCCTCCGCGGCACCGAACAGGAGGCGCCGCGCCGGATGGGGGAGGCGGCGCGCAGGCGCGTCCTCAACGGCCACACCGCCCGCGACCGCGCGGCCGAGCTGGAGGGCTACCTCCTCGAAGCCGCCGCGTCCGTCGCCGTCCCGGCGCTGGAGGCGGCGTCGTGATCCGCGGGAAAGCTGGATTGTTGCTGGAGTGAAACCGAAGCGTGCGTACCGAGTTGCCTAGGCTAGGTTGTTGAAGAAGCACATCGAAAGTGCGAGGAGCTGCCTGTGAAGAATGGAAAGAATGAAGTCGCCCTGGTCGCGGGCGGCGCAGGATTCATCGGCAGCCACCTGATCGACGCGCTTCTGGCGGACGGCGCCTCGGTGGTCTGCCTCGACAGCTTCCTGACGGGCCGCCCCGAGAACCTCGATCACCTCCGGCGCGATGCGCGCTTCGACTTCGTCGAGGCCGACATCGTCGACGAGCTGCCCGGCAGCGTCCGCCGCACCCGCTTCAGCCGCATCTACAATCTCGCTTGTGCCGCCTCGCCGCCCCACTACCAGGCCGATCCCGAGCACACGATGCTGACCAACGTGCTCGGCACCCGCAACCTCCTCCGCCTCGCGGAGGAGACCGGCGCCCGTTTCCTCCTCAGCTCGACGAGCGAAGTCTATGGCGACCCGGAGATGCACCCGCAGCCCGAGAGCTACCGCGGCTGGGTGAGCTGCACCGGCCCGCGCGCCTGCTACGACGAGGGCAAGCGCGCCGCCGAGACCCTCACCTTCGACTATCAGCGCGCTCGCCGGGCCGACGTGCGGGTGGCGCGGATCTTCAACACTTACGGCCCGCGCATGCGCCCCGACGATGGCCGCGTCGTCTCCAACGTCATCTGCCAGGCGCTCGCCGGCGACGACATCACCATCTACGGCGACGGCAGCCAGACCCGCAGCTTCTGCTACGTCAGCGACCTCGTCGACGGGCTGATGCGGCTGATGGAAAGCGGGGTCGAGGACGGCCCCGTCAACCTCGGCAACCCGGTCGAGCTCACCGTCAGCGACCTCGTCGAGCGCGTCCTGCGCCTCACCGGCTCGCGGTCGCGAATTGTCCATCTGCCGTTGCCGGAGGACGATCCACGCCGTCGCCGGCCCGACATCGGCCGCGCCCGCGACCTGCTCGGCTGGGAGCCGCGCGTCCCGCTCCAGCAGGGCCTCGAAGACACCGCCGCCTGGTTCGCCGACGAGCAGCGCCACGCCCGCGCCGCCCGCACCCAGCGCAACGAGAACCTCGTCGGCGTCGCGGCGGAATAGCCGCGGCCGGCGCGCCACGGGCTATTTCGCGAACAAATTCTCCGGCTTCGCCATAGCCTTGATTTCGAGCGCGTTGCCGGACGGATCGAGGAAGAACATCGTCGCCTGCTCGCCCGGCCCGCCGCGGAAGCGGACGGTCGGCTCGATCACGAACCTGACGCCGGCGCTCCGCAGCTTCTCCGCCAGCTTCTCCCATTCCGCCATGCCGAGGACGGCCCCGAAATGCGGCACCGGCACGTCGTGGCCGTCGACCGGATTGTGGTGCGGCCGCGGCTGCATCGCGGGGTCGAGATGGGCGACGATCTGATGACCGAAGAAATCGAAGTCGATCCACTCCGCCGCGCTCCGGCCCTCGCGGCAGCCGAGCAGGCCGGCGTAGAAGCCGCGCGCGGCCTCGATGTCGTGGACGGGAAAGGCGAGGTGGAAGGGCGGCAGGCTCGTCATGGCCGCGGCCTAGCCAATCGCGACCCGGGCGTCATCTCCTCTGGTGAAATAGGAAATTTCATGCTATTGCGCGCGAGATGAGCATCTCCTCGATTCGCCTTTCGTTCCAACAGCGTCCCCGGCCGCCCTTTGGGGTGGGGACCCCCCGTGAATCCATGTGACTCTCGTGACATTCGCGACTCTTGTAACTTCCGCGACAGCCGCTCGGTTCGCGCTTCCCGGCGCGGGACTTCGGCCGCGCATCTGCTAGACGGGCCGCCGTGAAGCCGCTCCTCCTTGCTTTTCTCGCCGGATTCGCCGGCGCCACCGGGTTCCAGCCGCTCGGCCTGTGGCCGGTGACGCTCGCCGCCTTCGCGATGCTCCTGTGGCTCATCGACACAGCCCCGCGCCTTCGCTCCGCCCTCGCCCGCGGCTGGTGGTTCGCGGTCGGCCATTTCGTCCTCGGCCTCAACTGGATCGCGACCGCCTTTACTTACCAGGCGGCGATGCCCGCTTGGCTCGGCTGGGTCGCGGTGGTCCTTCTCTCCCTCTATCTGGCGGTCTATCCGGCCGCCGCCGCCGGGCTCGCCTGGCGCTGGGGCCGCGGCGATCCGCTCCGGCTCAGCCTCGTCTTCGCCGCCGCCTGGATCGTCACCGAGTGGCTGCGCGCGACCATGTTCACCGGCTTCGCCTGGAACCCCGCCGGCGTCGCCCTGCTCGACGCAGGCGGGGCCGCCGGCCTCGCTAAGGTGGTCGGGACCTACGGCCTTTCCGGCGTGGCCATGCTCGCGGCCGGCGCCCTCTTCCTCCTCGCCCGCCGCCGCTGGACGAGCGGCGCCGTCCTCGCCGCCCCGGTCGTCCTCGCCGCTCTGATCCTCTGGCCGATGAAAGCCACCGACCCGCCGCCGCTCCGCACCGCTATCCGCTTGGTCCAGCCGAACATCAGCCAGACCGACAAATGGCGCCCCGGCTTCGACGAGGAAATATTGCGCCGGCTAGGTAGCCTCTCCAACGCGGGCCAGAACGAGCCCCGCCTCCTCCTCTGGCCCGAAGTGGCGGTGACCGAGCCGCTCCAGGACGCCCGCCGCCACCCCATCGCTCAGGAGGACGCCGCCTGGACTCGCGACCAAGTGAAGCGGATGCTCGGCCCGCGCGACCTGCTGCTGACCGGCGGCCTCGCCATCAACTCGCGGGACGGCATCGACGCCTCGGGCGCCACCAACAGCGTCTTTGCGATGGACGCGAGCGGCCGCATCCTCGCCCGCTACGACAAGGCACATCTCGTCCCCTATGGGGAGTATCTGCCGATGCGGCCGCTCCTCTCCGCCATCGGCCTCTCCCGCCTCGCCCCCGGCAACCTGGACACCGACCCCGGCCCCGGCCCGCGCACGCTGGAGCTGCCGATCGTCGGGAAGGTGGGGTTCCAGCTCTGCTACGAAATCATCTTTTCGGGAGAGGTGGTCGATCGAAAGAACCGGCCCGATTTCCTGTTCAATCCCTCCAATGACGCCTGGTTCGGCGAATGGGGGCCGCCGCAGCACCTCGCACAGGCGCGGCTGCGCGGGCTGGAGGAGGGCCTGCCGGTGCTCCGCGCCACCCCGACGGGCATCACCGCCGTGATCGACGCCGACGGTCGGCTCATCGCCTCGCTGCCGCGGCACCGGGCGGCCTATCTCGACACGCGGCTGCCCGCGCCGAACCCGGCGACTGTGTTCGCCCGCTTCGGCAACCTCCTCCCCTTCCTGTTCGCGCTGGCGCTTGCCGCGGTGGCGATTGCGCTCGGCCGCAAAGCCCGCTAGGAGCCGCATATAAGGATATCTTTATATCCTTTTCCCCCGATCTTCAGCTCTTTGAGGAAGGCCGTTTCTCCCGATGCGCAGCAATTACCTCTTCACGTCCGAATCCGTCTCAGAAGGGCATCCGGACAAGGTCTCCGACCAGATTTCCGACGCGATCGTCGACCTGTTCCTGTCCAAGGACCCGGAGGCGCGCATCGCCTGCGAGACGCTGACCACGACCCAGCTGGTCGTCCTCGCCGGCGAGATTCGCTGCCGCGGCGTCTATGAGAACGGCGCCTGGGCGGCGGGCGCGCAGGAAGAGATCGAGCAGACCGTCCGCAACACCGTTAAGCGGATCGGCTACGAGCAGGACGGCTTCCACTGGGAGCACTTCACCTTCCACAACAACCTCCACGGCCAGTCCGAGCACATCGCGCAAGGCGTCGACGCCTCGGGCAACAAGGACGAGGGCGCGGGCGACCAGGGCATCATGTTCGGCTACGCGACCGACGAGACTCCCGACCTGATGCCGGCGACGCTCTATTACAGCCACAAGATCCTCGAGCGCATGGCCGCCGACCGCCATTCCGGCGCCGCGCCCTTCCTGGAGCCGGACGCGAAGAGCCAGGTCACGCTGCGCTTCGAGAACGGCACGCCCGCCGCCGCGACCGCGATCGTGGTCTCGACCCAGCACGGCAAGGGCTATGACGAGGGCGAGAAGGAAGCCGAGCTCAAGTCCTACGTCCGCCAGGTCGTCGCCGACGTGCTGCCGGCGCAGCTCCTCTCGGACGAGACCGTCTACCACATCAACCCGACCGGCAGCTTCGAGATCGGCGGCCCGGACGGCGACGCCGGCCTCACCGGCCGCAAGATCATCGTCGACACCTACGGCGGCGCAGCCCCGCACGGCGGTGGCGCTTTCTCGGGCAAGGACCCGACCAAGGTCGACCGCTCGGCGGCATATATCAGCCGCTATCTCGCCAAGAACATCGTCGCCGCCGGCCTCGCGCGCCGCTGCACGATCCAGCTCGCCTACGCGATCGGCGTGCCCGAGCCGCTGTCGCTCTATGTCGACACCCACGGCACCGGCAAAGTCGACGACGCGGCGATCGAGCAGGCGATCATGGGCATCCAGGAGCTGGGCGGCCTCACCCCGCGCGGGATCCGCACCCATCTCGGCCTCAACAAGCCGATCTACGAGAAGACCGCCGCCTACGGCCATTTCGGCCGCACCGCGGACGGCGAATTCTTCCCCTGGGAGAAGACGGACCTCGTCGAGAAGCTGAAGGCGGCGCTCTGACCCCACCTCTTTCCCGGGGCGGCGGGCGGACTAGTCGAGCCGGCGTGAACGATCCGACGACCATCCGCCGCCTCTACGGCCGCCGCTCCGGGCACAAGCTGCGCCAGGGGCAGGCCGAGCTGCTCGAGCGCCTCCTGCCGGCGCTGTCGGTGCCGGACAAGGGCCCCGTCGATTCCCAGGCGCTGTTCGGGGACGAGCGGCCGCTCCACTTCGAGATCGGCTTCGGCTCCGGCGAGCATCTCGCCTATCGCGCGGACCTGCTCCCCGACCACGGCTTCATAGGCGCCGAACCCTTCCTCAACGGCGTCGTCGGCGCGCTCACCCATATCCGCGACAAAAGCCTCGCCAACGTGCGGCTGCACATGGGCGACGCGCTGCAGGTCCTCGAGCGGGTTCCGGACGGCACGCTTTCGTTCGTCTACCTCCTGCACCCGGACCCGTGGCCCAAGGCGCGGCACGCCAAGCGGCGGATGGTGAACCACGGGCCGCTCGACCTCATCGCCGCCAAGCTCAGGTCGCGCGGCGAGTTCCGGCTGGGCACGGACGATCCGGTCTATTGCCGCTGGGCGATGATGATCATGAGCCGGCGCACCGACTTCACGTGGCTGGCGGAGAGCGCGAAGGATTTCCTCACCCGCCCCGGCGGCTGGCCGGAGACGCGCTACGAGGCCAAGGCCCGCCGGCAGGGGCACGAAGTCTGGTACTTCCGCTACCGCCGGGTCTAGCGGGTGGGGGTGAGCCTCAGCAGGCGGCCGCCGGAGCCGTTGCGGGCGTCCTCGAGCAGGTAGATGGCGCCGTCGGGCCCCTCCTCCACCTCGCGGATGCGCTGGCCCATGTCCCACTGGTCCGCCTTGCGCGCCTGCGTCCCGTCCAGCGCCACCC
>DASVVY010000182.1:0-3978 GCA_036386335.1 Allosphingosinicella sp. | reverse complement strand
GAAGCGCGGCCCCGCGCCGCCGCCTCGGCCACCGGCACCCGGCGCGGCGGCGCCTTGTCGATCCGCTCGGCCTCCGCGACCAAAGCGGCCCAGCCGCCGGCGCGGACGTCGTCGACGATCGCCCGCACGGCGGCGACCAGCGTCGGGTCGCTCCGCCCCTCGGGACGCGCGAGCGCCGCCCGGCGGCCGGCCTCGTCCAGCTCGCTCCAGACCAGCCTTTTCACAGCATCATCTTTTCAATGGGCATGACCAGGATCGCCGACGCGCCGGCGTCCTTCAGCCGCTGCAACGTCTCCCAGAACACCGATTCCTGGCAGACGGCGTGGACCGCGAAGTGGCCCGGATTGCCGTGCAGCGGTACGATGGTCGGGCTCTCCGCGCCGGGGAGGATGCGGGTGATCTCGTCGAGCGCCTCCTCCGGCGCGTTCATCAGGATGTATTTCGATTCCCGCGTCGCGAGGACGCCGCCGATCCGGCTCAGCAGCTTCTCGCCGAGCACCGCCTTGTCGTCCGGCAGCGCGTTGGTCGTCCGTACGAGCAAGGCCTCGCTGTCGAGCACGTCCTCGACCACGCGCAGGCCGTTCGCCTCCAGGGTCGCACCGGTCGAGACGAGGTCGCAGATGAAGCCCGCGATGTGGAGGCGGGGCGCGAGCTCGACCGCGCCGCTCATCTCGACGACCTGTGCCTCGACGCCCTGATCGGCGAGGAAGCGGCGCAGGAGCCGCGGATAGGAGGTGGCGATGCGCTGGCCGGCAAGCGAGCGCGGCCCCTCGTAGGCGGTCAATTCGGGCGCCGCGATCCTGAGGCCGCAGCGGCCGAAGCCAAGCGGCGCCACCACCTCGATCCGCGCGTCCGGCGTGCCGAGGCTGAACTCCTCGAGCACGTTGCGGCCGACGACTCCGAACTCGCAGACGCCGTCCGAGACGAAGGTCGGGATGTCGTCGTCGCGCACGAAGATGAGGTCGATCGGGAAATTCTCGACCCGGGCGGCAAGCGCATTCTTGCCGTTCTGGATTCTGAGGCCGGCGCGCGTCAGGAGGTCGCGGCTCTGGTCGGAGAGGCGGCCCGATTTCTGGATGGCGATGTGCAGCCGGTCGCGGTCAGCGAACATCGTCCGCCTCCAGCCGGTCGATGGCGATCCGGTAGCCCTGGTGCCGCTCCTGCTTGAGGAAGCGCGCCACGCGCACGATCGTGGTGGTGCTGACCCCGGTCCCCTCGTGGATCTCGCGGTAGCTCAGCCGGGTGCCGTCGAGCAGGCGGGCGACGTGCCAGCGCTCGGCGAGGATACGGATCTCGGCGGGGGTGCACAGGTCTGCGAGCAGCCGCTCCATCTCCTCCGACTCGCGGGGCGTAAGGAGAGCGCGGCAAAGGTCTCGCGTCAGCAGGTCCGCATCGCGGGTCGGAGCAAGGGTGGTGGTCGTCGCTGCCATTCGAATGTTCTAACACGCTGTAACGCAGCGGCATGTAGAGGCGCGGTTCGGGGATGACAAGGCCCAAATACCCGGCACCCGGCATTTCACAGCCGAGGCCGCCCCTGGGCAACGCCGAGTCTGCGGCCGTGAACCGAAAAGCCCTCTCCTGGGGAGAGGGTTGGGTGAGGGGATCGGGCGCGGGAGGATCAGCCCAGACGGCGGAACCCCTCACCCCAACCCCTCTCCCCATGGGAGAGGGGCTCTCGTCCGCTTCCCCCTCGGGCGCTTCTCCCCTAAGGGGCGCGGACCAGCGATGGACGAGAGCAACCTCACCGAGCGAATGACCGACGCCCTAGCGGGCTCGATGCCGCCGGAAGAGCTTCGCAGCGCGATGCGAAAGCTCGGCTACCGCACCCATAACGACCTCGCCGAAGCGATCGGCGTCAGCCGCTCCTCGGTGAGTCTCTGGGTGCAGGGGAGGGTCGGCGTGCCGCGGCCGGTGGCGATGCTGATTCGGATGATGGTGAACGCCCAGCGCCGCATCTACTAGGCTGATTTTCCGCAGATATCCGCCCATTCCGCACCGTGAATATTTCACGTTGTGCACTGCAGCAACGGCCCCCAAGCTGCACACCTTCCGGCGAACCGCCGCCATCAACGGCGGCGGGAGCCCGGGAAGGAGAGGACCTTTTGGAACCTTTTTTGGGGGTCTCTCGAATGCTGACCAAGCACCTTCTCGCACTGCTGGCGGCGGCGGCGCCGCTTGCTCTTTCCGCCGCCCCCGCCGCCGCGGCGGACCTCGGCGCAGGCTTCACCGTCAACGGCGGCGCCACCCTCGTCTCCGACTACCGCTTCCGCGGCATCTCGCAGACCGACAAGCGGTTCGCCCTCCAGGGGACGATCTCGGTCTCCCACGAATCGGGCTTCTACGCGACCGTCTGGGGCTCCTCGATCGACGATTATGTCGCCAACGGATCCGACCAGGAGCTCGACCTCGTCGCCGGCTACAAGAAGAGCTTCGGCGCGACGACCGTCGATGTCGGCGTCCTCTATTATTACTATCCCGGCTCCGGCGGCATCAACTCGGACTTCTTCGAGCCCTACGTCTCGGTCTCGCAGGCGATCGGCCCGGTGACCGCGAAGGCGACCGCCAACTATGCCCCCAAGCAGGCGGCGCTCAGCATCGGCGCGGGCAAGGAGGACAATCTCTACCTCGCCGGCGACGTCTCGGCGACGATCCCCGACACCGCGCTGACCCTCAACGCCCATGTCGGCCACAGCTTCGGCCCGAGCTACCTCACCATCGGCGACGAATATACCGACTGGAGCGTCGGCGCCTCCTATGCCGTCGGCCCGCTCACCGTCGGACTCGCCTATGTCGACACGGACGAGAGCGCCTTCTCGCCCAGCGGCCGCAACATCAGCAAGGCGGGGGTCGTCGGTTCCGTCGGCGTCTCGTTCTGAAAGGGGCCGGCATGAAGCTCATCCTGGCCATCATCAAACCCTTCAAGCTCGACGAGGTGCGCGAGGCGCTCACCGCGATCGGCGTGCAGGGCATCACCGCCTCCGAGGTGCGCGGCTTCGGCCGGCAGAAGGGGCAGACCGAAATCTACCGCGGCGCCGAATACACGACGAGCTTCGTGCCCAAGGTGCGCATCGAGGTAGTCGTGCCTGCGGACCTCGCGCCGCGGGTCGTCGAGACGATCCAGCAGACGGCGAAGACCGGGTCGATCGGCGACGGCAAGCTCTTCGTCCTCGACGTCGAGCAGGCGGTCCGGATCCGCACCGGCGAAACCGATCACGAAGCGCTTTGACGAGAGGGGAATCGATGAAAACCGCTGTCAGACTTTCGGGGAGGATCGGGGCGCTCGGCCTCGCCGCCTTCCTCGCCCTGCCCGCCTGGGCGCAGGACGCGGCGCTGCAGGCGCCCGCCGCCGCTGCCCCGACGCCCAGCGTCGACAAGGGCGACACCGCCTGGATGATGACCTCGACGGTCCTCGTCCTGATGATGATCCTGCCGGGCCTCGCCTTGTTCTACGGCGGCCTCACCCGCGCCAAGAACATGCTCTCGACGATGACGCAGATCGGCACCGCCGCGGCCATTGCCATCCTCGTCTGGGTCGGCTGGGGCTACACGATGGCCTTCGGCGACGGCGGCAACGCCTTCGTCGCCGGCTTCGGCAAGCTGTTCCTGAAGGGCGTCACCAGCGCATCGACGGCGCCGACGTTCAGCGAGGGTGTGGCGATTCCCGAATACGTCTTCGTCTGTTTCCAGATGACCTTCGCGGCGATCACCGTCGCGCTCGTCCTCGGCAGCGTCGTCGAGCGGATGAAGTTCGCCGCCACGATCGTCTTCTCGATCGTCTGGCTGACCATCGTCTATTTCCCGATCGCGCACATGGTGTGGGCGTCGAACGGCGTGTTCTTCGCCATGGGCGCGCTCGATTTCGCGGGCGGCACGGTGGTGCACATCAACGCCGGCGTGTCGGCGCTGGTCGCCGCAATGCTGCTCGGCAAGCGCGCGGGATTCCCGCACGAGCGAATGGCGCCGCACTCGCTGACGCTG
>DASVVY010000181.1:0-31534 GCA_036386335.1 Allosphingosinicella sp. | reverse complement strand
GGCCTCGGCGTCGCGGAAGGCGGCCTCGCGGCGGCCCTCGGCCTCGAGGATCTGGCCCTGCTTCTCGCCCTCGGCCCTGAGGATGGCGGAGGCGCGGCTGCCTTCGGCCTCGAGGATCACGGCGCGCTTCTCGCGCTCCGCCTTCATCTGCCGGCCCATGGCGTTGACGATGTCGGCCGGCGGGCGGATGTCCTTGATCTCGACCCGGGTGATCTTGACCCCCCAGCTCTCGGTCGCCTGGTCGACGACGCTGAGGAGCCGCGCGTTGATCTCGTCGCGCTTGGAGAGGGTCTCGTCGAGGTCCATCGAGCCCATCACGGTCCTGAGGTTGGTCGTCGTCAGCTGCATGATCGCGACGTAGAGGTCGCTGACCTCGTAGGCGGCCTTGGCCGCGTCCAGCACCTGGAAGAAGACGACGCCGTCGGTCGAGACCATGGCATTGTCCTTGGTGATGATCTCCTGACCGGGGATGTCGAGCACCTGCTCCATCATGTTCACCTTGCGGCCGACACGGTAGAAGAAGGGCATGAAGAAGTTGAAGCCGGGATGGGCGACGGTGGTGAAGCGGCCGAAATATTCGATCGTGTAGTGATAGCCTTGCCGCACGATCTTGATGCCGGACATCAGGAACAGGATGACCAGCACGACGAGCGACAGAACGACGAATTCGACCATGGCCGGAGCCCTCCCCGTGGAAACCGCGATATTATGTGGACAAGCCGGCCCCCCTCCAAGCAAAATCGAGAGATGCTGCTCGATTTCCGGCTCTGCCGCTCCCTCCTCTTCCTCCCCGCCTCGAACCCGCGCGCGATCGAAAAGGCGAGGAGCCTCCCCGCCGACATGATCTTCCTCGACCTCGAGGACGCGGTGAAGCCGGAGGAGAAGGACCGCGCCCGCGCCGCGGCGATCGAGGCGGCGGCGCAGGGCTTCGGCGGGCGCCCGGTGGCGATCCGCGTCAACAAGCCCGGCGATCCCTGGTACGGCGAGGACCTCCTCGCCGTGGCGGAGAGCGCCGCCGATGCCGTCATCTTTCCGAAGGTCCAGTCGGCCGACGAGGTCGGCAGACCGGCGGAACGGGCGCGCAAGCCCGTGCTCGCGATGATCGAGACGGCGGCGGGCGTCCTCGACGCCCACCGCATCGCGCGGGTCACCGAGGGGCTGATAGCCGGGACCAACGACCTGTCCGCCGCCCTCGGCATCCCGCCCGGCACCCCCGGCCGCTGGGGGCTGTTCCACGCGCTGCAGACGGTCGTGCTGGCGGCCCGCGCGGCGGGCGTGCCGGCGTTCGACGGCGTCTATAACGGGCTCGACGACGCACAGGGCCTAGAGGTCGAGTGCCGGGAAGGGAGGGCGTTCGGCTTCGACGGCAAGACCCTGATCCACCCGTCGCAAATCGAGACGTGCAACCGCATCTTCGGCCCCTCGGACGAGGAGGTAGAGAGCGCGCGGCGGCTGCTGGCGGCGGCCACGGGAGGCGCGGAAAGGTTCGAGGGGCGGATGATCGAATCGATGCATGTCGAGCAGGCGCGGCGGCTGCTGAAGCGGGCGCGGGCGGAGGGGGTGTCGTGATGGGCGGGGGGAAGCTTCTACTGGGCCTTGCCGCCTTCCTGGCCTCGCCGGCGTCGGCGGAGACCGTCACCGTTCACGCCGGTCGGCTCGTCGACCCGGAGCAGGGGCGGGTGCTGAGCGAGCAGCGGATCCGGATCGTTGACGGGCGGATCGCGGAGGTCGGCCCCTGGTCGGGCCCAGCCACTGGTGAGGGGCGGGTGATCGACTGGTCCGGCTACACGGTGCTGCCGGGGCTGATCGACCTCCACACCCATGTCGCCGACGGCTACGGCCAGACCAGCGATCCGGCCGAGGCGCTGAAGCACAGCGCCGCGGCCACCATCCTCAAGGGCGCCGAGGCGGCGCGGATCATGCTCGAGGCCGGCTTCACCACGGTGCGCGACGTCGGCGCCTATCGCGGCCTCTCCGACGTGGCGTTGCGCGACGCCATCGCCGCGGGGCAGGTGGAGGGGCCGCGAATGGTGGTCGCGGGCGCCTATATCACCGTTCCCGGCGGGGGCGGGGCGGTGACGGGCATGGCGCCGGACATTCCGATCCCGGCCGAGTTCCGGCTCGGCGAGGTGCGCGATCCTGCCGAGGCGCGCGACCGCGTCCGCTACCTCCTCCAGCAGGGCGCCGACTTCATCAAGCTGATCGCCACCGGCGCCGTCCTCGCCATCGGCAGCGAGCCTGGCGCGCTGGAGCTCTCCGAGGCGGAGATGAAGGCGGCGTGCGACGAGGCGGCGGCGCACGGCAGCTATTGCATCGCCCACGCCCACGGCGCGGAAGGGATCAAGGCGGCGATCCGCGCCGGCGCCCGCACCATCGAGCACGCCTCGCTGATCGACGACGAAGGCATCCGCCTCGCCAAGGCGCGGGGCGTGTGGCTCGACATGGACGTCTACAATGGCGACTGGATCGAGGAGGTGGGGACGAAGCAGGGCTGGCCGGCCGAATATCTGCGCAAGAACCGGGAGACGACCGACCTCCAGCGCGAGGGGTTCGGCAAGGCGGTGAAGGCGGGGGCGAAGCTCAGCTTCGGCACGGACGCGGCGGTCTATCCCTATGGGCTGGGCGGGCGGCAGTTCGCCTACATGGTCCGCTACGGCATGACTTCGATGCAGGCGATCCGCTCCGCCACCGTCGAAGCCGCCGCGGCGCTGCGCATGGAAAAGGAGGTGGGTAGCGTCGCACCCGGCCATTGGGGCGACCTCGTCGCCGTGGCGGGCGACCCGCTCGCCGACGTGTCGGCGCTGACCAGGGTGGAGGGTGTCATCAAGGCGGGGCGGGTGGTGAAGGCGGCGGGAACCGTCCGGTAAGGTCTCGGCGCTACGGTGCGGCTTCCCTTTCAGGGTGGGACGCTCGCGTGCAGGTTCTGAACCGCTCTTACCGGACAGCCGCGGTGGCCGCCGAGGAGCCCGCGCTGCGGCTGCTGCGGCGTCTCTCCACGATTGCCGCGGCCGTGATTTGCGCCTTCTGCGCCCTCTCCTACTACGAATCCCGCCATCTCGGGCTGTTCCCGCTGGGGGAGGTGGCGCCGGTCTTCGACGCCTATCACCTGGCGCGAAGTGCCGCCGCGCTGTCCGTGTCGCTGCTCATCGCCTGGACCATCTATGGCGCCCGGGCCGCCGACGGTGCGCTGATGCGGCGCGACATCCCTGCGGCGGGAAGCGCCGCGGCGCTTGCGGTTCTGGCCCTGGCGCTGGGCTTCACGTCGATCCTTTTGCTGGAGCCGCGGGCATTCGCCGCCGGTGCGCGAGAAGACAGCGCGGTCGAATGGGCTTCGGCGCTGCTCGTCCTGGCGGGAAGCGGCCTCTTCCTCTTCGCCTGGAGGAACGCGGCCGGGCCGCGCCTTGCGACGATTCTGCCGCTGGCATTCGCCTTCGTCTTCTTCCTGGTGGGCATGGAGGAGATCTCGTGGCTGCAGCGGGTGATCGGCTTCGAGACGCCGGCCGAGATCGCGCAGGCCAACATGCAGCGCGAGTTCAACCTCCACAACGTCCATACCGACCTGGCGGAGAACCTCTATTACGTCGGCGGCGCCGGGTTCCTGATCGTCCTGCCATTCCTGCGCGACGCCTTGCCGGCGCGGGCCCTGCCGGCATGGCTCGACGCCTATGTGCCGGGGCGCTGGGTCGCGGCCGCCTCGGCGCCGCTCTCCATCTTTAATTACGGCATGTGGAACGTCATCCCGATGCAGGTGACGATGATGCTGACGGTGGTCATTGCCGCATTCTACGGCCGCGCGGCGCTGCTGCGCGGGAGCCGCGCCGAGGCGGCGCTCTTCGGGGCGATGGCGTTCGCCGTGACTGCCGGGCAGGCGGTCTTCCTCGCCCGCGCGCAGGTGCTGCCCAACCTCTGGGACCCGTCGGAATACAAGGAGCTGTTCATCGCCATCGGCCTCGCCGCCTATGCTGCCGATGTCGCCCTGCGCAGCCGCCGCCGGGGCGCGGCACCCGTCTGACAGCAGCGGGCTTGTCACCCCGGCCCCGGCTGCGTTACGCGGCGGGATGATCCTTCGATTCCTCTGCTTCTTCGCCTTCCTTCTTCCCGCCGTCGCCGCGCCCGCGCAGACGGTCACGGCCGATGCGCTGCGCAGGCATATCGAGGTGCTGGCCAGCGACGCCTTTGAGGGCCGCGGGCCCGGCACCGAGGGCGAGAAGAAGACCATCGCCTACATCTCCGAGCGGATGCGCAGCTACGGCCTCGAGCCGGCGGCGGGGAACGGCAGCTGGTACCAGCCGGTGGGGGTGGTGACGCGCCTCGCGCGGGGGCAGAGCGCCAGCTTCAAGCCGAAGCGCGGCAAGGCGCTGTCGCTGGGCCAGGGGGCGCTGATGCTGATCGGCCGCACCGGCTCCGAGGGGGTCGCCGGCGCCCCCGTCTGGTTCGCGGGGCACGGCACCGCGGAGCAGCTCGGCAATGCGGACCTGCGCGGCGCGGCCGTCCTCATCCTCTACGAATCCGCCGACAAGCCGAACTTCCCGGCCTTCCGCGAGCGTGCCGAGGTGCTCACGAAACGGGGCGCCGCGGCGGTGATCGCCATCTACCGCAAGAGCATTCCGTGGGAGGCGATCCGGCATGCTTACCAGGAGGGCCAGACGCGGCTGGCGGGCGACCCGGTGGCGGCCATACAGGGTGCCCTCTCCGAGGAGGGGGCCGGAAGGCTCGCCCGGGCCGCCGGGACGGACTTCCTGACCCTCGTCGGGCGGCCGTACCGCGACGGCTTCACGGCGATGCGGCTGCCCTTCACCGTCTCCCTGTCCGCCGCGAGCGAGGTCCGGCCGATCGAGACCCACAACGTCCTCGGCCGCATCCGCGGCAGCGGCAATACGGTCGAGTCGGTCCTCTATCTCGGCCACTGGGACCATCTCGGCATCTGCGCGCCGGAGGGCGCCGCCGACCGGATCTGCAACGGGGCGGTCGACAATGCGAGCGGCATCGCGGTGCTGCTGGAAGTCGCCCGCGGCCTCGCCGCCGGGCCGAAGCCGAAGCGCGACATCCTGTTCCTCGCCACCACCGCGGAGGAGATGGGCCTGCTCGGCGCCACCCACTTCGCCGCCCACCCGACGGTGCCGCTGACGTCGATCGTCGCGGCGATGAACCTCGACACCGTCGCCATCTCGCCCAAGGGGGAGAAGGTGGCGGTGATCGGCGGCGGCATGCCCGCGCTCGACGCCGTCCTCGCGCAGACCATCTCGGCGATGGGCCGGGTGCGCGACACCGACAAGGAGGCCGATCCGTTCATCACGCGGCAGGACGGCTGGGCGCTGACCCGTGCCGGCGTGCCGGCGATCATGGTCGGGGGCTCGTTCTCGGACATGAAGGCGCTCGAGGGGTTCCTCTCCGGCCCTTATCACAAGCCGGAGGACGATCTCTCCCGTCCGCTCGTCCTCGAAGGCGCGGCCGAGGACGCCGACCTCCACATCGCGCTGGGGAGGAAGCTCGCCGATCCCGCGGCCTATCCGACACCGGCAGCCGGGGCCCGGCCCTAGCCTTCAGGGCAGACGGCGGGTCAGGATCGCGCCGCCGAGTTCCGCATTGGCCGCGTCGAAGGCGCGGTCGACCCGCGCCAGGCGCTCCCGCAATTCGGGAAGGCTCCCCGGGGATGCCTCCGCGTAGTTGCGGCCAACCCGTTCGCCCTCGACCGGCCACATGCCGTACAGCGCGACGGATGCGCGCAGGGGGCCGGCGCGGCCGCCGACGTTCCGCGCCTGATGCGCGAGCAGCCCTTCGGACAGGAACATGAGCCAGCGCGTGCCGGGCGTCAGCGCGCCGGGGAGACCGGGGAGCAGCATCGGCTCCTCGTTCGACTGCTGGTACCTCCCGTCCGGATCGACGCCCGAGACGAGGCGGACGAGCACCTCTTCCCCGGCCGCCGCCTGCCCCTTCAGCGGCTCGGCAACGCGGAAGCGGACGGTCGAGCGAAAGCCGTCGCCGAGCAGCTCGTTTCGTATCTCCACCACCTCGCCGACCATGACCTCGCGGGTGATGACGGCGCGGTTCTCGGGCGTCGCCATGCCGTTCTGCTCGACCCAGGCGCGGACCGGATCCAGGCCGTGCGCCTTGAGCGCGCGGATGTCCCGCGCGGTGAAGCCGAGCGCGATCAGGAAGCGCGCCGCTTCCAGCGACTGGGAGCGCGTGGGAGGCCTGTCGGGCTTGCCTTCGTCATAGGTGACCAGCCGGCTCGGCAGCAACGTCGCCTCCACGAGCCGCCTTATCTCGGCGAAGTCCGGCGCCGCCTCGAGCGCGCGGTTCGCCGCCTGCATGTTCGCTTCGCCGAAGGTGCCGGCGGGCAGGGCGCCATTGGTCATCAGCTGCACCGACGGCGGGAAACCGACCTTGCCCGCGGTGGCCGTGCGGCTCAGCGCCACCAGGTCCTCGACCTGGAGCAGCACCCGCCCGCCGTCCACATCCTCGCCGGCCGTGGCGGCGATGCCGGCGCGCTCAAGGCTGTCGAGCACGCGGTGCTTCTCGGCCCTGAGCGCGGCGATCGGCCGCGGGGCGGCCTGCGCGGTGACGAAGGGCAGCAGGTCCGGCGGGATCAGCCGCTTCGCCTCGCCTTGCGGATCGCGCGAGAAGCGGACGGTGGCGCGGCCCTGATGGGTCCAAAGCGCCGCGAACGTCTCCGGCGCGGTGCGCAACAGCGTCTCGCCGAGCTCGCGGAAGCGCATTTCCCGGTCGTGCTCGACGCGCGCCCGGGCGAGGGCTTCGGCCCGCGAGATCTTCAGCGCCTGCTGGAGCTCGCTGGCCCGGCCCTTGATCTGCCCCTCCTCGATCCGCTCGTAGCGGCCGAAGCCGGCGACGAGGTGGTAAGGGCCCGGGCATGCGGGGTCGGCATCGACGACGAGGCCCTCGTCGGCAAGCGGCCCCGAATTGCCGCCGAGCGTGATCGTCTCGCCGATGGCGATGGAGACGCCGGTGCGCCGGTCGAGGATGCGGACCCTGCCGGGTTCGCTCACCAGGTCGAGCGCGGCTTCGTTGTTCCAGGCGATCACCGGCTGCTTGCGCTCGCCGGCGAGGCGCAGGCAGCCGTCCTCCAGCACGATCCTGCCGGTGATCAGGATCGCATGCTCCATGCCGCCGCTGCGATATTTGTAGCGGGGGAAGGCCCTCACCGGGTTCTGGTCCGGCGGCGGGAGCGGCGGCGCGGCGTGGCGGAGCGGCGCCGGCTCGCGTATGTCGGCCCAGGCGGGCAGCTCGACTTCCCCGCGCGCCACTGCGGCGCGGAAGGCGCTCATCTCCCCCAGTACCTCGAACACCACGCGGCCGGTCATGATCTCGGCGCTCGCCATCGACGGCCGCGCTCCGAACCGTTCGAGGTCGCGGAACAGCCGGTCCTGGGCGGCCCTGAGCTCCGCCTGGGTCGGGCCCGGCCGGTCGAGCGGCTTGAACAGCGGGTCGCTGGTATATTTGCGCAGCGTCCTGGCGGCGTCGCGGGTGAAGGCGACGACGACGCGATAGTCGGGTTCGTGCTGGATCCACAGGCCGGCGAAGGTCTCCGCCTCGTTCGCCTCGACCTTTTGAGCGAGCGTGCCGATGCTGTTGGCCGGCGGGGGAGGGGGACCGCCGGGCTCCGTCTCCGCGTAGACGGCATCGCGGTTCTGGATCTCCATCCGGCGCTTCGATTCCGGCAGGGGAACGCAATAAGCCCGCGAATACCAGGTGAGCTCGCGGAAAGCGCTCCGGTCGCGCTCGGCGCGCTCGATCTCGTCCCGGTCCGCCTTCGGCATGTTAGGGCAGACCTGGCCGAGCGGCTTCTCCTCCGGCTCCTGGGCTGTGGCCGGCAGGGACGCAAGCCCGGAGGCAAGGGCGGTGACGAGGAGCCTTCTCATTCTGCGAAGCTGCACGCGGCCGGGTGACAGGCGCCTGAACAGGCCAGCCGCCGCCCTAGCGCCTCCGGTCCCCGCTCCCTATAGAGCGGCACCGAATCCAAGAGGCGCACATGGATATCCCCCTCGGACTGACCTTCGACGACGTCCTGCTGACGCCGGGGGAATCGAGCGTGCTTCCGAGCCAGGCCGACACCCGCACCCGCGTCACCCGCGAGATAGCGCTCAACATTCCGATCCTCTCGGCTGCGATGGATACGGTCACCGAGGCGGACATGGCGATCGCCATGGCCCAGATGGGCGGGCTCGGCGTCCTCCACCGCAACATGGAGCCGGAGGAGCAGGCGGCGGCGGTGCGGGCGGTCAAGCGCTACGAGAGCGGGATGGTGGTGAACCCGATCACGATGACTCCGGAGCAGACGCTCGCCGACGCGCTCGAGCTGATGGCGCGGCACCGCATCTCCGGCATCCCGGTGGTGGAGAAGGACGGCCGCCTTGTCGGCATCATCACCAATCGCGACGTGCGCTTCGCCGAGAATCCGCGCCAGCCGGTCGCCGAGCTGATGACGCGGGACAATCTGGTGACGGTCGGCCCCGGCGTCACCCAGGACGAGGCCAAGCGCAAGCTTCACCAGCGGCGGATCGAGAAGCTGCTCGTGGTCGACGAGGCGCAGCGCTGCATCGGCCTCATCACCGTCAAGGACATCGAGAAGGCGGTCACCTACCCCAACGCCACCAAGGATCGCTCGGGGCGCCTGCGCGTCGCCGCCGCGACCACGGTGGGCGACAAGGGCTTCGCGCGCACCGAGGCGCTGGTCGACGCCGAGTGCGACCTCATCGTCATCGACACCGCCCACGGCCACAACCGCGACGTCGGCGCGGCGGTCGAGCGGGTGAAGAAGCTCTCCAATTCCGTGCAGGTGGTGGCCGGCAACGTCGCGACGGCGGAGGCGACGCGGGCGCTGATCGATGCCGGCGCCGACGCGGTGAAGGTCGGCATCGGCCCCGGCTCGATCTGCACGACCCGCGTCGTCGCCGGCGTTGGCGTGCCCCAGCTGACGGCGATCCTCGAGGCGGCGGAAGCGGCGGAGAAGAGCGGCGTGCCGGTGATCGGCGACGGCGGCCTCAGGACCAGCGGCGATCTCGCCAAGGCGCTGGCGGCGGGCGCGTCGGTGGTGATGGTCGGCTCGCTCCTCGCCGGCACGGAGGAGGCTCCGGGGGAGACCTTCCTCTACCAGGGCCGGGCCTACAAGAGCTACCGCGGCATGGGATCGGTCGGCGCGATGGCGCGGGGCTCGGCCGACCGCTACTTCCAGCAGGACATCAAGGACCAGCTGAAGCTGGTGCCGGAGGGGATCGAGGGCCAGGTGCCCTTCAAGGGACCCGCGCGCGACGTCGTCCACCAGCTGGTCGGCGGCATCAAGGCGGCGATGGGCTATACCGGCGCGGCGACGCTCGACGAGCTGAAGCGCAAGGCGCGGTTCGTGCGCATCACCAATGCGGGGCTGCGCGAGAGCCACGTCCACGACGTCACCATCACCCGCGAGGCGCCCAATTACCCGACCCGCTGAGCGATGAGGCCCGCCGCGCAGCTGCAGGCGGCGATCGAGCTGCTCGACGAGATCATCGCCGCGGCAAGGGGCGGGGGCGCCGCCGGCGACACGATCGTCGCCCGCTGGTTCAAGACGCGGCGCTATGCCGGCTCGAAGGACCGGCGGGCGGTGCGGGAGCTCGTCTACCGCGCCATCCGCCGCTTCGGCGATCCACCCCCCTCGGGTCGCGCGGCGATGGTCGCACTCGCCGCGGAGGATCCGGAGCTCTCCGAACTGTTCGACGGCTCGCCGCACGGGCCGGCGCCAACCGGGGAGGGCGAAGCCGCCGCCGCCGGCGAGTCTCCGGTCCCGGAATGGCTTGCGTCCCGGTTCGACCCCGAAATTGGCCGGGAAGAATGGCCCGGCCTGCTGGAACGCGCCCCGCTCGACCTGCGCGTCAACCGGCTGAAGGGGAGCCGCGAGGATGCTCTCACCCGGCTGCCGGAAGCGGCCCCGACGCCGCTGTCGCCGCTGGGGCTCCGGCTTCCGGACGGCTTTCCCGTCGAGGAGAGCGCGGCCTGGGGGGCGGGCCTGGTCGAGGTGCAGGACGAGGGGAGCCAGCTTCTCGCCCTTGCCTGCGGGGCGGAGCCCGGCCTCACGGTGGTCGACCTCTGCGCCGGCGCGGGGGGCAAGACCCTCGCTTTGGCCGCGGAGATGGCGAACGGCGGCCGCCTTGTCGCCAGCGACACCGACCGGGGTCGGCTCTCGCGGATGCGGCCGCGGCTCGAGCGGGCAGGGGTGTCGATGGTCGAGACCCGGCTGCTCGATCCGGGCCGGGAGCGGGACGCGCTCGCCGACCTTGCCCGCGCCGCCGACATCGTCCTCGTCGATGCGCCCTGCTCCGGGACCGGCACCTGGCGCCGGAACCCGGAGCTGCGCTGGCGGCTGTCGGAGGAGCGCCTCGCACGGTTCGTGAAGCTTCAGGCCTACCTGCTTGACTTGGGAGGAGAACTGGTGCGGCCGGGCGGGGTTCTCGTCTATGCCGTCTGCTCGCTACTGAGAGAGGAGGGGCGGGACCAGGCGGAAGCCTTTGCCGGCCGTTCAGCCATGGTTCCGGAACGGCCGCCTATCGCCGGCGGACGTGCCGCCGGGGCGGGGGCGATCCTCTCGCCCCGACATGATGGCACCGACGGCTTTTTCGTCGCGCGCTGGCGGGCCCCGTGCTAAGCCCTTGTGCGACAGGGACATGGAGATCTTGATGCGCCTCACCCCCATCGCTCTTTCCGCGGCAATCATTCTCGTGACCGTGGGGAGCGCCGGCTACAGCCAGCGGCCGGACGACCAGATCGACGCGCGCTCCGTCGCGATGGTCCAGCAGGCGCAGGAGCTGACCGCGCAGGCGCGGTATCAGGAAGCAATCGACCTGCTCGAGACCGCCCTCGCGGTCGATCCGCGCAACCGCCAGGCCTTCGTCGGCCTCGCCCGCGTCGCGCAGGCGCAGAAGCTGCCCGGCAAGGCGATCAAGCTCTACAGCGAGGCGCTGAAGCTGGAGCCGAACGACGTCAGCGCCATTGCGGCCCAGGGCGAGGCGATGGTCCAGCGCGGCGCCGTCGAGCGCGCCAAGCGCAACCTCGAGCGGGTGAAGACCCTGTGCAAGGGCCCGTGCCCGCAGGCGACCAATCTTGCCGCGGTCATCGCCAAGGGCCCGCCGGCGGAGGTCCTGACCGCGCAGCGCCCGGACGTCGGCGCCCCCACCAACGACAATTAAGCCGCGCCGAGCGCGCGCCCGACCTCGACGAACTCGGCCACGGAGAGCGTCTCCGCGCGCCGTGCCGGATCGATTCCGACGGCTGAAAGCGCGTCCAGCGCGCCGGGGAGACCCTTGAGGCTCTGGCGGAGCATCTTGCGGCGCTGCCCGAATGCCGCCGCCGTCAGCCTCTCGAGCGTCGCCGCGCTGACGCCGCCGGGCATCTCGCCCGGCACGATGTGGATCACGGCCGACATGACCTTGGGCGGCGGCACGAAAGCCGAGCGGTGGACCTTCATTGCGATCCGCGCGCTGCTCCGCCACTGGGCGAGGACGGCGAGGCGACCGTAATCGGCCGTGCCGGGACGGGCGACGATCCGCTCCGCCACCTCCTGCTGGAACATCAGGGTCAGCGATTGCCACCAGGGCGGCCATGCCTCGCCGCCGAGCCAGCGGACGAGCAGGGCGGTGCCGACGTTGTAGGGCAGATTGGCGACGATGTGCGCCCCGGCGCCGGCCTCCGCCGCCTCGTCGAGCGCGAGGGCGTCGCCCTCGATCACCCTCAGCTTGCCCGCGAAGGCAGCGCCGAGCTCGGCGAGGGCAGGGAGGGCGCGGCGGTCGCGCTCCACCGCGACGACCTCGGCGCCGGCGCGCAGCAGCGCGCGGGTGAGGCCGCCGGGGCCGGGGCCGACCTCGTAGACGCGCTCGCCCTCCAGCGGTCCGGGCACCCTCGCGATCCGGTCGAGCAGCTGTTCGTCGAGGAGGAAGTTCTGGCCGAGCGCCTTGGATGCGCTGAGGCCGTGGCGGGCGATCACCTCCCGCAGCGGCGGCAGGCCGGCCATTCAGGTGCGGGCGAGGCGCGCGGCGCAGGCGGCGGCGAGCTTCAGCGCGGCGATCATCGCCCCCGGCTCCGCCCGGTCCCGGCCAGCGATGGGAAAGGCGGTGCCGTGGTCGGGCGAGGTACGGACGATCGGCAGGCCGAGGGTGATATTGACGCCCTCGTCGAAATGGAGGGTCTTGAGCGGTACCAGCGCCTGGTCGTGATACAGGCACAGCGCCGCGTCATATTCGCGAAGGGCGCGGGGGTGGAACATGGTGTCGGCCGCAAGGGGCCCGGTGACCTCCGCATCCTCCTCGCGCAGCCGCTCGATCGCCGGGATGATCAGCTCGATCTCCTCGCGGCCGAGGGCGCCGTTCTCGCCGGCATGCGGGTTGAGGCCGGCCACGGCGAGGCGCGGACGGGCGATGCCGAAGCTGCGGCGGAGGCCGCGGATGGTGGTCCGGCCCTTGGCGACTATGAGGTCGGTCGTGATCAGGTCGGGGACATCGCGCAGCGGCACGTGCGTGGTGACGGGGACGGTGCGCAGCGTCGGCCCGGCGAGCATCATTGCCACCATGTCGGGCGCGATGCCGCAGCGTTCGGCGACGAACTCCGTCTGCCCCGGGTGGGTAAAGCCGACCGCGTAGAGCTGCGCCTTCGAGACGGGGCCGGTGACCAGCGCCGACGCGGCGCCCGAGCGGGTGAGGCCGACGGCGAGCTCGAGCGCGTCGAAGGCGCTCCGCGCGCCCTCCAGCGTCGGCGTGCCGGGGACAGGGGCTTCGGCACCGTCGACGCGGATCACCGGCAGCGCGTCCGCGAAGGCGGCGCAGGCCTCGTCGGGATCGGAGACGATCCTCAGCGGCCCCTGCCAGACGGCGGCCACGGCTTCCGGGAGCCCCACGGCGAAGAAGGGCGCCACGCCTTCCTCGCGCCGCCTCTCCCAGGCTTTCGCGGTGATTTCCGGTCCGATGCCGGCCGGGTCTCCAAGCGCGACGGCGAGGGGCTTGGGCAACCCCCCGGCCTCAGCGATATTCGACGACGGCGTCGCGGCGGAGATCGCGAAGGTAGCGGCGCGAGCGCATGTTGACGCGCTCATCGGTGAGCTGGTTCTGGACCGTCTCGAACGATACTTCGGCGGCGGCGGGCGGATCGTCGCGGCCGCACAGGACGAGAACGCTGATCCGCTCGTTCACCGAGCCGAAGGGCTGGGTCGCCTGGCCGATGCTGAGGTCGAGCATCGTCCTCTGGAGCGGAGCGGGAAGGTCGCGGATGCGCAGCTGGTCGTTGGCGACCACCTCAGCGCCGATCTTGGCCGCCGCCGCCTCGGCGCCGCCGCAGCCGCCCATTTCCTGGCTGGCGCGGACGAGCGCCTGGATGCGGCTCTCCGCCTCGGGCCGCGGTGTGTTGGGAGCGAACTGGATGGAGACCTGCTTTAGGCTCAGCTGCGCGTCCCGCGGATCGGCGGTCAGCACCTGACGCGTATCCTCGACGGCGACCACCGAGAAGCCGCCTGGCACCGCGATCGGATCGCTGATCGCGCCGATGGGGATTTGGGCGACCGCATTGGAGAGCGGTTCGGGAAGCTGCTCCGCCCGCACCCACCCGAGGTCGCCGCCGACCGCGGCGGTGGACGCCTCCGAGAACTGGCGGGCGTAGGCGAGGAAGGACGCGCCGCCACGCAGCTGCTCGACGATGCGTTGCGCGTTCGCCCGGGCCTCGGCGGCGGTTTCGGGAGTCGCCGAGAGGAAGATCTCCGAAACCTTGTATTCCTTCGTGCCGCGCGAGGCGTTCAGCCGCTTGATGACGGACTGAACTTCCTCTTCGCTGACGTTGACGAACGGCTCGATCTGCCGCCCCTGCAGGCGCCGCCACGCCATCTCGCCGTGGATCTGCCGCTTGATCGAAGCTTCCGACGAGCCGTTCTGGCGCAGGTAGGCCGCGAACTGCTCCGGCGTCTGCTGGAAATTCTGCGAGTAGCGGGCGAAGTAGGCGTCGATCTCCTTGGGCTGGATCTTGATGTCCTTCGCCTCGGCTTCCTGGATCTGCAGGGTCTCGTCGACGAGGTTGCGGAGCACCTGCTGGCGCAGGCGCTGCATCTCCTCGGGCGGAATGCGGCCGCCATTGGCGATGACGATCAGCGCGAGCCGCTGGTCGACGTCGGTGCCGGTGATCACGGTGCCGTTGACGATCGCGGTCGCCTTGCGGACCGACGGATCGTCGTTGCCGAAGAATTGCGGGTTGGCAGGAATGTCGAGGTTCGACGCCGGCGGAACCTCGCCGGCCGGAGCGCCGGTCTGTGCGAGGGCGGTCGCCGCGGCGAGTGTGCCGGCCAGCACGAAAGACGCCCTCTGGAAAGTGCCGAGCTTCATCATTCCTCCAATAGATGCAGGCGCCTAGCTTGCCCCAGCCATGCTGAACCGCAGCTTAGCGTCCGAGATTCTTCAGCGCTACCCGGAACAGGAAGGTGTTCCCCCGCCGAAAATCCCCGCTGCTGTCATAGTCGCGCCGCCAGGTGAGGGCAATCTCAAGGCAATCGTCGTCATAACCCACCCCCAGCCGGTGCCGGACCGGCTCGTAGCCGTCGGCGCCCGAGATCGGATCCTCGCGCGCGTCGGTGAGGTCGATGACCGTCGAGCCGAACACCGCCCAGTAGCGGGCGAAGCGGATCCGGGCGCCGAGGCGGATCTCCTCGCGGTCGCGGAGGTCCTCATAGGCCGGGTCGATGTCGCGGTTGAGGCGCAGATAGCCGATCGTGGCGTAGGTCTGGTGACCGCCGACCACCGCATCGACCTCGTTGCGGCGCAGCTCGAGGCTGTCCTTGTCGATGCGGAAGCGGTGGACGAGGCTGAGGTTGTGGCCGAACTTCATCGTCGTGCGGCCGACGAAATCGGAGAAGCGGTCCGAAAGTCCCGTTCCCGGCGGCAGGATGCTGGGCTTGCGGTTGAGGCGGTAGCTCTGGCCGATCGTCGTGCGGACGGCGACTCCCGGCAGGTCGGCGCCCCAGTCGACGCCGTAGGTGACGCGGGGCCCGTCCTCCCAGCGGTCGTAGCCGGGGAAACGGTTGAGGGCGAAGAGGTTCGAATCCTCGAGGTCGACCGAGCGGGCGTCCTCGTTGGGGATGTCGAGATTCTTGGTCGGCGGCGAGGCGACGAACTGGAGCCGGGGGGTGAGCCGCTGCATGCCGCCCATGAAGGGGCCGATCAGCGGCCAGCGCACCTCCGCGGCAAGCGCCCCGATCGCGCGCGCGTGCCAGCCTTCGGTGCCGCGATACGGGACGGTCGACGTCAGCTCGACGTCGCCGGTGTGGTAGACGTCGCCGCGGGTGTAGGCGGTGAGGATCAGCTCCTGGCCCCAGGGGGTGATGCCGTGGCGGTCCCAGCGGGCGGCGGCGAAGGCGCGTTGCGTGTCCTGGCCGGAGGTGCGCAGGATCGACAGGCTGTTCGCCTGGAGCTCGACGGTGCCGTTCCAGAAGACGTTGGGCAGGCGCCAGCGTGCGTCGATGGCGGGAATTGCGATCGGCTGCTGGCCGGCCTCGTCGGTCGCGCGAAGGCCCTGGAAGGCCCAGCCGGCGATCGAGATGTAGCTGTTGGGCGTTATCCGCTCGAGGTCGACCATCGAGCGCAGCCGGCTCTCGCGTGAAATGTCGTAGCGGCGCAGGAAGGTCTTGTCGGTAACGTAGCGGCCCGAGGCGCTGAGGGTCCAGGTCGGGCTCAGGCGGAAGCGGCCGGTCCCTTCGAGATAGGCCCTGAGGTCGTGCTCGGCCTCCGGCGTCGTGAGGCCGATAGGCACCAGCGCGGTGCGCGATCCGTAGGTGACGTAGGCGCCGACCTGGAACGCCCCGGTGCGGGTCAGCTGCCGATAGCGCCCCTCGAGCATCGGCAGCACGCCCGTGTAGACGTGGGGCGTGATCGTCGCGTCGCGGTCCGGCGCGATCTTCCAGTAATAGGGCACGGCGAGCTCGAGGCCGTTGCGCGAGCTGAGGCGAAGATCGGGGACGAGGAGGCCGCTGCCGCCGCCTTGCGAGCCGTCAGGATGGGAGAGCAGGGGCAGGGCGATCAGCCGCGCGCCGAGCAGGTTCAGCGACGCGCCCTGGTAGCGGATGCGCTTCTTCACCGGATCGTGGACCACGCGGACGGCGGTGATCTGCCAGGTCGGCTCCTTCGGGCAGCCATTCTCGTCGATAACGGCGCAGGGCGAGTAGGCGGCGCGGTCGAGGATCGTATACCCCTCCTTCCGCTCGGCGCGCATTGCGGCGAGGCGGCCGCCGTCCTCGAGGACGAGGAGCATGTTCTCGACGACGCCGTTGCGCATCGCGTCGGTGAGCACCGCGCTGTCGGAATAGGCGACGTGGCCCTCCGGCGTCTCCAGCCGGACATTGCCTTCGGCGCGGACTTCGTCGGTGGTCCGGTTCCAGATCACCCGGTCCGCATTGAGACGGTTGCTTTCGCTGACGACGCGGACGTTGCCGGTGGCGGTCACCACCTCGGTTTCGCTCTCGTAGACCAGCTGGTCGGCGCTGAAATCGACCTCGCGCATGTCGGTTTCCGCCTGCTCGGGCTGCGCCTGGGCGAGCGCGGCGCCCGGCGCGCACAGCAGCAGCGGCAGGGCCGTCAGGCAGATGAACTTGAGTTTCTTCACTTTCCCCGCCGCAGGAGGCACGCGCGACCTTCGCGCCGCCTATCGCATCGCTTGGCGGCGCCTGCAATGGCGCAGCCGCGCCGCGGCCCTTGGCAAGCGCCGCCGCAACCGCCTAGAGGGCGGGCGGCAGGCGCGCGTCTGCACGGCCAGGAGTCCTTCTCGATGCGAGTCAGTTTCGCCCCCTCACGCCCGACCGGCTCCTACACCCTGGCGCTTCCCGTCTGGAGCGAGGACGCGCTCGCCGACCGGCTGGGCGGCCTCGACCCCGCCGCCCGCAACATCGCCGCCCGCGCCGCCGAGGCGCAGCGCTTCGAGCGCGAGCTGGCCAGCATCGCCGAGAGCTTCGTCGACGACGGCGGCACGGTGCGCCGGCTGCTGGTCGTCGGACTCGGCGGCAATCGCGACGAAGGCGCTCTGTTCGAGCGGGTCGGCGGCGCGCTCGCGGCGAAGTTGCTCACCTCGGGCGAGACCCGGCTCGTCGTCGACCTCTCCGGCCTCGGCCTCGACGCCGCGGCCGCGGCGCGGCTCGGCTTCGGCGCCGCCGCGCGGTCGTGGCGCTACGACGTCTACCGCACCAAGCTCAGCCGCAAGCAGAAGCCGACCCTCGAGGAAGTGATCATCGTCGGCGCCGGCGAGGGCGCCGACCAGGCGTGGGCGGCCAAGGCAGCGCTGCTCGAGGGCCTCTCCTTCACCCGCGAGCTCGTCACGGAGCCGGCCAACATCATCTACCCGGCGAGCTTCGTCGAGCGCTGCCGCGCCCGAATGGACGGCCTCGGCATCGCGTTCGAGGTGCTCGACGAAGCGCAGATGCGCGAGCTCGGCATGGGCGCGCTGCTCGGCGTGTCGCTTGGGTCCGAACAGCCGCCGCGGCTGCTCGCCATGCGCTGGAACGGCGCGGGCGACGCCAACCGCAAGCCGGTGGTGTTCGTCGGCAAGGGCGTCACCTTCGACACCGGCGGCATCTCGATCAAGCCCGCCGCCGGCATGGAGGCGATGAAGTGGGACATGGGCGGCGCCGGTGCGGTCGCCGGCGCGATGCTGACACTGGCCACCCGCAAGGCGAGGGCCAACGTGATCGGCATTTGCGGCCTCGTCGAGAACATGCCCGACGGCAAGGCGCAGCGGCCGGGCGACGTCGTCACCTCGATGTCCGGCCAGACGATCGAGGTGATCAACACCGACGCCGAGGGGCGCCTGGTCCTGTGCGACGCGATCACCTGGGCGCAGCGCCAGTACCGGCCCGAAGTGGTGGTCGACCTCGCCACGCTGACCGGCGCGATGATCATCTCGCTCGGCCATGAATATGCCGGCATCTTCTCGAACGACGACGGCCTCGCCGCCCAGCTCACAGCGGCCGGCGACGCGACCGGCGACAAGCTTTGGCGGATGCCGCTCGGCGACGCCTACGACAAGCTGATCGAGTCGCCGATCGCCGACATGAAGAATGTCGGGCCCCGCGAGGGCGGATCGATCACCGCCGCCGCCTTCATCCAGCGTTTCGTCGACGCGGGGGTGAAGTGGGCGCACCTCGACGTCGCCGGCATGGTCTGGGCCGACAAGGCGGGGCACCTCTACGACAAGGGGGCGACCGGCTATGGCGTCGCCCTGCTCGACCGCTTCGTCGCCGACCACCACGAGGGGTGATCGTCGACTTCTACCACCTGACCGCCTCGCCGCTCGAGCGGGTGCTGCCTAGCATCTGCGAAAAGGTTCTGCAGAGCGGCGGCAGGCTGCTGGTGGTCGCGGACGAACCGCTCCTCTCCCGGCTCGACGAGCAGCTGTGGAGCTATGCCCGCGAGGCCTTCCTGCCGCACGGCCGTCAGCGCGCGGAGGCGCAGCCGGTGCTTCTCTCCGCCCAGCCGGAGCCCGTCAACGGCGCCCGCAACCTCGCCCTCGCCGACGGCCGCTGGCGCGAGGAGGCCCTGGGGTTCGAGCGGTCCTTCTACTTCTTCGACAGCGCCTCCCTCGACGAGGCCCGCGGCGTCTGGCGGGCGCTCAAGGGTCGCGACGACGTCCAGAGCCGCTACTGGAAGCAGCAGGAGGGCGGCAAGTGGGTGCAGGGGCCCTGAGCCTTGCGCCCCCGCGGCCGCGCCCCTAGAGAGCCGCGAAATTCCATCCCCCAGACACGGAGCTTCATCGGCCATGGCGACCGAACGCACCTTCTCGATCATCAAGCCCGATGCGACCCGGCGCAACCTCACCGGCGCGATCACCGCGAAGCTGGAGGAAGCCGGCCTGCGGGTCGTCGCGTCGAAGCGGATCCGGATGAGCCGCGAGCAGGCCGAGGGCTTCTACGGCGTCCACCGCGAGCGGCCCTTCTTCGACGACCTCGTGCGGTTCATGACCTCGGGCCCGGTCGTCGTCCAGGTGCTGGAGGGCGACAATGCCGTCGCCCGCAACCGCGAGGTGATGGGCGCGACCAACCCGGCGAATGCCGAGGAAGGCACGATCCGCAAGACCTTCGCCGAATCGATCGAAGCCAATTCGGTGCACGGCTCCGACAGCCCCGAGAATGCGAAGATCGAGATCGACTTCTTCTTCACGCCCGAAGAGATCGTCGGCTAGCGCCCTCCGGGTCCGTTCAGGCTTCGACAGCCGGCGGCCGAGCCGCTACTCTGCCGCCCATGCCTTCCGATTCCCCCGACGACTCCTTCGGCCTCGGCCTCGACGAGCCGCCGCAGCCGCAGAAGTCCCAGCCTTACCGCGTCCTTGCCCGCAAATACCGGCCGCAGAGCTTTGCCGAGCTGATCGGGCAGGACGCGATGGTGCAGACGCTGGGCAATGCGATCCGGCGCGATCGGCTCGCCCACGCCTTCCTGCTGACCGGCGTCCGCGGGGTGGGCAAGACCTCGACGGCGCGGCTGATCGCCAAGGCGCTGAACTGCGTCGGACCGGAGGGGGAGGGCGGCCCGACGATCGATCCGTGCGGCGTGTGCGAGCCCTGCCGCGCGATCGCCGAGGGCCGGCATATCGATGTGGTCGAAATGGACGCCGCCAGCCACACGGGCGTCGACGATGTCCGCGAGATCATCGAGGCGGTGCGCTACGCCGCCGTGTCGGCGCGCTACAAGGTCTACATCGTCGACGAAGTTCACATGCTGTCGAAGAACGCGTTCAATGCGCTTCTGAAGACCCTGGAAGAACCTCCTGCGCACGTTAAGTTTCTTTTCGCGACGACCGAGGTGAACAAGGTCCCGGTCACCGTCCTCTCGCGCTGCCAGCGCTTCGACCTCAGGCGCATTCCCGCCGAGACCCTCGCCGCCCATTTCGCCGACGTGGCGCAGAAGGAGGGGGTGGAGGTGGAGCCGGAGGCGCTGGCGCTGATCGCGCGGGCGGCGGAAGGATCCGCCCGCGACGGCCTCTCGATCCTCGACCAGGCGATCGCCCACGGCGCGGGCGGGGTAAGCGCCGAGCAAGTCCGCACCATGCTCGGCCTTTCAGACCGCGGCGCAATCCGCCGCCTGCTCGCCCTCCTCCTCGCCGGGGACGCCCAAGACGCGCTGGCGGCGCTCCGGGATCAGTACGATCTCGGCGTGGAGCCGTCGGCGGTGCTGCGCGGGCTCCTGGAGAGCGTCCACGGCATCACCCGCGCCAAGGTCGGCGGGGCCGAGGATCCGAGCCATTCCGCGGAGGAGCGGGAGGCCTATGCAGACTGGGCGAGCCGCCTCTCCTACGGCGCGGTCCACCGCCTGTGGCAGCTGCTTCTCAAGGGGCTGGCCGAAGTGCACGCCGCGCCGATGCCGCTCGAGGCGGCCGAGATGGCGCTGCTGCGCGTCATCCACGCCTCCGAACTGCCCGACCCGTCGACCCTGATGGAGAAGCTGGCGAGCGGCGAGGCGGTTGCGGCCCGTTCGCCGGCGGCCGCGCCCGCCGCGGCCGGGGAGGGGGCGCTGCTCAAGGCGCCCGCCGCCTTCCCGGCGCTGATCGATTTCCTCGCCGCGAACGGCAAGCCGCACCTCGCCCAGCAGCTCCACGATTATTGCGGCCTCGTCCGCTACGCGCCGCCGGAGCTGGTCTTCCGCCCGGCCAAGCCGCTCTCGGGCGATTTCGCGCGCGACCTCGCCGCGGCGCTGAAAGGTCTGACCGGAACCCTGTGGCAGGTCCGCGCGTCCGACGAGCCGGCGGCGGCGACCCTGCTCGACCAGGAAAAGGCGCAGGCCGAGACTCTGCGCCAGTCGGTGCTCGATTCGCCGCTGGTCAAGACGGCCTTCGAGGCCTTTCCCGGCGCGGAGCTCGCCAGCTACGCCCTCAACGAACAACGGAGCGCCTGAATGCCCAGTCTCGACGAGCTGATGAAGATGGCCCAGGAGGCCCAGACGAAGCTGATGCGCGCCCACGACGATCTGGACAATGTCGAGGTGGAGGGCACGTCCGGCGGCGGCCTGGTGCGTATCCGCGCCAGCGCCAAGGGCCGGATCATCGCCGTCGACATCGACGAGAGCCTGCTCCAGCCCTCCGAGAAGCAGATGGTCGAGGACCTCGTCGCCGCCGCCTTGAACGACGCCCGGGGCAAGGCCGACGAAGCCGCCAAGGCGGCCATGGCCGACGCCACCGGCGGCCTCGGCATGCCCCCGGGATTCAAGCTGCCCTTCTGAGCGGTCGTCCCCTCTCCCTGAGGGAGAGGGGTCTGGCGTCGCCGTCTCAGGCCTCGGCCATCGCCTCTTCGAGGTTAGAGCGGACTGCTTCGAAGAATTGTTCGGTGGTCATCCAGCTCTGCTCGGGGCCGATGAGGATGGCGAGGTCCTTGGTCATGTGGCCCTGTTCGACCGTCTCGATGCAGACCCGCTCGAGCGTCTCGGCGAAGCGGGTCACTTCGGGCGTGTCGTCGAAGCGGCCGCGGAACTTCAAACCGCCCGTCCAGGCGAAGATCGAGGCGATCGGGTTGGTCGAGGTCGCCTTGCCCTGCTGGTGCATGCGGTAGTGGCGGGTGACGGTACCGTGAGCGGCCTCCGCCTCCACCGTCTTTCCGTCGGGAGTCATCAGGATCGAGGTCATCAGGCCGAGCGAGCCGAAGCCCTGGGCGACCTGGTCGGACTGGACGTCGCCGTCGTAATTCTTGCAAGCCCAGACAAATTTGCCGCTCCATTTTAGCGCCGAGGCGACCATGTCGTCGATCAGGCGATGCTGATACTCGATGCCCGCGGCATCGAATTGCGGCTTGAATTCGCTGGTGAAAATCTCCTCGAAGATATCCTTGAAGCGGCCGTCGTAGGCCTTGAGGATGGTGTTCTTGGTGGAGAGGTAGACCGGCCAGCTGCGGCCGAGGCCGAAGTTGAAGCAGGCGCGGGCGAAGTCGCGGATCGACTCATCGAGATTGTACATGCCCATGGCGACGCCGGCGCCGGGGAAATCGAACACCTCGTGCTCGATCGTCTCGCCGTCCCCGCCCTCCCATTTGATGGTGAGCTTGCCGGGGCCGGGGACGCGGAAGTCGGTCGCCTTGTATTGGTCGCCGAAAGCGTGGCGGCCGACGACGATCGGGTCGGTCCAGCCCGGGATCAGGCGGGGCACGTTCTGGATGACGATCGGTTCGCGGAAGACGACTCCGCCGAGGATGTTGCGGATCGTGCCGTTGGGCGATTTCCACATCTTCTTGAGGCCGAACTCCTCGACCCGCGCCTCGTCCGGGGTGATGGTCGCGCATTTGACGCCGACGCCGTGCTGCTTGATCGCCTCGGCCGCCTCGATCGTGACGCGGTCGTCGGTGGCGTCGCGATGCTCCATGCCGAGATCGTAATAAAGCAATTCGATATCCAGATAGGGGAGGATCAGCCGCTCGCGGATCCACTGCCAGATGATCCGGGTCATCTCGTCGCCGTCGAGCTCGACGACCGGGTTGTTCACTTTGATCTTGGCCATGAGGGGCGGTGCTTCCCTTGCCTGTGCGCGGAGGATGGCGCGTCCTAGGCGGATGCGGTGCCCCGATCAACCGGACCCTTTCGGTTGCGGCCCCGCGCCCGGGGGCATAAAGGCTGGCACCATGCCATCGCTCGAAAAGCCGGATCTCGTCACCACCAACGTCCGCTACCGGATGCCCAACGTGCACCCCGAAGGGCGCAAGTTCGTCGTCATCGCGGCGGCGATCTCGCTCCTCTTCTTCTGGGTGGTGGACTGGGACTGGCTGGGCTGGCTGCTGGTCGGAGTGACCGCCTGGGTCGCCGCTTTCTTCCGCGACCCGATCCGCACCACGCCCAAGGGGGAGGGGCTGATCGTCTCGCCCGCCGACGGCATGGTGACGATGATCACAACGGTGCCGCCGCCGCGCGAGCTGATCGGTGAGGACGGGCTGCCGGACGAGCCGGTCACCCGCGTCTCGATCTTCATGAGCGTGTTCGACGTCCACATCAACCGCGCCCCGATCGCGGGGGTGATCAGGAAGGTGGTCTATATCGCCGGGAAGTTCCTCAACGCCGATCTGGACAAGGCGAGCGAGGAGAATGAGCGCAACCATTTCGTCGTCGAGGCGCATGACGGCACCCGCATCGGCTTCACCCAGATCGCCGGCCTGGTGGCGCGGCGGATCGTGCCCTGGGTCAAGAACGGCGACTATGTGACCGCGGGGCAGCGGGTCGGCCTCATCCGCTTCGGCAGCCGCGTCGACGTTTATCTGCCGGGGGGCACCTCGTCGCAGGTGCTGCTCGGCCAGCGCGCCATCGCCGGCGAGACGGTGATCGCCCGCGTCGGCGTCGCCGAAGCGCTGGAGGGCGTCGCCCAGTGAGGCCGCCGCGCGAGCGCCGGGGCATCCCGCTCCGCGCGGTCGTGCCCAATGCGGTGACGGCGCTCGCGCTCTGCTCCGGCCTCACCGGGATCCGCTTCGGCATTGCCGGGGAATGGGACAAGGCCGTGGCCGCGATTGTCATCGCCGCGGTGCTCGACGGGATGGACGGGCGCATCGCGCGGATGCTGAACGGGCAGAGCCGGTTCGGCGCCGAGCTCGATTCGCTCTCCGACGTCATCGCCTTCGGAGTCTCGCCGGCGGTGATCCTTCACCTGTGGGTGCTGCAATATTGGCCGCGCTGGGGCTGGCTGTTCGCGCTCGCTTATGCCGTCTGCATGGCGCTGCGCCTCGCCCGCTTCAACGCCCGGATCGACGCCGAGGATCAGCCGCACAAGTCCGCCGGCTTCCTGACCGGCGTCCCCGCGCCGGCGGGAGCGGGCCTGCTGCTCCTTCCGATCTATCTGTGGCTGGCGAGCGACCGCAGCTGGACATGGCTGCACGATTACCGGCTGGTGGCGCCCTGGGCGGCCTTGGTCGCCTTTCTCGGCATTTCGAGCCTTGCCACCTTCTCGTGGACGTCGTTCCGCCTGCGCCGGCGGGTGCGGCTGGAGGCGATCGTCGTCATCGCTCTCTTCGGAGGCGCGCTGTTCACCGCGCCGTGGGAGACGCTGAGCGTCGCCGCCCTGCTCTACGTCGCAACGATTCCGTTCAGCGCCTTGAGCTACGCCCGGATCAGGCGGCAGCGCGCCGCGTCGCAGCGGAAGCCCGCGGCGGAGCCGGCGCCCTGACCTCGATGCCGAGCTCGCCCCTGAGGGCAAGCACGATCTCGCGCCAGTAGAGCCGCACCGTCATGTGGAGCGCGACGAGCGCGGCGAGGAGGGAGAGCAGGAAGAACGAAGCGACAGCCAACTGTGTCATGGCCGCATCCCCTTATGTGTTTGAGCTTCAACGAAGCTGCTGTGGATTAGTTTCGTTAGGTTGTTGAATCCCCATCATGTTCGCTGTTTGTTCTAGAGTCAAGGCTTGATTTCACCGCCCGCGCCGCCTATCTGCGCGCCCATTCCACATGCGGAGCCATCATACCGGTGGTCCGCCTTAGCCTCGGCTTCGGCGGATTCTCTCGGCGCCGCAGAGGTATAACCGGAAGGAGAAAACACCATGGCGTCCAACGCCGCGACGTCGAATGGCGTCAGCATGCAGCAATTGCTCGAGGCCGGAGCGCATTTCGGCCACCAGACCCACCGCTGGAACCCGAAGATGAAGCCGTACATCTTCGGCGAGCGGAACGGCGTCCACATCATCGACCTGTCGCAGTCCGTGCCGCTGTTCGCCCGGGCCCTCGACTTCGTGCGCCAGACGGTTGCGGCCGGCGGCAAGCTCCTGTTCGTCGGCACCAAGCGGCAGGCGCAGGACCCGATCGCCGACGCCGCCCGCCGCTCGGGCCAGCATTTCGTCAACCACCGCTGGCTGGGCGGCATGCTCACCAACTGGAAGACGATCTCGGCCTCGATCAAGCGCTTCAAGAGCCTTGAGGAGCAGCTCTCCGGCGACACGGCGGGCCTCACCAAGAAGGAAGTCCTCCAGCTCACCCGCGAGCGCGACAAGCTCGAGCTGTCGCTGGGCGGCATCCGCGACATGGGCGGCCTTCCCGACATCATCTTCGTCATCGACGCCAACAAGGAAGAGCTGGCGATCAAGGAAGCCAACGTGCTCGGCATCCCGGTGATCGCGATCCTCGATTCCAACGCCAGCCCGAACGGCATCGCCTTCCCGGTCCCCGGCAATGACGACGCCAGTCGCGCCATCCGCCTCTATTGCGACGCGGTCGCCGACGCGTCGCTCGCCGGCAAGCAGGGCGGCGCAGCTTCCCGCGGCGTCGACATCGGCGCGATGGACGAGCCTCCCGCCGAAGCGGCGCTCGCCGAGGCTTAATCACCTTGTGTCCCGGCGAAGGCCGGGACCCAGTCTGAACAAAGCGCTGGGCCCCGGCCTCCGCCGGGGCACACTAACATGAGGACATGAACATGGCTGAGATCACGGCCGCGACCGTCAAGGAACTGCGCGAGCGCACCGGCGCCGGGATGATGGACTGCAAGAAGGCGCTGGGCGAGACCGGCGGCGAGATGGAAGCCGCGGTCGACTGGCTGCGCGCCAAGGGCCTCGCGGCCGCCGCGAAGAAGGCGGGCCGCACCGCCGCCGAGGGCCTGGTCGGCGTCGCCGTCCGCGGCACCAAGGGCGCGGTCGTCGAGGTCAACAGCGAGACCGACTTCGTCGCCAAGAACGAGCAGTTCCAGGAGTTCGTCCGCACCGTCGCCGAGCTCGCACTCGACACGGGCAGCGACGTCGAGGCGCTGAAGGCGGCGCAGTGGCCGGCGGGCGGCACCGTCGAGGAGAAGCTGACCGCCAACATCGCGACGATCGGCGAGAACCAGTCGCTGCGCCGCGCCGCGGTGCTCGAGGTCGGCGACGGCGTCGTCGTCTCCTACGTCCACAACGCCGCGGCGACGGGCCTCGGCAAAATCGGCGTGCTGGTCGCGCTCGAATCGGCCGGCGACGCCGAGGCGCTGACCGCGCTCGGCAAGCAGCTTGCGATGCACATCGCGGCGGCGAACCCGCTCGCGCTGCGTGGCGAGGATCTCGACGCCGGCCTGATCGACCGCGAGCGCGCGATCGCGTCCGAAAAGGCGAAGGAATCGGGCAAGCCCGACAACATCGTCGAGCGGATGGTCGAGGGCGCGATCGCCAAGTTCCGCAAGGAGATGGCCTTCCTCTCGCAGCTCTTCGTTATCGACAACAAGACCAAAGTCGAGGACGTGGTCGCCGCCGAAGCGAAGCGCGTCGGCGCGCCGATCCAGGTCGCGGGCTTCGTCCGATTCCAGCTCGGCGAAGGGATCGAGAAGAAGGAGAGCGACTTCGCCGCCGAAGTCGCCGCCGCGTCGGGCGTCGGCACCAAGCCGGAGCCGGTTGCCTAAGCTGCGAAGCAGAGCAGATCCTCCCTCTGCGCGCCAGGCGCGCGAGGGAGCCACAGGGGCGGGTCGGGAGCCGGAGCGGTGCTCGGCGTCCGATCCGCCCTTCCTTCATCCACTTGGCACCGCCCCGGCGCCTGATTAAGGTGCCGGCGCTTCCCACCTTCAGAAGATCGGACTCACGAGCCCAATGCCGCGCCCGCGCTTCAACCGCATCCTCCTGAAGCTCAGCGGCGAGGCGCTGATGGGGGAGGGGGCGTTCGGGATCGATCCGGACACCACCTCGCGCATGGCCGGGGAGATCAAGGCGGCCAAGGAGGCGGGGCACGAGCTCTGCCTGGTCGTCGGCGGCGGCAACATATTCCGCGGGCTCGCCGGCGCCGCGAAGGGCTTCGACCGCTCGACCGCCGATTATATGGGCATGCTCGCGACGGTGATGAACGCGCTGGCCATGCAGAACGCCCTCGAAAAGATGGGGCTCGAGACGCGAGTCCTCTCCGCGATCCCGATGGCCACGGTGTCGGAGCCCTATATCCGCCGCCGGGCGGTGCGGCACATGGAGAAGGGGCGGGTGGTGATCTTCGCCGCCGGCACCGGCAACCCCTATTTCACCACCGACACCGCCGCGGCCCTGCGCGCCGCCGAAATGGGGTGCGACGCCCTTTTGAAAGGCACCAGCGTCGACGGCGTCTACGATGCGGACCCCAAGAAGGTGAAGGACGCGCGGCGCTACGAGAGCGTCGGCTTCCATCAGGTGCTCGCCGACGACCTCAAGGTCATGGACGCGAGCGCCATCGCGCTCTGCCGCGATAACAACATCCCGATCGTCGTCTTCAACATCCGCGAGCAGGGCAACCTCGCCCGCGTGCTCGCCGGGGAAGGCGTAGCGACGATCGTCCAGAACGAGGAGTGAGACGATGCCAGCCTATAGCAAGGCCGATATCCAGCGCCGGATGCACGGCGCGGTCGAGGCGCTGAAGCACGATCTCGGCGGCCTCAGGACCGGCCGCGCCTCGATCAGCCTGCTAGAGCCGGTGACGGTCGAGGTCTACGGCGCGCACATGCCGCTGAACCAGGTCGCGACCATCTCAGTGCCCGAGCCGCGGATGCTGTCGGTGCAGGTCTGGGACCGCTCAAACGTCGGGCCGGTGGAAAAGGCGATCCGCTCCTCCGGCCTCGGGCTTAACCCGATCTCCGAGGGCCAGACGCTGCGGCTGCCGATCCCCGACCTGACCGAGGAGCGGCGCAAGGAGCTCGCCAAGCTCACCCATCAATATGCGGAAAAGGCGCGGATCGCGGTGCGCAACGTCCGTCGCGACGGCATGGACGCATTGAAGCAGGACGAGAAGAAGCACGAGATCAGCGAGGACGAGCGCAAGCGGCTCGAGACCGAGGTCCAGAAGCTGACCGACGAGACAATCAAGGAGGTCGACGGGGCGGCCGCCGCCAAGGAAAAGGAAATCCTCCAGAAGTGATCGGACGCCCGGCCAGCGCGGCACCGCGGCCGGAGAGCCCCGGGGCCGGGGGGAGCGTCCCCAGGCACGTTGCCATCATCATGGACGGCAACGGCCGCTGGGCGGCGGCGCGCGGGCTGCCCCGTGCCGCCGGCCACCGTCAGGGGGCGGAGGCGGCGAGGAAGGTGCTCCGCGCCGCGGGCGAGGCGGGCGTCCAATGCCTCACCCTCTACGCCTTCTCTTCGGAGAACTGGCGCCGCCCGGCCGGCGAGATCAGCGACCTGATGGGGCTGCTCACCTTCTACATCTCGCGGGAGCTGGACTCGCTGCACCGGGAGGGCATTCGGCTCAAGATATTGGGGGATCACAAGGCGTTCCCGCCGGATGTCGCCAAACTGGTTGACAAAGCGGTGGAGCGCACCGCGGGCAATGCGCGGATGACGCTGGCGATCGCTCTCAACTACGGCGCCCGCGCCGAGCTGGTGAACGCCGCCCGCCGCATCGCCGCGCGGGTCGGGGCGGGGGAGATTGCAGCCGACACCGTCGACGAGGCGCTGATCGACGCCCATCTCGACACCGCCAGCCTGCCGCCGCTCGACCTCCTCATACGCACCTCGGGCGAATGCCGGCTGTCGAACTTCCTGCTCTGGCAGGCCGCTTATGCGGAGCTGCTGTTCGTCGACACCCTGTGGCCCGATTTCGACGGCGACGCCCTGCGGGACGCGCTCGGCCAATATGCCTCGCGCGAGCGGCGGTTCGGCGGACGATGAGCGAGCCCAAGCCAGGCTCCGACCTCTCCACCCGCTTCGCCGCGGGAGTGGTGATGATTGTCGTCGCATCGGCGGCGACCTATTTCGGCGGCTGGGCCTTCCGCCTGCTGGTCGCCGCCGGCTCGGCCGTGATGCTGATCGAGTGGGGCGACATGCACCGCGTCCGCCGCGGCTGGAGCTGGCTCGGCGTGGCCCTGCTCATTGCCGCCACCCTGATCATCTCGGAGAGGCTGTTCCCGGTCGCCCGCGGCGACCCTGTCGAGATCGAAGCAGCCCTGTTCGACCCGGTCTGGCCGGCCTTCGGCCTGATCGCCGTCCTTGGCCTCCTTTACGGCGTCGTCACCCGGCGCCCCGCCATGGCCTGGGGCCTGATCTACATCGCGATTCCCGCCTTCACCCTGGTGGTGCTGAACTGGGCGTGGTTCGAGCTCGTCTTCTGGTTGATGCTGGTGACCTGGTCGACCGACATCTTCGCCTATTTCGCGGGCAGGGGCATCGGGGGACCGAAGCTCGCGCCGCGGACCAGCCCGAACAAGACTTGGGCGGGGCTGATCGGCGGCATGGCCGGCGCCGCCGCCGTGGGTGCGCTCGCCGCCTGGGCGTTCGACCTCGATCCCGTCTTTTCGGTGGCGGGAGCGCCGATGGGCTTCCTCGCCCAGATGGGCGACCTCTATGAGAGCCGGGTCAAGCGCCGGCTCGGCGTCAAGGACAGCGGCAGCATCCTTCCCGGCCACGGCGGCGTTCTCGACCGCGTGGACGGGCTGCTCCCGGTCAGCCTCGCCACACTCGTGCTGCTGCTCTTCATCCTGGCGTGAAGGACCGCCGCACCGTCACCATCCTCGGCGCCACCGGCTCGGTGGGGCGCTCGACGCTCGACCTGATCGAGCGCAACCGCGACGCCTTCGACGTCCTCGCGCTGACTGCGCATCGGGACGTCGCCGGCCTCGCGCAGGCGGCGAGGCGGGTCGAGGCACGGCGGGCGGTGATCGCCGACGCCTCCTTGCTGGACGATCTGCGGCAGGCGCTCGACGGCAGCGGCATCGAAGCGGCTGCGGGCGAGGAGGCGGTGCTGGAGGCGGCTGGCGCGGGCGCCGACTGGACGATGGCGGCGATCGTCGGCACCGCCGGCCTGCGGCCGACCATGGCGGCGCTCCGCGAAGGCGGCACAGTGGCGCTGGCCAACAAGGAGGCGCTGGTCTCCGCCGGCGCGCTGATGACGCAGGCGGCGCAGGCGAGCGGGGCGACCCTGCTTCCGGTCGATTCCGAGCACAATGCCATCTTCCAGTGCCTGGATGCGAAGCGGCCCGAGGCGGTGCGGCGGATCACCCTCACCGCGAGCGGCGGCCCGTTTCGCGACAAGAGCCTCGACGAGATGCGCAGCGCCACGCCTGCCGCGGCGGTCGCGCACCCGAACTGGTCGATGGGGGCGAAAATCTCGGTCGATTCGGCGACCCTGATGAACAAGGGGCTGGAGCTGATCGAGGCTTTCCACCTGTTCCCGCTGCCGGCCGACGCGTTCGAGGTCGTCATCCATCCGCAATCGGTGATCCACAGCCTCGTCGAATATGTCGACGGGTCGGTGCTGGCGCAGCTCGGCGCGCCCGACATGCGCATCCCGATCGCCTACACGCTCGCCTGGCCGGAGCGGATGGAGACGCCCTGCCAGCGCCTCGACCTGGTCAAGACCGGCGCCCTCCATTTCGAGGCGCCGGATCTCGACCGCTTCCCCGCCCTTGCCCTGGCCGCTGCGGCGCTGCACGAGGGCGGAGCGAAGCCGGCGGTGCTCAACGCCGCCAACGAGATGGCCGTCGGGGCCTTCCTCGCCGGCGCGATCGGCTTTCTCGATATCGCTTCAATCTCGGCGGAAACCCTGCAATGCTGCGATCCGCCCCCGCCGGTTTCGGTCGGCGAGGTGCTCGAGATCGACCGCGCCGCGCGCGCCTCGGCCGAGACCATCATCGGAAGGTATTCGCATTGACGACCGGATCGCCCGGCTTCTTCTGGACCGTGCTGAGCTTCCTCCTCGTGATCGGGCCGCTGATCTTCGTCCACGAGCTCGGCCATTATTTCGTCGGTCGCTGGTTCGGGGTGAAGGCGGAAGTCTTCTCGATCGGCTTCGGCCGCGAGATTGCGGGATGGACGGACAAGAGGGGCACGCGCTGGAAAGTCGCCTGGCTTCCGCTCGGCGGCTACGTCAAGTTCGCCGGAGACATGAACGCGGCGAGCGAGCCGTCGCCGGAATGGCTCGCGCTCCCGCCCGAGGAGCGCGCCCGGACGCTTCAGGGCAAGCCGGTATGGCAGCGCTTCCTGGTGGTCGCGGCGGGGCCGCTGACGAACTTCCTGTTCGCAATCCTGATCTTTTGCGGGTTCCTGGTCGCCTTCGGCCAGGCGCGCACCCCGCCGGTGGTCGCCGCCGTCGCACCGGGTTCGGCGGCGCAACAGGCGGGGATCCTCGCCGGCGACGAGATCGTCTCGATCGAAGGGAGCGGGGTCGGCCGGTTCGAAGACATCGCCCGTCTTGTCGTCCTCCACCCGGGAGAGGAGCTCGACGTCAGCGTGCTTCGCGAGGGCCGTCCGCTGGCGCTCAAGGTGACGCCGAAGCCGGTCGTGGAGCGGGACCAGTTCGGCAACGAATTCCGTCGCGGCATGCTCGGCGTCGCGGCGCCGGCCCGGCCGGTGCTCGAGCCGGTGCCGCCACTCCAGGTCTTGCCGGCGGCCCTCCGGCAGACGTGGCAGATCGTCGACACCACGCTTGAGGGGCTGGGCCAGATCGTCACCGGACGCCGGTCGGTCGATGAGCTGGGGGGGCCGCTCAAGATCGCGAAATTCTCGGGCGAGCAGGCGAGCCTCGGGCCGCTGGATTTCGTCTGGTTCCTCGCGATCATCTCAATTAATCTGGGATTCATCAACCTGTTGCCAATCCCGCTCCTCGACGGAGGGCATCTGCTGTTCTATGCGATCGAGGGCATCCGCCGGAAACCGCTGAGGCCCAAGGCGCAGGAATGGGCTTTC
>DASVVY010000180.1:0-31176 GCA_036386335.1 Allosphingosinicella sp. | reverse complement strand
TCATGCGTATCGTAGGTGAAGAGCACGCCCGCGACCTGCTCCGGATCCAGCGATTCCAGGTAGCGCGTGGCCGCCGGCACCAGCGCGTCCGCCCCCGCCACCGAAAGCGCGCCGTCGGCCGCCATGAAGTCCCGCTGGGTGTCTACCGCAATGACGAAGCTTTTCATGTTCGAATCTCCTGCCGTTTCCGCTTTACTTATATGCGGTTTGCGTTTAAGTAAAGTTCAAATCGTACATAAGGGTCGCATGGACGCTGAAGCGGACTTCCTGGAGGGCTACGATCCCGCCGTCTTCCCGCCGGTGGCGGTGACGGTGGACCTCGTGCTGACGACCGTGGAGGCCGGTGCGCTCTCGGTGCTGCTCGCGCGCCGCGAGGAGCCGCCGTTCGAGCGGCGCTGGGCGCTCCCCGGCGGCTTCGTCGGTCCCGAAGAGTCGCTCGACGAGGCGGCCAGGCGGATCCTCGCCGGCAAGGCGCATCTCGAAGGCGCCTGGATCGAGCAGCTCTACACCTTCGGCGCGCCGGGCCGGGACCCGCGGATGCGGGTGATCACCGTCGCCTATTTCGCCCTCCTGCCGGCGGAGCGCCTGAAGGCGGCGGTCGCCGACGCTGTGGCCCTCAGGCTCGCCAGCGTGGGGGAGGCGCCGCTCGGCCTCGCCTTCGACCATGATGAGATCGTCGCCACCGCCGTCCGCCGGCTGCGCGGAAAGCTCGACTACACGCCGATCGCCTTTTCGCTGCTCCCCGACCGCTTCACGCTGCGCGCCCTGCAGCACGTGCACGAGGCGATCCTCGGCCGCCGGGTCAACAAGTCCGCCTTCCGCCGCAGGATGCTCGAGAGCGCCTGGCTCCGGCCCACTGGCGAGCGCGAGACCGGCGCTTCCTTCCGCCCCGCAGAGCTTTACACCTTCCACCCTTCTGCCTGAGGACCTCTGATGGATTTCGCCCGCCGCGCCTGGGATCACAGCTTCCCCTTCGATCCGATCGTCCGCACCCTGCTCGACACGGACTTCTACAAATTCCTGATGGGGCAGATGATCTGGGAGAAGCATTTCAACGACACCGCCACCTTCGCCCTTACCAACCGGACGAAGTCGGTGCGTCTCGCCGAGGTCGTCGACCTCGCCGAGCTGCGCGAGCAGCTCGATCACGTCCGCTCGCTCCGCTTTCTCCCCAACGAGCTGGTCTGGCTGCGCGGCCAGACCTTCTACGGGCAGGAGGGGATGTTCTCCCCCGCCTACATAGACTTCCTCCGCCGGCTCCGACTCCCGGATTACGAGCTCGGCACCGATGCGGAGACGGGCCAGATCCGCTTCGAGACGACCGGCCGCTGGTGCGAGGTGACCTTCTGGGAAATATACCTGCTCGCCATCGTGAACGAGATGCGCAACCGCGCCGTGCTGCGGCGGATGAAGCGGAGCCAGCTCGACATCCTCTACGCCCGCGCCAAGGTGAAGCTCTACGCCAAGCTGGAGCGGCTCGCGCAGCTGGAGGAGCTCAACCTCACCGACTTCGGCACCCGCCGCCGCCACGGCTTCCTGTGGCAGGAGCATTGCGTCCTTACCGCGCGTGAGGTGCTGGGGGAGGGGTTCACCGGCACGTCCAACGCGTATCTGGCGATGAAGCACGGCCTCGAAGCCAAGGGCACCAACGCCCACGAGCTCCCCATGGCGCTCGCCGCCCTCTGCGCTCCGGGCGACGATGCCTGCCTCAAGCAGGCGCAATACCGCGTCCTTCAGCAGTGGCAGAACAGCTACCGCGGCGGCCTCCTCGTCTTCCTCCCGGACACGTTCGGCACCAGCCAGTTCCTGCGCGATGCGCCGCAATGGGTCGCAAACTGGACGGGCGCCCGCCCCGATTCGAAGCCGCCGATCGAAGGCGGCGAGGAACTGATCGCCTTCTGGGAGCGGATGACGGTCGACCCGTGCGAGAAGCTGATCATCTTCTCGGACGGCATGGACGTCGAAACCCCGGGCTACAGCGCCAACGGCAGCGACATCGCTTCGGTCCACGCCCATTTCCGCGGTCGCGTGCGCACCGGCTTCGGCTGGGGGACGATGCTGACCAACGACTTCATCGGCTGCCAGCCGGCCGATCCCGATGCACTGAAGCCCATCTCCCTGGTGTGCAAGCTCGTCGCCGCCAGCGGCCATCCCGCCGTGAAGCTCAGCGACAATTACAACAAGGCGATGGGCCCCGCGGCCGAACTCGACCGCTACCGCCGCGTCTTCGGCACCGAAGGCGTCGCCGAGGCGCCGACGCGGGTGTGAACGCACCCGATTCGCGCCTTGGCTAAGTCATTAAAGCTGTTGCGGATTTCTCGTCGAGAGCGCAGGATCGCCACGTCTCGTGGGAGTATCGGCATGGGTCGGCGTCCGCTCATCCTCCTGACCGCCTCGGCGCTGGCTCTCGCCGGCTGCGTGCAGACGCGGCAGTTCGCCGACGTCGAGTTCGCTCCGCCGGAAGGCGATTACAGCCTGATCGTGATGCGGCCGGACGTGCAGGTCGGCCTGCTCACCACCGGCGGCATGGTCGAGCCGCGCGCCGACTGGACCGACCAGGCGCGGGGCAATCTCCTGCGCGCGCTCGCCGAGCAGCAGGCGGGCCGCGGCGGCCGCACCAGGATCCTCGAGACGCGCGAAGGAATTCCCGGCGTCGCCGCGGAGACGATCGCCGACCTCGAGCGGCTCCATGCCGCGGTCGGCAATTCGATCGCGCTCCACAAATATCTCGGCCTCACCCTGCCGACGAAGCGCCGCCGCGGCGTCGACTGGACCCTGGGGGAGGACGCGGTGAAGTTCGGCAGGGCGACGGGCATGGACTATGCCCTCTTCCTCCACGCCGAAGACAGCTTCGCCTCGGGCGGGCGCGTCGCGCTGCAGGTGCTCGGCATCGCGGGCTGCTTCATCGGCTTCTGCGCGCCGCAGGGCGGCGGCGGGCAGTCCGCCTACGCCTCGCTGGTCGACCTCCGGACCGGAGAGGTGGTCTGGTTCAACGTCCTCCAGACCAACAGCCAGGTTCCCGGCGTCCAGTTCGGCGACATCCGCACGCCCGAAGGCGCGGCGCAGATGGTCGAGCGGCTGCTCGGCCGGATGAAGGCGGGCCGCAACGTGCGGGCGCGCCAGCCGTGAGCGGGCTCGACACGCTTCCGCTCACCCGCCGGATGCTGCTCGGCGGCATGGGCTGCGCCTGCTGCGCCGGTGTCGCGGGGACGGCGGGGGCGCGCATCCGCCCCGCCGACATGGTTCCGCTCGTCGGCCCCGGGCATCGGCCCGAGGACAAGGACGAGCAGGGCCTGTGGCAGCAATATGAAAGGGTCGAGGAGGAGATCGCCGGATCGAACCTGCTGCTCCGGGACGACAAGCTCGCCCGCTACCTCGGCGGCATCGCCGAACGCGTCGGCGGCCCCGCGGCGAAGGACCTGCGCGTCTACGTGGCGCACATCCCCGAATTCAACGCCTTCGTGGCGCCGACCGGCTTCATGGTCGTCTTCTCCGGCCTGTTGCTGCGCGCGCGCGACGAGGCCCAGCTCTCCGGCGTCGTCGCGCACGAAGCCGGCCATTTTCTCCGGCGCCACCAGATTCGCATGTGGCGCGACATGAAACGCAAGACCGCCGCGATGAACATCCTCGGCATGGCCGCCGGCCTCGGCTACGGCGCCACCGGCGTCTATGCGGGCGATCTGGTCCGGCTCGTCCAGATGGGCGCGATCCTCTCCCTCTTCTCCTACAGCCGGTCGCTCGAAGCCGAGGCGGACGCGATGGGCCTGCGCCAGATTGCTGAGGCCGGCTATGATCCAGCCGCGATGCCGGAGACGTGGCAGCAGCTGATCGGCGAGATCGAGGCGAGCGCGGCGATGCGCAGGAAGCGGCCGAAGCGCGGCTACTCGCTGCTCGCCACCCACCCGGCGCCCGAGCAAAGGATGGTGGACCTGCGCGCCTCCGCCCAGGAAGTCGCCAGCGCACGCGCCGCCGAGCGTGGCCGCGACCGCTACCTCGCGGCCATCGCGCCGCACCGCCGCACCGTCCTCGACGACCAGGTGAAGTTGAACGATCCCGGTGCCAGCCTCTACATCGTTCGCAACCTCGCGAAGGACGGCTGGAACGGCCTCCTGCGCTATTACGAGGGCGAGATCTGGCGCCTGCGCGGCGAGAAGGGCGACACCGCGCTCGCCGCCCAAAGCTATGCCGCCGCCATCGCTTATCCCGACGCGCCGCCGGAAGCGTGGCGCGCCCACGGCTACCAGATGCTGCGCGGCGGCCGCGCCGAGGAAGGGCGCGCCGCGCTCAATCGCTACCTAAACCTGGCGCCGAATGCGCCCGACGCCCTTATGGTCCGTGCGGAGCTGACGCGATGAAGGGAGGACGCTTGATGCACCACGCGAGGCTGCTCGCCGCCGGCACGGCGCTTGCGCTGCTCGCCGGCTGCGCGGGTGGAAACGGCTTCGGCGGCTTCGGCTATTATTCGCTGGTCCGTCCGGCCCCCGACGTCGTCGCCCACGGCACGATGGAGGTGACGCCGACCATCCCCTGGAACAAGGCCTCGCGCACCCGCTACGACATCCGCCGCGAGGAGAACTGGACCCTCAACGGACCGCTCCTCGACGGCCTCACCTTCATCGGGGGCCTCGAAAGCGGCAAGCGCATCGTCGTTCAGCGCCGCAAGGCGGACCGGAAGGTGCCGAACTTCCGTGCCGACATGTCGCCGCAGGACATCGCCTCGATGATCGAGAGCCTCTACCGAATCCGCGCCGGCGCCAGCGAATTCGCGATGACGAGCCTCCAGCCCCGCGACTTCCTCGGCCATCGCGGCTTCCAGTTCGATTACGACTATCTCGGCGGCGACGAAGTGACGCGGCGGGGGAGGGCGGTCGGCGCGGTGATCGGCGGCCGCTTCTACCTCGCCCTCTTCGACGCCACCCGCATGCACTATTGGGACGCGGGCCTCCCCGAGTTCGAGCGGATCGTCGCAAGCGCCCGGCTGAGGGCCTGATCCGGCCGCAACGCTACCGAGGCGAGTCTCGCCACGCTGCAAGAGCGGTCGAGAACAAGGGGAAGGGGGAGGTCATGCCTATGACACGCAACGGCGGACGGTTCCGAACCCTCATCACGATCTGGGCGGCGCTGGTCGCGACGTTCTGGCTCTACCTCGCCGCGGAACGATATCACCTCTCACGAAGCCTCAAGGCGCTGGGAGTGAGGGAGGATGTTCCCGCCGCGGATGACATCATCATCCCGATGGTCGCCGTCTGCAGCACGCTCGGTCTGGTTGTCCGGCTGATGTACAAGGAGCGCCCGAAGCTTGCACTTCTCGTGACGGCCTGTTCGACCGGTGCCGCCCTCCTCATATACCTCGTCCGGACGGCCGCATCAGCCGGCTGACAGCGGCGGCGGGTCCGACTCCTCATTCTGTCTTTCGGAGAGCGTGCCGCCCTAACCGGCGATGTGGTGGGCCGCGTCAGGGCCGGTCGAGACCTCGAGCACGATGCCGAGCCTCCCGTCCATCGTCCGGCCGATGCTCTCGATGAAGCCGCTCACCGGCACGCCCTGCTCGAGCATCCGTGGAAGCCAGCCGTTGCCGGGCCCCACGCCGCCGATCCTGACCCGGCGAGCCGACAGCACCGTCACCAGCGCATCGACGCGCTCGTCCGGCTCCAGCACGAAATGAACGCTCTCGCCGACATGGCAAAGGGCGACCTCCTCCTGCCGGGACGAGCCGTCTTCATTGTCGAGCGTCTCGCCCACCAGGGCGACGGACAACACCCCCATTCGGCCTTTCCTCCTCGCATTTCAGCCGGGCGCTCTTCCGCGCCGGGCGCCTCGCGAGAAGCGGGTCAGGCTTTGGGGCGGTTGAGCGGTTTTCGGCGTGCCCGCGCTATCACGAGCCGGTCCCGGCGCAAGCGAAAAGCCGTCTGCCAGAACATGTAAGCCAACATCAACGCGATAAGGATAGGTAACGCAACATACATCATGGCGACGAGAACCCCCGGCGGCGCCCCCGGTTCCTGAGCATGAAAAGCGGGCCGAGGCCCAGCAATTGGGGGGAAAGCGACCTCGGCCCGATCCGCCGCGCTAGGGAGAACGCGCCGGAAAGGGGAGCATCGGGCCTCCCGGCGTCGGCGTCGAGATATCGGTATTACGAGCCCGCGCTCAGGCCGCCTCCTCCTCCAGCAGCGGTTGCCAATGGTGCCCAACGCGCCGCAGCGGCGCCTCGCAATGGGCGCACCGGCTGACATGGTAGCCGCGGCCGTGCTCGTCGTTGACCCACCGCGAATAGCTTCGCACCGCGATGTGGCGGCCGAAGCGGCACTGGCTCGAGCGCCACCACGTCCGAACGACGTGACGCAAAGAGAAGCGGGGCCGGTCGACATCGACGCCGCGCCAGTCGCGGTGGCCGTAGCGCACCAGATTGGCGCCGCAACGCGTGCAGCGGGACCGCAGATCCCCCGTTTGGCCGCTGACCCGCGACGCACGCCGGTGGCCGAAGAGGCGGCAGAGTGCAGACATGGGTCGGAATCTACCATGCCTCGCGGCAAGGGTCATCAGGCTATGGCCGCCTGTCCGGCGCTGAGACAGTCGAAGGGCGGGCGGTAACAGCCTGGAACTGAACGCCGAAAGCCTCCGGCCTGACGGGGGTCAGGTGGGGTCGATGATCCCCGTCCCGATCATCCTCAGCGCCGTCATGCTCGGCACGAAGAAATACTCGCCGCCCCGCGGTTCGACGAGCTGCGGGATACGGCCGCAGACGAAGGGCGCGCGCCCGCTCTTTCGATCAGCGGCGATGACCAGCTTGGCCTGGTCGTCGATCTCGTGGTTGCCGATCACCGGGCAGGTGTCGCTGCCGGCGTTGAAGTCGAGCCCGTATTGCATCCACTGCTGCTGGACGAACTCGAACTGGCGGAACAGGCTTGAGCACAGAGCGAGGAAGATGATGCCGTCCTCGCCGCTGCCGCTGCGCGGCTCGCGAAGGTCCCAACGGCCATAGGGGAGCCCGCGCCGCAGGATGCGGCGACGGTTGACGAGCCCGGACCCGCTCCAGCTCTTTCGATCCGGCGAGGCGTAATGGGGATCGAGCATGTCGCGCGGGTTCGCGCGGCGCATATGCGAGGTTACCGGGCAGGTGCTGCCGGTCGGGTCGTCGCGGTAATTGAAGTTGGTGTAGCGCAGCGCCAGAGCGGCCAGCTTCGGCTTGTCGCCGGCTTTCTGGGCGGCATCGCGTTCGCGGCGGAAGGCCTGCCATGCGGCGAAGGTCGGCGCTGCCTGAAGCGGGACGCCGTCGCGCCAGCGGCCGACCAGCTTGGCGCGCACGGTCTCCTCGCCTTCCTCGGCCCCGGTGCCGAAAGAGCGCGCGTAGCGGGCGCCGGTCTCGGCGATGTAGCCGTCGAAGAGGTCCACATTCTCCTGGAGCTTGCGATAGGCCATGAAGGTGCCGTTGCGGCTGAACTCGATCGGCATCGCCGCGCCCGGTATCTCCTGTGCTTCGTCCGCATGGCCGAGCAGGAACTCGCCCGTCGCCAGCGGCGCCCAGCTCTGGTCGGGCAGGATCTTGCCGCCCCCGACGACCCGGAGCCGCTCCGCCTCGCCGGAGAACTGTCCCTCGAAGACGGGGTCGCCGAAGCCGTCGGCCAGGCCGAAATGCTCGACATTGGTCGGGATGAGCGCGCCGTCCTGCGCACGCAGCATCGCCGACATCTCCTGCCATCGGGCGCCGTCCCGGCCGTGGCCGGCGAGGAGGATGACGCCCCCGGCCGAGGCGTCGCATAGCGCTTCGAGGGCGCTGGTCTCGGTCTCGAGCTCGGCGACCGGGCTGCCGTCGCCGTTCATTCCCGCATTGAGCGAGACGAGGATGTGCACGCGGTTCTCGCCGCGGGCGTTCCGCCAGATCGAGTCGCGGCTGTCGAGCCACGGCGAATCGCCGAGCATCGGCGCGCGCCGCTCCATGCCGTCGATGAACTCGTCGGGCATGCCCCGCAGCGTCCGCGTCGGCACGCCGAGCGCATTGAGGCCATAGAAGGTGAAGGCGACGTTGATTGCCACCTTCGGCTTCAGCAGCTTGACCTCGCCGGGATAATCGGGAGCGCCCTCGGCGCGAACCACGTCCTTGACCCGCGGATTGCGGGTACGTACCAGCGGCTCGCCGCGCTCCGGATTCTTCCAGCGCGCGGCGGTGGTGACCTTCGGCCGGAGCGCCTCGACGAAAGCGCGCCCCCTGGCGGCGTCCCGTATCGTGAAGAAGAGGTAGCGGGCCTTGGGGAAGCCCTGGCGACCGTAGGCGCGAAGGATGCCGCCCTGGATGTCGGCGAGATCGAGGACGGCGGTCATGGCGCGGCTCCCTCGAAGCGCGTGCGGATCACGCCCGGCTCCTGGGTCGGGCCGGAGAGGTCGCGTGGCCGGTGCTCGGCGAGGAACGCCCTGAACGCCGCCCCGGCCGCCGCCGGCTCCGCCCCCTGCTGGTCGATGGCGAAGCGCGCGAAGGCCTGCTGCACGTAGAGCGCCTTCAGCACCTGGCGCAGGCTCGCGTCGGAGGTGGGAAACGGCTTCGCACCGCGCCGCATCACGATCGCGTAGACGGTGAGGAGGCTGAGGGCCAGGATCACGAACGCGTCCAGGGCGACCGTCCACCATGTTCCCGCCCGCGGCGAATGGAGGAAGGTCAGGACCAGCGCGGCGAGCGCGCCGCCGATCGTGCCCAGCGCTGCAAGCGCCGGCACCGCGCCGACGGCCAGCAAGGGGAGCGACGGGAGCTTTGGCGGCTCTATCCAATAGTCGTTGAACGGCATCGTTGTCTCGACCTGGCAGGCGAGCAGGAAGTCGGCGAAGCTTCGCGCGTCGCGCACCTGGGAGAAGGTGTAGCAGTAGCGGAAGACCTCGGTCAGCTCGGCGGGCATCGCCTCCCAAAGATGCTCCAGATAGGCCCGGGGCTCGCCGTCGCCGTCCTCCGCGACCGGATCGAAGTCGAACATCACCAGCAGGTAAGGGCAGGAGAGGGCGTCGCAGGCCTGCGCGGCGAGCAGGTCGGGCTTGCGGACGGCGTTGACGATCGCGTCCGAGGGATCGCGACCGTTGTAGAAGGGCTGGTCGAGCACGACGAGGCGGGCGAAATGGGTGCGGTCCGAGCGCGCGAACGGGCTCTGGATGCCGACTTCCTCCGCGGCCTCGGAATGGAGCGCGGTCGGCAGCGTCTCCAGCGCCTCGCGCACCATGTGGATCGGGGAGCTCTTCATCCCCCGATGCTCGACGATGCCTTCGTTGCAGACCGGCACCACCGCGGTGAAGAAGTAATGGCCGCCGTCGAGATTAGGCATGGTCGCCCTCCTTCTCGCCCGGATCGGCCGGCGCTTGCGTGTCGGCGAGCGGCGGCGCCTCCGCGGTGCGGGCGGCCCCGCCGATCTCCGCGGCCACCGCCGCCCGGACGGCCTGCTGCGTCGCCGCGTCCGCGTTGGCGGCCGAGGCGCGGACGACCGCCGGCTCGACCGGATGGAGGACGCGCTCGGCCTCCGGCGGGCCGCTTCCCTGCGGACCCCAGCGGGCGCGCACCTCGCGGCAGCGGTGGATATCGGCGGCGCTCGTGTCGCAGCTTGCGACCGGCGCATAACCCGGCGCGCCCAGGCTGTTCTGGTGCGCGAGGAGGATGTCGTGGAAGGCGCGGGCCGTCTCCGTTTCGCCGGCGTCCGGATCCACCGCCCGCAGCGCCGCCGCGAGGCTCAGCGCCGCCTTGATGTCGCGCTGGGCGCTGCCGGGCGTCGCGTTGTAATAGTAGCTGGTGTCGATCTGGTTGGCGCGGATGTAGTTCTTGAACGGCGTGATCGGGATCGAATGCGGATATTTGGTGCTCGAATACCAGAAGAGGTCGAGCCCGTCCGGGATTCCGTCTGCGAAGGCGTCGATATACTGGTCCCAGGTGCCGTTGAAGTTGCTGCAGAACAGCATGTAGTCGTTGCTGAACGCCTGGCGCGGCTGTCCGCGCTGCGGCCACTGGTCGCGCCGGATCAGCACCCAGCGGGCGAAGTGGATGATGGAGAGGCCGAGCAGTCCCCCGAAGGTGGACGGGATCGAGCGCGCTGCCATGAAGATTGTGCGGTTGATCCACGTCCTCGCCGGCCGCATCGGCGTGACGACGTTCATGCCATAAGCCTTGCCCGCGACGTTAGACATGCCTGCTCCCCCGGCCGATCTCGCCTGCACGGCCCATAATGCTCCCCCCTCCCGGGGGTGCGGACTACCCGAGGGCGATCGTCCACGATCCTCTTCGTAAACGTGAAGGTGACACGGCTCCCCATCTTTCGCAAGCCGCAGCATCGACTTCCGCGGAGGACGAAGCTTGAATTCTCTCAGGTGAAGCGCCAGCGCGGCCAAGCAAACGTGCAGTCGACGCTCGTGGCCATTACCTATCTTGTTCTGATAACTCAGTAAACGGGAGCCGTAGAGATCTGGGATCCGCGGCCACCCCTCCGCCGCGCCAGCCGCTAGAGTTGCGTGACCCGCCGGGTGGTGAGATTCACCAGGAACAGTCGGCCGTGCATGTCGGCCAGGAGGACTGGTCCGGCGGCGCGCGACCGGGGCTTGCCGCCACAGCCTCGCGCCCCCGCGCCGCGGGCAATGCACCTCAGCCCGGCGGCGGTTTCGTCCTGCACCATGAAGGGCGGCAACACTCCGCGCGGATCCACGATCCGCGTCTCGTGCTCGGCGGGTTGCTCAGGGCCGCGGCAGGCGGAGGAGGTCGCCACCCAGGGCCTGTGAAAATCGCAGGACTGAAAGCTGTCGACGCCCGCCACGCCCGCGGCCGCCCGGCGAGCGGCGAACAGCATGGCTTCCCTTTCGGCCTCTTCGCTCCACGGGCGCGTGGTCATAGCGCCCGTCGCCGGTCCGGCGGGGCCGAGACTATGGTGTGCTCCCTCCGGCAGCCACCACCAGTCGGAGGCGGGAGGCGGCTCTTCCGGCGGCTGCTGGGCGGGGATGCACAGCCGGACATGGAGATGGGTGGCGTTGCGTAGCGTCCACAGTTCGACGACTCCGGGCCGCACCGCGCCCACGTCGCGGGTCAGCCAACTCGGCGCGGCCGAGCCGTCGGCGAAGCCGACGGCCCGCAGGTTGGAAGTCAGGGCGCAGGTCCAGATGAATTCTATCCGGGGAACGGGAGCGCAGAGCTTGACCAGATCAAGCGCGCCGATTTCGGCGCCGATCTGGACCAGCCATTGCGTTTCCGAGGTGATGTCGTGATGGGCGGTGAGGTCGGTCCCGCCGATCGGGTGGAACCGTCGCTCGTGGCTCGCGAAACGGGTGAGAAGGCTGGTGCCGTCCCACTGTCGCTGAACGATGACCACGTTCGGCCCGGTTGCGATGGGGACCAGAGCCGTCACGTCCCTGAGGCTCCGTTGCCAAAGCGCGGTCCCGTGCCTGTCCAGAAGCTGGAGAAGGTTGCTCTCCCGCCAGATCAAGGCATTGCCATTGGTCAGCAGGCATCCGCAAATCACTGCGGGACGCGGCGATGCCGGCGCCGGCACCCGCCAGGCGTCCGCCCCCTCCCGGGCGACCTTGTGCAGGGTGCGCAGCTTGCCAATGTCCTGCGCCAGGACGAGCACGTCCGCCTGCCGAAGAAGGCTCTGGAGCGCCCGCAGATCCTGCTGGTTCACTCCAGTCGATGCGTGGCGGACAAGGGCCCGGGCGAATGCTTCCAGGAACGGCTGCGCCGGCTGCGCCCAGAAGGATGACTGCTCTCCGGCTTGAGGGGCCGCAAGTCGCGCAAATGCATCGAGGAGGTCGAGCATTCCCTCGCGCGCGGCCTCGGCCTCGCCGCCGAAGAGGGTCCGCAGCCAGTGCAGGAGGGACGCGAATCCGGGCGTCGCGCGCGACATATCCATGTCTGGGAGCTCCGCGACCTCCGCCGTCGGGAGGTCTGAGGCGGTCCAGCTGGCCGTGAGCAGAGCGCGGGCGGCCGTCTCGGCACTGAAGCCGTTCTCCGCCCCGATGGTGAGCGCCGCCGCGACCCACTCCCGCCGCGCTTCGATCAGCCCTCCGGAAGGGTCCGGCCCCTCCGCGAGGTGATCGCTGACCTGGAGGGCGCGAAGCGGCTGCCCGGTCGCCGAGAGGATGTCGGTCCACGCCTTGATAACATAGGCATGATAGTCCGTATCCTTGTTCCGGCTCTCCTCGGCGAGGTGGTCGAAGCAGACAGCACGGCGGGCGAAGGCGAGGGCCGCCTCCCGCTCTCCCGCCTGGTAGAGCATTCGGATGATAAGCGCGGGATCCTGCTTGCTGTCGATGGCGAGCCTTGCCGCGTCCGCGAACATGCCTCCGGCCTCGAGAGTCAGGATTGCGCGGTAATGATCGCCGAGCAGCTTGGAAAAGACGAAGGCCGCGCGGCGATAGTCCCCCCGCCGCTGCAGATCGTCGGCCAGGCTCCGGTACCGCGCCTGCAGCTCGACGTAGGCGTTCCCGCCGAGGATCGGTGCAGCGATCCCGCCTTCGACCTGAAAGTCGAGCTGCGCGCGCATCGGAGGAAGGCCATTCGGATAGACTTTTCGCAGCTTGCCCACCTCCCGCTCGGCACCAAGCGCCAAGGCGATCTTGAGCGCGGCGTCGACGTCCCCGCCTGCAATCAGCTTTTCCACCAGCCTCAGCCGCTGTCCGAATTGCCGCCGCAGGGCTTGTCCAAGCGGTGTGCGCCAGCGGATCCATCCGGCGAGGTTCTCCCGCAGGCCGGGCTCACCTCGCGGCGCGGCTCCATCGCGGATGCCACGGCGATGGCGGCCGCCGCGGCCAGTGCCGGCGGCGCGGGCGGCCAGGCCCAGCGCCTGCTTGAAGATGGCGGAGAGGCTGGTCCGCGCGTGAAGGGCGCGAAGCTGTTTCTCGATCTCGCCGACCGCATCCGACCCGACATTTGTAAAAGGCGTCGGGGCCCGCGACACCGGTGCCAGCCGAGCTGCCGCCGGCTTCTCGTCGCGGAGGGCGGGGCCGCGCGCCTCCGAGTTGCACGTGTCGGCTGATCCGAACGCGATGGGCCGGTGCACCTCAATCACCGGGAGATCCCACAGCTGCGCGAGCGATACGGGCTCCAGCGCGTCGATGGAGAAGCTGTGTCGGCGTCCGCGCCAGAAGAGCTCGAGGCGGCGCACATCACTCGCAGCCGCACGCGAAGGCGGTCCGGCCGCAGCCTTGGCACCCGCGGCGAAGCTCCTCAGCGCGGGCCCTTCGCTTCGCAGCGGCAGCCCGGCCGGACAGAGGCCCGGGTCGGCGGGAGCCGCGAACAGGACGACAAGGAGGTCGGCGTCAGGCCTATCCTCCGCCAGCCGGCCTCGCCACATTGCGCTTACGCTGTCGCGCAGCGGCTTCAGGTCCGGCGCGGGGCGGTCTGGCTCGAGGAGAAAGGCGAGGCCGGCGCAAGCGCAGTCCGCGGCCAAAGTCGGCTGCGCCGGGAAATCACGGTCGCTGCTCGAGGACAGGCGCTGCTTGACGTAGCTAATCATCGAAGACTTCCGCCGGGATGGTCGTCGCTTCCGAGGCAAACCGGTCGAGGTCGAGGCGCGCGCATTCGTAGGCCGAGCGTCTTTTCCGGTAGCGGTAATGCAACAGCTCGGAGCCGCCTCCGGCCTGGTCGTCAAGGGCGAGCGCCCACAGCCCGTTATTGCCGAGCTTGATGTCGACAATCCTCAGCGCATCGTCAGCCAGTTTGAGCGTCGCTTGCCGAGCGGAGCGTACGCCGCCCTCGTCCCGCACGAACCGCACCGTGCCCTCGCCTCCGTAGCGGGCATCGGACCAGATCCGGGCACCCAGCCGGTCTCCCGCTCGGTTCACGGAGAGGAGGGCTTCATGCGGTTCGAGCACAAGGGTCAGCTCGGCCGGAACCGCGTCGGAGCGGAACGGCATCCGGTTCAAGGGCACCATCCAGCGCCCGGGAGAGACGCTGTAGGCGAGGCCCCTCTCCTGCGGCGTGTACAGCACCGCGTGAGGGGCCGCGGCATGCTCGACGGTTTGCGGGTAATCGTCGATGGCCTTCTGGTTCTTCAGGACGCGGTAAACGGATTCCCCCGCGTGCTTCACCCGAACGACCCGATAAGGCCCGGTGGCGTAGACCGTCTTCGGCTCCGCGTAGAGCATCTGGAAACGCATCTTCCGGTCGCCTTCGGCATCGAGGCGGAAACACTGACCCGAGGCGGTGCTCAGCTCCATCCACGCCGCGCGACGAAGGAGAATAGGAAGGGCATTGTCGGGTTGTTTCCGGAACAGATGCGTCGAAAGCATATGCGTCGATCGGCCCGGACCTTCCATCCTGCCGCCGGCGTAGAGGTTGAACTGGCGATGGACGAGCATCTGTTCGCCGCGCGCGGTCCTCTGAAGGACGATGGACAGGAATGGCGCGTCGTGAAGGACCCCTGCAATCTTCGCGTCCTCGGGCAGAGAAATCAGCCAGGAGTCATGGCTCTTCCCTTGAGCCCTTTCGACGAGCAGCAGGAGGCTGGAGTGGTACCGCACCAGCACGTCCCCGGTGCTCCCGATGGCGAAGTAGCGCGGCTCCCATCCTTGCGGAGTGGGTCTTCGCCCGGAGGGGGGCCCGGCGCCAGGCGCCAGCGCTTCCGCGGGCCGGAACGGATCATTGAGAGCGGAGAGGCAGATGCGGTCGTCGGGGAAGGAGATGTCCGCGGCGCCTCTGTCATGTCCCTTCTGACGAATGCGGACGCGCGCCACGCGCGGTTCAGCGGGCCTGGGCGCGCGAACATCGAAAAGGAGGGCGGCTGGGGCGGCCTCGACCGCCAAATCCGCGGGGCGCAGCTGAGGCGGGGCGCCTGCACCGATGGCCCAGGGGATGAAATCGCATCCCCGGTCCCCCGGCCGCTTCGGGCGGAGATGCTCCCAGGCCCGCCGCGCCTCGTCGAGATCTTCCATCGACATCTCGCGGTAGCTCGCCGCCTTCAGGAAGCTCTTGATGTTCCTGACCGAAAGCTCGTCCGACCAGGCCGCGCCGGCCGGGCGCGGAAGGAAGCACCAGCAAAACTGTGCGTTCTGTCGGCGGGCGAGCCGCGCCATGAAGAACAGGCCGGCCAGAGCGATCAGCCGCCCGTGGCCGAGGAGGCCGGGACCCACCGAGACGGCCACGCCGTAGACCGATCTAGCGCCGGGGTCGGAGTAGATTTTCTCCACATAGGCGGCCTCGTTTTCGGCGATCCGGCGCAGGAACTCGACCGGGGCCTCCGTCCGGAGCAGGAGCTCACTCGCGACGAGCTGGGATATCTCGCCGCGCATCCCCAGCCCCCCGAGGCCCTCGAGCTCCCCCTGCTCCGCGCTGCGGTACGCGCCCAGGGCCGGCGCGAGGCGCTCGAACTGGAGCAGCTGCCCGTGCAGCAGCCGCTGCATCGGCAAGGACATTTGCGCGAGCATCGGTAGGAAGGGTGCGTAAGCGCGCGGAAGAACCTGTGGTGTTCCGTCCGCCACCCGCCTGTCCACCTTATGCGCTCGCCAGAGCCGCGGCAGCCAGCCAGTCGCCGATCGGACGCGGCTGTCCGACCGCGTACAGGGCCGCCTGTCGCGTCTGCTCCACTGCGCCTTCGAAGCGCGGCACGAGCACCGCAGGCCTGCTCACAGCATGTCGCGACAGCAGCGCATCCATCAGTGGCTCCGTCACGTGATCGGGGACAGCGGGAGCAGTGCCGACCGGCAGCCACAATCCCGCAAACAAGGGGTAGAGCGGCGTGGCGCCTTCCAGCCTTGGCAACAGCGCCTCAGCTTCGGCGGATTGGGAGGGCGCCGGCACGGCGAACAGCACGATCCACTCCTCGCCGCGGGCCGACGGGCAGGCATGCAGGAGACGCGATTTGCCCGCCATCGCCGCCTCGATCCTGGCCGGAGCGTCGTGCCCGACGGCGATGAGCGCGCCGACGGGCTGCACGGGATCCAAGCGGCGCCAGTGCATCAGGCCGCCTCGTTTGCCTGCTCGCCACCCGCGTCCGCTTCCGGCGCGGCGCGCGGCTTCGCCTCGAGTGCTGCCTCGAGCCTCGAGCGTAGCGCGCGCAGGTGCTGCGGCATCGCAGCGGGCTCGAAGGCGGCGTCGATCCGCGTCACCATCGTCTCCACCCGCACCAGCCATGCCTCGTCCGGGGGACCGGAGGGGAGGGGCCCGGCCGCGTCGAGCAGCGCGCCCGCCTGCTGCGCGAGATGCGCGGCGTGCGCAGTCGGTCCGTATGTGGCGCGGGCGACGCTTTGCGACAGGACCGGATTGTGGCTCTGCCTAAGCTCCGCCTGGAGCACCTCCCGCACCTCCTCCTGCTGGCCCTTCGACTGGACGAGGTACGTCACCGGCCAGAGATCTTCAGGTCCCGCGACCGCCGCGCCGCGCAGCACCGCGGCGGCTGCGATAAGCTTCTGGCCCTTGACGATCTTGCGGTCGGATAAGGTGACGCCGACCAGCCGGGCCTTGCGCACGAGGTGTGCATAGGCGTCCTGAAGGCTGCTCATGTCCACCTGCAGCGTTGCCGAGTAGAGGTGGGAAAGCAGCTGCCTCGGGAGCGGATCGCTCGGACGGCCCTCCGCTCCCTGGTAGGTCCAGCCGGAGCGCAGCAGGTCGCTCAGCGCCTCGTCGTCGACAGGATCGACGAACATCGTCATCAGGAAGCGGTCGGCAAAGGCGGCGAGGGCGCTGTCCTCCGGTATCGCGTTCGATGCGGCCACGCAGGATATCAGCGGCGTCGCAATGCTATACTGGCCGCGCCTATAGGTCCGTTCGTTCAGGATCTTGAGCAGCGTGTTGAGTATCGCCGTCGATCCGAGGAATATTTCATCCAGGAACGCGATTTCGGCCTGCGGCAGCATGCCCTCGGTCACCGGCCTGATCTGGCCATCCTTGAGCGCATTCAGGTCGAGCGCGCCGAACAGCTCCGACGGCTCTGTGAAGCGGCCGATCAGATATTCGAAGGCCACGGTGTCGAACGAGCCGGCAATTGCCTGCACGGCCGCAGACTTGCCGGTCCCCGGTGGCCCGATGAGAAGCACGTGCTCGCGTGAGACGAGGCCGAGCAGAACCAGCTCAAGCAAGGCGCGGCGCGAGACGAAGCGGGCGCTCAGCGTTTCGAGATGCGCGTTTACCCGGGTCACGGCATCCGCAATGCTTGAATCGATTTCACCCTGGATCTGCATTGTCACTCCAGCAAGCGGGTAGAGATTGTCGCTAGATTAGTGGTTTAGGTCGTTCTGGAACACCCCCGTTCGGGCGCCTGCGCATCTTGGCGGCCGATCCAGAGAACGGCAATGGTTGCACAGACGGCGGCTCCCGACGAGGCGATGAAGAAGAGTCCGAGCCGGTCGTGGATCAGCCCGATGTCGAACGACGCCACCGCCAGGCCCGGGGCGAGGACGGCGGGGAAGGTGTTGGCGAGATTCATCACGCCCAGGAGGGCGCCGCGCCTCGGACTCTGGCCCACCAACTGGGCGACGAGCGCGATGTTGATCGCGAGAAAGGCGGACAGGGCCAGCTGGAACATCGCGTAGGCCGCCAGAAAAAAGGGCCAGGCCAGCCCCGCGCCGAGCGCCGCAAGGCTGACGGCGAGCATGGCTGCCGCAATCGCCAGCGGCACCCGGCGGCCGCGCAGGGTGTCGGAGAGGCGGCCGCCGACGATTGCGCCAGCCACTCCAAGGAACGTCGCTCCGATCGAGAGCAGCGCCATCGCCTGACTCGCGTTCCGGCGTCCCGCCCAGTCGGGGTCGGCCTCGATCCCCTTCGACAGCAGCAGGAACAGGAACCCCAGCGCGAAGGCGGCGCCGAGTTGCACCAGGAAGCGCGCGATCCACGCGAAGGCGAAGTCCAGACTGCCTCCACCGGGAGCAGGCGTGGCGTCAGCTGTGTGGCCCGAGGGCGAGGTGAGGGGACTCCCGAAGCCCCAGCGGATCAGGAGGGGCGCCATGCAGGCGACCACCACCGTTCCGTTGACGAGGAAGGCGGCGGCCGAATCGCGCGGGAACAGCCAGGCTATCCCCGCTACGCCGGCGAGCGACAGCGGCAGTGCGGCGCCCATCAGGCCGGCGGCCCTCCCTTTCGCGGCGTCGGGCACATAATCGGCGAGGAGGGCACCGAGCGGCGCGAAGGCGAGGTTCAGGGCGAGCTGGAAGGCGACAAGGGCGGCGGCCGCCTGCGCCACGCTCGCGGCACCGGCCAAGAGCACGAAGCTTGCGACCAAGGCGGCGAGGCCGAGGGCGATGAGCCCGCGGCGGCTGCCGTGGCGGAGGATCCAGCGGTCGCTCCAATGCCCCGCCACGATATTGCCGAGACTGGCGGCGAGGGCGCCTGCGAGCAGCAGCCAGCTGAGCGCCAGCGGCGCCTCTCCGCCGGCAATGGCCTCGATCCGGCGCGGGAGCAGGAGGACGAGCACCGGCATGAAGGCGAGGTGAGCGCCGAAAAAGGCGAGCTGGAACGTCCAGGGGAGGCCGCGCCCGGCTGCGCTCATGCCGCCGCCGGGCAATAGGCTTTCAGATACTGGCCGTGCGGCGGCATGTGGGTGACCAGATAGCGGATCGACTTCTCGATGCCGTCGATCTCGGTTTTGAGCTCGCTGCCGCCAAGGCGGTCGGCCATCGGGTTGTGGCCTTTCATCCTGATCCCCTGACCCATCATCACGGCGGCCCAGCTCGTCTCGGTGAACAGCTCGTCCTCCTCGCGGAAGATTTGGCCGTTGATGCGGAAAAGAGCGATTTTCTCCTCAAGCGTATCCGGGATGCTCATCGTCCGGCAATAGTCCCAGAACGGGCTGTCGTCGCGTGCGGTGGCCTTGTAGTGTAGGATGAGGAAGTCGCGGATCCGGGCGTGCTCCCGGCCCGTCAGGCGATTGTAGGCATCCTCCTGCGCCTGGGTGATCCCGTCCAGCGACAGCACCGACACCAATTTGGTGATGCCGGTGCTGATGAGGTGGATCGAGGTCGACTCGAGCGGCTCCATGAAGCCCGCCGCCAGCCCGATCGCGACGACATTGCGGTTCCAGAACTTCCTGCGCCGGCCGGTCGCGAAGCGGAGGAAATTCGGGTCGGCGGTTGGGTTGCCGGCGAGGTTGGCGAGCAGGATGTCGAGCGCTTGCTGGTCCTCCATGAACTCGGCGCAGTAGACATGGCCGTTGCCGTTGCGATGCTGCAGCGGCACCTGCCACTGCCAGCCGGCGCTGTGGGCGGTCGATTTGGTATAGGGGAGGGGCTGGCCGCCATCGTCGCGGTTGCAGGGCAGCGCCACCGCGCGATTGCAGGGCAGCCAGTGCGTCCAGTCCTCATAGCCGGTGCCGAGCGCCTGTTCGATGAGCAGCCCCCGGAAGCCGGAGCAATCCACGAAAAGATCGCCCCGCACCTCGCCCCCATCGTCCATCGCGACGGAGCGCACGTGCCCCGTCTCCCCATCCAGACGGACGTCCGCGACGCGGCCTTCCCGGCGTACGACGCCGGCTGCCTCGGCATAGGTCCGCAGGAAGGCCGCGTAGCGTCCGGCATCTATGTGATAGGCATAGTTGATCGGCGGCAGGTCGTCCGGGTGATCGTCGGCGGTGCGCGCAAAGCGCTGGAACATCGCCGCCATCGTCTCCGCGTTGAAGACCTGGATGGGGCGCGGATCGCCCTCCTTGTGCAGCTTGTGCCACAGCTGGTGAAAGGAAATGCCGTCGATCTCGTAGCCGTACGCGCCGAACGGGTGAAAGTAATTGTCGCCCTGCTTCCCCCAGTTGGCGAACTGGATGCCGAGCTTGAAGCTGCCCTGCACCTTCGCCAGAAGCTCGCGCTCGTCGATTTCGAGCAGCTTGTTGAACTGGACAAAGGGAGGGATGGTGGCTTCGCCCACGCCCACGGTCCCGATCTGCTCCGATTCGATCAGCACGATCTCGAGCCGATGCGCGGCCTTGAGGCGCGAAAGCGCGGCCGCGGTCATCCACCCGGCTGTTCCGCCCCCGACGATTACGATGCGTTCGATAGCCATGTCGTAGACTCAGTTCGCATTTTCGCCCCTCACTGGCCAGTGTCGAAAACGGCGAATGTGAACGTTCACATTTTCCTGTTGTGAACGTTCACATAGCAGGGTATGGAGCCAAAAAAAGCGGGTAAGACGAACGTCACCGCTGGAACCTGGGGAGGATCTCTTGTCGGCCATCAGCACGAAGTCTGTCGCCTTGTCGCCTCGCATCCGCGCTCTGTCCGTGGCATCGGTGCTTGCCATCGGTGCTGCGTTTGCCAACCCTGCCTCCGCGCAGGAGGCCGACGTGCCGGGGGAGACGGAGACGCCGGCGGGCACGCCGGAGGCGGGGCAGGACGAGGGGGACGCAATCGTCGTCACCGGCTTCCGCGCCTCGCTCGAATCGGCGCAGTCGATCAAGCGCAATGCCGACACTGTCGTCGACGTGATCACGGCCGAGGACATCGGTGCGCTCGCCGACCGTTCGGTCGCCGAGGCGCTGCAGCGCGTACCGGGCGTCAACATCTCGCGTTTCGAGCAGCGGGACGATCCCGACCGCTTCTCCGTCGAAGGCTCGGGCGTCATCATCCGGGGCCTGCCGTTCGTCCGTTCTGAGCTGAACGGCCGCGACATCTTCTCGGCCAATGGGGGGCGCACGCTCAGCTTCAACGACGTCTCGCCCGAGCTGCTCGGCCGCGTCGAGGTCTACAAGAACAACACCGCCGACATGATCGACGGCGGCATCTCGGGCACCGTCAATCTCGTCACGCGCAAGCCGCTCGACAATCGCGGCCTCCACATCGCCGGCACGATCGAGGCGAACTATGGCGACATGGCGGGGGAGTGGTCGCCCGGCTTCTCGGGCCTGGCTTCGAACACCTTCGAAACCGGCATCGGCACCTTCGGCGTTCAGGTCGCCTACGCGCAGTCCGAGCTCGTCACCCGCACGGACGCATCGCAGATCACCGATCCCTGCTACCGTGCCGCGAGCCTCACCGCGGGGTGCCAGCGCGTGCGGCCGGTGGGGTCGGGCGGCTTCGGCGGCGAGCCGGCCTTCGACGAATCCAACTTCCCGCCCGCGGGCAGCGTGATCGTGCCCAAGGGCGCCGGCGTTCGCACGACCGATCTGGAGCGCGACCGAAGGGCCTATTCGGGCGTCCTGCAGTGGGAGAGCACCGATCGCCGGGCGCGGGTATCGCTCGAATATCTGCGCGCCGAAACCGACGCGCGGCTCAACGAATATGCGGTGCTGGCCCAGGTCAACGACGACGCCCTGTTCCCGATCGTGGCCCCCGGCACCACGCCGACCTACAACGGCTCGCAGGTCGAGACGATCACGCTCACCCAATTCTCGCCGTTCAATCCGGCCGGCGGCATTCCGACCGAGATGCTGCGTTTCCAGCGCGAGGACGATGCGATGACGGAGGATTTCTCCGTCGACATCGATCTCCAGCCGACCGATCGCCTTAGCTTCAATTTCGAAGTGCAGCACATCCGTTCCGACCGCAACGAGAACGGCCTCATCGCCGCGATGCAGACCTTCGCGGACGTGTCGATCGACAATTCGGGCAAGACCCCGATCGTCCAGTTCCTGAAGCCGGGCGCGAGCAGCTCGCCGGCCGACTATTTCAACAATCCGGCGCTCAGCTATTACTGGTTCCTGATCGACAACCAGGTCCGCAACAAGGGCGACCTAACGACGATGCGGGTCGATACCCAGTACGAGATCAGCGACACCAGCTTCCTGCGCCGGGCACGTTTCGGCGCCCGCTGGGGGGAGCGCAACCGCGTCACGCGCAGCGCGAACTTCTCGAACTGGGGCAATTTGTCGGCGCCCTGGCAGGGCCGCAACGGCGAGTGGGGCTATAGCGATCCGGGCGCCTTCGGCGGCGGCGCCTACGTCTCCGACTTCCCCGACTACGCGCACGTCCGCAACCCCTTCGGAGACGACTTCCAGCGCGGCGTCGTGCCGGTGCCGATCGGCAACGGCTCGGCCTTCTTCTTCGGCGGCGACAACCTGGTCCAGGAATATCTCACCGGAGTCACCGAGCGCCAGTCGCGCGAGATCACCGATTTCTCGCTTTCGCCCAACGCCTGGAACCCGATCTACAACCGCAGCGGCCTCGTACCGGGGACTCCGTTCCTGCCCGGCGAGATCTCCGACGTCGACGAGAGCACCGCGGACGCATATCTGCGGCTGGATTTCGGAACCGAGTTCGGCAACGGGATGAAGCTCGATGGCAATATCGGGCTGCGCTACGTCAGCACCGAGGTCCGCTCCGCCGGGACGATCAGCTTCCCCGCCGGCGATTTCTTCGACACGAACCATGACGGGCAGGTGACGCTGCCGGAGGTGCAGGCCTCCTGCGCCAACACGCAGCCGGGGCAGCAGGCGCCAGCCTATTGCAGCCTGTCGCCCGGCCGGCTCGCCGAGTTCGCGGAGGTGTTCACGGGCGAGACGCTCGACGACAGCGCCGCGATCCGGTTCAACAACTGGCTGCCCAGCTTCAACGCTAGGCTAGACCTCGGCCGGGGTATGCTGCTGCGCATGGCCGTGTCGAAGGGGATTTCTCGACCGGATCTCTCATCCTTCAGAACCGGCGGAGCGATTTTCGACAATACCGGCGACCTGCGCTCCGGCGGCACGCTCGAAACGGGGCCGCTGTTCCAGATCTTCACGGGCAACCGGCTGCTCCGGCCGATTCAGGCCTGGAACTACGACCTGTCGGCCGAATGGTATTTCAGCCGCGTCGGCTCGCTCACACTCGCCTTGTTCGCGAAGGACTTCAAAGGGCTCGTCAACGAAGGGGCCGTGGTTCGCTCCTTCACCAGCCCGAGCGGGGTGACCACCGATGTGGAGGTGAACGGGCCGGCAAACAGCGACGATGGCCTGCTCAAGGGCTTCGAGCTCGCCTACCAGCAGACGTACGACTTCCTGCCGGGTCCGCTCAGTGGCCTCGGCGCGCAGCTCATCTACACCTACGTCGACGCGAGCGACTTCAACAACTCGACCCTGGGTGCCGAGCAGAGCCCCTTCTCCTCCGGGCTGCCGCTGGCCGGGGTGTCCAAGCACACCGTCAACGCCGTCCTGTTCTACGAGAAGGGCCCGATCTCGGCCCGCGCAGCGTACAACTGGCGATCGGCATTCCTGCAGACGCCCCGCGACGTCATCTTCCCATTCTCGCCGATCTACGGCGAGAGCACGGGGCAGCTCGACGCGTCGATCTTCTTCAGTGTGAACAAGCATGTGAAGCTCGGAATCCAGGGGGTCAATTTGCTGGACGAGGTGACGCGGACCTCTCAGGTCGTCGATTTCGACGGAACCCGGGCGACCCGCTCCGCCTTCCGCAACGACCGGCGCTTCACGTTCCTGGCGCGCTTCGACTTCTGACGGAAATTCGGAAGGAGGGATGGGCCCTGTCCTCGGAGGGGAGGGTCCATCTCGCCGGCGCCCCGCGTCGGACGTCCGGCGCCGCCGCACTCCGCTCCACCGCGGGACGCCCGTCGCCGTTGCAGCGCAGCCTCACGGAGATTTGAAAGAGTATGACGCGGCGGCGCGGGACAGTCACGATCAAGCACGTCGCGGCCGATGCGGGCGTATCGCTGCAGACGGTGAGCCGGGTCATCAACGACGGACCGAACGTGGGCGCCGAGACGCGCGCGCGCGTGCTCAAGTCGATCGAGAAGCTGGGCTACGTTCCGCTGATCGCGGCGCAGCGCCTCGGCGGACGGCGTTCCTACCTCATCCTCGCGCTCAACGACCGGGACCGCACCATCGCGGAATGGAAGGCACGGCAGGGCGGCGACTGGGTCGACCAGATGCTGCTCGGCGGGATGCTCAAATGCGCCGAGCACGGCTACCGGATGATCCTCGAACTGGTCGACACGCACAGCGACCAGATCGAGCGCGAACTCGCGGCGACGATCGCCGGCCTCCAGCCCGACGGAGTCATCCTCACGCCGCCCCACTCCGAGAACCGGCAGATCTGTCAGCTGCTCGATTCGCACGGCATCCCCTTCGTCAGGATCGGTTCGCGCGCGCGCGGCCCCGGTTATTCGGTGACGATGGACGATTCGGGGGCGGCGCGCGAGGCGACGCAGCACCTCATCGATCTCGGGCACAGGCGGATCGGCTTCATCGCCGGCTCGATCGCCTACAGCCTCAGCGGCTGGCGCGTCGATGGCTGGAAGGCGGCCATGGCCGATGCGGGGCTGAAGGTCACCGGCCTCCTTGCGCAAGGCGATTTCGGCTATGAATCCGGGCTTGCGGCGGCGCAGCGGCTGCTCACGCTGGACCCGCCACCCACCGCGATCATCGCCAGCAACGATCAGATGGCGCTGGCGGTGCTCGATTTCGCGGGGAAGAAGGGTCTGGAGGTGCCGGGCGATCTGTCGCTCGTCAGTTTCGACAACACGCCGGTCGTCCGGTTCAGCCGGCCGCGCCTCACCGCCGTCGACCAGCCGATCGCCGAGACCGTGTCCAGGGCGGTGGAGCTGCTGATCGAGGGCGTGAAAGGCGGCCCCGCCCCGGACCCGGTGGTGATCCAGGGAAGGCTGGTCGAGCGCGAGTCCAGCGGACCGGCAAAGGTCGACGCCAAGCCGTAGCCCGGCAAACCAGCAGCGAGGTGATTTCCATGCGCCGAAGAAGAGTCCCTGCCTTTGCAGCAGCGCTGCTGCTCCTGGCGAGCGGGTGCGCTCACTCCGGGGCGGCGCCTTCAGCCGCTGACCCCGGCCCGTCGGAGCGCCTGGCGTTCGCCGACGAGTTCAACGACATAGCGCTGGACCGGTCGAAGTGGAACGTCGTCGGACCCGACTTCTGGGTCAACGAAGAGCAGCAGGCCTACGTGGACTCGCCCGAGACGATCCGCTTCCTGCCCGCAGGGACTGTCCCGGGCGCGCAGGACGGCGTTCTCGTGCTGCAGCCGAGGTTCCGGCAAGGCTTCCAGACCCCCACCGGGCGCAAGGCCGATTTCGTCTCCGGACGCATCACCACAAAGGGCAAGTTCGATTTCACTTATGGCCGGGCGGTGGCGCGGATCCGCATGCCTGCCGCAACAGGGGTGTGGCCAGCTTGCTGGCTGCTGGGCAACGGACGCTGGCCCGAAACGGGCGAGATCGACATCATGGAATATGTGGGCGAGCGGGACTGGACCGGCGTCGCCCTGCACGGAACCGGCTATTCGGGCGAAACGCCCCTCGTGAACAAATATTTCTTCGAGCCGGGCACCGACGTCACCGACTGGCACGACTATGAGGTCGATTGGAATGCCGACAGGATTCTGTTCAAGGTGGACGGCAGGCTCGTCTATCGCGTCACCCGCGCGATGGTTGAATTCTATGCGCCCTGGCGCTTCGGCACACCCCAGCACCTCATCCTGAACTTCGCGGTCGGCGGTATCTACCCCTACAAGACGAACGGCATCGGGAAGCCCTACAAGGGCCTGCCCCAGGATACCGTCGATCGGATCAAGCGCGGCGAGATCAGCATGGAGGTGGACTGGGTACGCGTTTACCAGCGCGCGCCGTAGGATGGGGTGCGTCCCTATTCTGCAAGACGTGCGCCGATAGCAGAATGGCTGAGGGACGGAGCGGGCGCCACGCCGCCCGGTACCATTGGCCGGTGCACGCTATGCAGGCGGATGGGGCGCCGCTAGAGGCTCGTTCTTCGGCGGGCGAGCGGTAGAAAAAGGCTCTGTGACGAGGGGTTTGAACGTCGTGAGGAAGAGTCGCGTCCGGGCCGTAGCAGCACCTTTTGCCTTGACCGCGGCGTGCGGCGCGCTTGTGGCAGCCTGCGTCATGGCGCCGAGCCGCGAGACGGCGGGCACAGAGCGGGACTGGCCGGTTTATGGTGGCAGTCCGGCGGGCGATCATTATTCCGAGCTCGACCAGATCGATACCGGCAACGTCGCCGGGCTTCGCGAGGTGTGGCGGTACGAGACGGGCGAGGGGCGGCTGCAGACATCGCCGCTGATGATCGGCGAGGTCCTCTACGGCATCACGCCCGAGCAAGGCGTGTTCGCGCTCGACGCGGCGACCGGACGGCGGCTTTGGGAGCATAAGCCGCCCGAGCGCGGCGAGCAGCCGGTACGGGGCCTCAGCTATTGGTCCGACGGGCGCGACAAGCGCCTCTTCTCGAGCAACGGCGCCTTTCTGATCGCACTCGATCCCGCGACCGGCCGGCCGCTCGAGACGTTCGGCACCGGTGGACGAGTCGACCTGCGGGCCGGCCTCGGGCGCGATCCGGCGCGGACCGCCGCGTTCCTGACCACCCCGGGCATGATCTTCGGCGATCTTATCATCGTCGGCTTCCGGACCTCGGAAGCGGCGCCTGCCGCGCCGGGCGCGGTGCGCGCCTACGACGTCCGCACCGGCGCCTTGCGCTGGACCTTCAACCTCATCCCAGGCCCCGGCGAACCCGGCCACCAGACGTGGCCGGCGCAGGCGTGGAAAAGCGCCGGCGGCGCCAACCCCTGGGCGGGGATGGCCCTCGACGACGGTCGCGGCATCCTCTTCGTGCCGACCGGTTCGGCGGTGGACGATTTCTACGGGGGCGACCGCCCCGGCGACAATCTCTATGCGACCTCGCTGGTGGCGCTGGACGCGAAGAGCGGCAGGAGGCTCTGGCACTTCCAGGGCGTGCACCACGATATCTGGGACCGGGACTTCCCGTCGCCGCCGGTGCTGCTGACGGTGCGGCACGGCGGCAAGGCGGTGGACGCGGTCGCGCAGCCGAGTAAGCAGGGGTTTCTGTTCCTCTTCGACCGGGTCACGGGCAAGCCGCTCTTCCCGATCGAGGAGCGGCCGGTGGCGGCCAGCGACGTCCCCGGCGAGCGCACCGCCCCCACCCAGCCTTTCCCGCTGCGGCCGGCGCCTTATGCCCGCCAGCAGCTGACCCGCGAGATGCTGACCCGCCGCACGCCCGAAGCCCACACCGCCGCGCTTGCGGAATTCGCCGGGCTGAAGAACGGCGGACCGTTCACGCCCTTCACGCTCGGCAGGCAGACCGTGGTCTTCCCGGGCTATGACGGCGGCGCCGAGTGGGGCGGGCCGGCGGTCGATCGCGGCCGCGGCATCATCTACATCAACAGTAACGATATTGCATGGACCGGCGGTCTCACCGAGCCCAAGGCGACCAGCGACCGCGGCGCCCGTCTCTACGAGGAGCAATGCGCCGCCTGCCACGGCGTCGAGCGGGAGGGCGCCCCGCCCGAATTCCCGCGGCTGAGCGACATCGGCGGACGCATGGACGCCGCGGAGATCGTCAAGATAATCAAGGCGGGGCGCGGCCGCATGCCCGGCTTCCCGCAGATCCCCGACCCGGACAAGAAAGCCATTGCCGAGTTCCTGCTCGCAGGGGAGGGGCGCGAAGTCAGCGCCCCCGCGGCCGCGGAGCGCGAGGGGCCGCGCTACGTCTTCACCGGCTATCGCAAGTTCCTCGACCCCGACGGCTATCCGGCGGTCGCGCCGCCGTGGGGCACGCTCAACGCGATCGATCTCAACACCGGCGACTATTTGTGGAAAATCCCGCTCGGCCAGTATCCCGAGCTGGCCGCGCGCGGCATGGCGGATACGGGCAGCGAGAATTATGGCGGCCCGATCGTCACCGCCGGCGGCCTCTTGTTCATCGGCGCGACCATCTACGACCGCAAGTTCCGCGCGTTCGACAGCAGGACCGGGCGGCTGCTGTGGCAGACGGTCCTGCCCTATTCGGGCGTCGCCACGCCGATCACTTACGCGGTGGCCGGCCGCCAATATGTCGTTATCGCCACCAGCGGCGGCCGCGACCCCAAAGGGCCGCAAGGGTCGGCCTATGTAGCCTTCGCATTGCCGGGCGGCATGGACCGTTAAGCGCTGGATCTTCGCTGCCTCTCAACCAGCGTCATTCGGGCAGAGGCACTTCGCGAAGGTGCCGTACTGCGTCGACAGCTCTGCAGCGACCGCTCTGCAGCGACCGCTCCAAGGGGGTGCATGACGCGAGCGTAACGGGCGAAATGCCCCCGCTCTATCTGTCCGGATACGGACGCCTCGCGTCGTCGGTTTGTGCTCGCCAAGGGCTATCCTCTTGGAAGCATCCATTTTTTCTGCAGCTCGACTCGGTGTAGCATCGGGTCATGCGTCAGTTCCTCCAGGTCAGCTCTCTTTCGCGAGCCTATCGCAGCGGCGAGTTCGAGACGCAGACGGTCCATGCCGTCTCCATCGAGGTCGCGGCCGGCGAGTTCGTGGCGGTCATGGATCTTTCCGGCTGGGGCAAATCCACCCTGCTCAACATCCTGGGCTTCCTCGACGCGCCCGACGCGGGGTCGTATCGGCTGCGGGACGAGGAGGTAGCGACGCTCGCCGACCCGCGGCGGACGCGGCTCCGGCGCGCACATGTCGGCTTCGCTTTCCAGAGGTTCAACCTGATCGAGGAATTCAACGTCGCCGAGAATGTGGAGGTGGCCCTGCTCTACCGGGGCGCGGATGGGCGCCGGCGACGGGTGGATGCGGTGCTCGAGCAGGTCGGGCTGGCACATCGTGCGCGACACCGCCCGCGGCGGCTTTCGGGCGGCCAGCAGCAGCGGGTGGCCACCGCCCGCGCGCTCGCGCAGGAGCGGGCCTCATCCTGGCCGACGAGCCGACGGGCAATCTGGATAGCGCCAACGGCGCTGCGATGATGGACCTTTTCAAGGGCGCAGCGGCCGGAGGCACGACCGTGATCATGGTAACCCACTCGGCCTTCCACGCCGCAGCGGCGGACCGGACGCTCCGAATGCTCGCCGGACGCATCGTCGGGGAGACGCGCCTGTGACCCGGCTGCTTCGCCATTGGCTGGTCGCCTGGGCCCGCAACCTCGCGGCCAACCGGCTCCTTTCGGCCATCACCATCGTCGGTCTCGTCATCGGCATCGCCGGCGCCATCCTGATGGCGCTCGTGGCGCGGGTCCCGCTCACCTACAACCATATCGTTTCCGGGCACGAGCGGACCTATCTCGCCGTGTCGGTGATGAGCGCCCCCGAAATGGCGCCGGACTATCAGCAGGCGAGCCCGAGCGGCGCTGCGGCGCTTATCGAGGCGAACGTCCCCGAGGTGGAGGCAGCGGCGCGGCTCATGGAGGCGAAAGTGGAGCTGCGCCGCGGCGGCACCACGAACAGGGAAACGATCTACTGGGCGGACCCCGATTATTTCGACCTGGTGCGCGTCCCCGTCCTGAGCGGCGCCCTCGCCTCGGCGCTCCGCAGCGGCCCTGGCCTCGTCATGACGGAGGCGATGGCACGCAAGCATTTCGGCCGTGCCGATGCATTGGGCGAGACCATCGAAGTCGCCGGGCAGCCGATGGTGCTGCGCGCCGTCATCGAGGACCTGCCGGCCGGCGGCACCGACCTTGCTGCGGGCATCTTTGCCTCCGGGCTTGGCACGCGTTCCGGCCTTTCCCTCATGCAGGCGGATCAACCGGGCGCCTTTTCCATCAGCGTGAGGACGTATCTGCGGCTGCGAGCGGGCGCTTCGGCGCAAAAGGCGGGGGACGCGATCCAGTCTGCGATCGCCGGGCTGGTGCCGCCGCCCGTGCGCAATGCCTATCGGCTCGAGCCTGTCCGGATCGACCGGCTCGCCCTGCACGAGGGCTTTCATCCCGGCGCGCGCGAGCGGCTGGTGATCGGCAGTCTGGTTGCGGCTCTCGTCCTGCTGATCGCCACCGCCAACTTCGTGAATCTGAGCGTCGCACTGGCGGGGCGGCGTCGGCGCGAGATCGGAGTGCGCAAGGCGAATGGTGCCGGCCGCGGTCACATTGCTGGCCAATTTCTCGCCGAGGCGGTGCTGACGGTGCTCGTCGCGACACTTCTTGCGCTCGTCGCGGCCGAATGGCTGCTGCCGGTGGTCAACGCATTCCTGGAGACGCAGGCGCGCCTCGATTATGCCGCCGATCCGACCCTGCTACTCTGGCTGCTGTCGGCCGCTTTGCTGCTCGGCCTCGCGGCCGGCGCCTACCCGGCCTTCCTGCTCTCCTCTTTGCCTCCCGTGGCGACGCTGCGGGACAGCGGCCGCGCGGCGGCGGGCGGCGGGCTGGTTCGGAGCGCGCTCGTCACGGCCCAGTTCGCGATCCTCATCGGATTGATCATCGCCACGTCCGTGGTGCACCAGCAGCGCGTCTTCGCGATGCGCGAAGCGTTGCGGATGGATATCGACCAGGTGCTGACGGTCACCGCCAGGTGCCCGCCCGCCTTTGTCGCCGAGACGGCGAAGCTGCCGGGCGTGCGTGCCGTCTCGTGCAGCAGCGAGGCGTTGCTCAGCGGGGACACGTTCCTCCTCATCGATTGGAAAGGCAGGCAGCTGGTGGCGGACATGGTATCGGCCCTGCCGTCGATTTTCGCACTTTACGGAGTGCGGCCGGTGGCGGGGACGCTTGCGACTCTCCCCCCCGGGGGGGAGGAAGCGGCATCGCGGGTGGTGATCAACGAGGCAGCGGTGCGGGCCTTCGGCTTCGCCTCGTCTTCCGCGGCCATCGGGCAAGTGCTGCCGATCGCGGGGGATTCGCCGGGCGACGACACAGGCGCGCAGGTGGTGGCGGTCGTTCCCGATTTCGCTTTCCAGTCCATCGAAACCCCGATCGAGCCGACCCTCTATCTGTCCGGCGCGCCGGCGCAGTGGAACGGGGGGCTGGTCTCGATCAAGCTGGCCGGCCGCGACGTGCCGGAGACGCTCTCGCGGATCGATAAGCTTTGGCGGTCAACGGGCAATGAGGGGCCGATCCAGCGTGCCTTCGTCAGCGAGCACATCGAACGGCTGTACCGCAGCCTCGAGCGCAACGCGCAGCTCTTCGCCGTCTTCTCCGGCCTCGCGATATTCCTTGCCTGCCTCGGCCTCGTCGGCCTCTCCCTCTCGGCGGCGCAGCGGCGAACCAAGGAGATCGGAATCCGGAAAGCGCTGGGGGCGAGCACGCGCCAGATACTTGCGCTGCTTCTATGGCAACTCAGCCGGCCGGTGCTGCTCGCCAACCTCATCGCCTGGCCGATTGCCTGGTGGCTGATGCGGCGCTGGCTGAACGGCTTTGCCGAGCGCATCCCGCTGCAGCCCTGGTTATTCCCCGCGGCCGGGCTGATCGCCCTCGCCCTCGCGCTGCTTAGCGTGGGCACGCTCGCCTACCTGGTCGCACGCCAGAAGCCGGTGCACGCGCTCCGCCACGAATGATGAGGCGCCGATCTCCGCCAGCCTGTCCTTCACCGATCATCGGATCGCGCCGTTCGCCCACCTCGGGGAGGGATATTTCAGCCCCGCTACCTGGCCCGCTACCTCGT
>DASVVY010000179.1:0-6053 GCA_036386335.1 Allosphingosinicella sp. | reverse complement strand
TGGCGACGCGGTGCTCATGAAGACGGTCCGGGGCGAATTGCGGGTGCGGCCGTTGCGCGACGTGGTCGCAGGCATACAGGCGCGGTTGCGGAAATTCGTTCCGGAGGACGTGTCGCTGGCGGACGAGCTGATCGCCGACCGTCGCGCCGAGGCCGGGCGTGGTTGACTATGCGCTGGACGCCTCCGCATTGCTTAGCGTCCTGCTCGGCGAACGGGGCGCGGAGGAAATCGTCGATCTCCTCCCCGGGGCGGTGATCGGGGCGGTCAACCTCGCCGAGGTGGTGGCGAAGCTGCAGGAACGCGGCGTTCCCGAAAACGAGATCGAGGAGAACATCGCGGAGCTGGACCTGCCGGTCGTGCCGTTCGACGAGGCCCAGGCGATCGCGGCCGGGAAGCTGCGCCTGCCGACCCGCTCCCTCGGCCTATCGTTGGGCGACCGGGCCTGCCTCGCCCTGGCAATCGCGCGGGGCGCTGCGGCCGTGACAACTGACCGCAGCTGGGCGGGGGTGGAGGTGGGGGCCAAGGTGATCGTCGCAAGAGGGTGAAGCGGCGCGCCGAAAGCTGGTGAAGCACTCCATAATCGCCAAATCTATGCTGTCCCCGTTTGCCGTTCGCGGTCAGGCGAGCTCGACCGCCATGGCGGTGGCTTCGCCGCCGCCGATGCAGAGGCTGGCGAGGCCGCGGCGCTGGCCGTGGGTCTCGAGCGCCGAGAGCAAAGTGGCGAGGAGGCGGGCGCCGCTGGCGCCGATCGGGTGGCCCAAAGCGGTGGCGCCGCCGTGGACGTTCAACGCGTCGCGGGGGATGCCGAGGTCGCGCATCGCGATCATCGCGACGCAGGCGAAGGCTTCGTTGACTTCGAACAGATCGACGTCGGCGATGCTCCAGCCGGCCCGATCCAGCGCCTTTTGCATCGCGGGGACGGGGGCGCTGGTGAATTTGTTCGGCGCCTGGGCGTGGGCGGCGTGGGCGACGATGCGGGCGACCGGCCGGACGCCGAGGCGGTCGGCGACGCTCTGGCGGGTGACGACGAGGGCGGCGGCGCCGTCGGAGATGGACGAGGCGTTGGCGGCGGTGATGGTGCCGTCCTTGGCGAAGGCGGGCTTGAGGCCGGGGATCTTCTCCGGGTTGGACTTGCCGGGCTGCTCGTCGCAGGCGACTTCGAAGTCGCCCTTGCGGGTGCTGACCGTGACCGGGGTGGTCTCGCGGTCGAAGGCGCCGCTGCTGATTGCTTCCGTCGCGCGGCGGAGGGACTCGATCGCATATTCGTCCTGCTGCGCGCGGGTGAATTGATATTCGCGGGCCGCGTCCTCGGCGAAGGTCCCCATGGCGCGGCCGCTATCATAGGCGTCCTCGAGGCCGTCGAGCATCATGTGATCGTAGACGGTGTCGTGGCCGATGCGGGCGCCGGCGCGGTGCTTCTTCATCAAATAGGGGGCGTTCGACATCGACTCCATGCCGCCGGCGACGATCAGGTCGGCCGAGCCGGCGGCGAGCATGTCGTGGGCGAAGATCGCCGCCTGCATGCCCGAGCCGCAGACCTTGTTGACCGTGGTCGCCTCGGTGGAGCGGGGGAGGCCGGCGCCGAGCGCCGCCTGGCGGGCGGGCGCCTGGCCGAGGCCGGCGGGGAGGACGCAGCCCATGAAGATCTTCTCCACCGCTTCGGGGGAGACTCCGGCGCGCTCGACCGCGGCGCGGACGGCGGTGGCGCCGAGCTCGGTCGCGGACGCTCCGGCGAGCGCGCCCTGGAAGCTCCCCATCGGGGTGCGGGCGTAGGAGAGGATGACGATGGGGTCGGGGGTGGTGGCCATTGGCGGTGCGGGCTCCTGATGTTCAAACCCGTTCGTTCCGAGCGAAGTCGAGGGACCCGTTCGAGCGAAGCCGGGAACCTGTCCTGCCCTCGGCTTCGCTCGGGAGGGTGTCTCGACTTCGCTCGACACGAACGGACATGTGCGCTGCGCCCACTAGCCTCCCGCCTCGACTTGTTCAAATCGCGTGGGCTCTGCTAGGCGCGCGGGCGACAGGAGGACGGGATGGACGCAGGGCTCGACTTCGCGCTCGGGGAGATGGCGGACGCGATCCGCGAGACGACCGCGCGCTTCGCCGCCGACCGGATCGCGCCGCTCGCCGCCAGGATCGACGCGGAGGACTGGTTCCCCGCCGAGCTGTGGCCCGAAATGGGGGCGCTGGGGCTCCACGGCATCACCGTCGAGGAGGAATATGGCGGCCTCGGCCTCGGTTATCTCGAGCATGTCGTGGCGCAGGAGGAGGTGGCGCGGGCGTCGGCCTCGGTCGGGCTCAGCTACGGCGCCCATTCCAACCTGTGCGTGAACCAGATCCGGCGCTGGGCGTCCGCCGAGCAGAAGGCGCGCTACCTCCCCAGGCTCATCTCCGGCGAGCATGTCGGGGCGCTGGCGATGTCGGAGGCGAGCGCCGGATCGGACGTCGTGTCGATGAAGCTCAGGGCCGAGCGGCGCGGCGACCGCTGGGTGCTGAACGGCACCAAATTCTGGATCACCAACGCCCATCACGCCGACACGCTGGTCGTCTACGCGAAGACGGGGGAGGGGAGCCGGGGGATCACCACCTTCATCATCGAGAAGGACATGAAGGGGTTCAGCCTGGGGCAGAAGCTCGACAAGATGGGGATGCGCGGCTCGCCGACGGGCGAGCTGGTGTTCGACGAGTGCGAGGTGCCGGACGATAATGTGATGGGGCCGGTGAACGGCGGCGTCGGCGTGCTGATGTCGGGCCTCGACTACGAGCGGACGGTGCTGGCGGGTATCCAGCTCGGCATCATGCAGGCGTGCCTCGACACGGTGCTGCCCTATGTGCGGGAGCGCAAGCAGTTCGGGCAGGCAATCGGCTCGTTCCAGCTGATGCAGGCGAAGGTGGCGGACATGTACGTCGCGCTGAATTCCGCGCGGGCGTATGTTTATGCAGTGGCGCGTGCGTGCGATGCCGGCAAGACGACGCGTTTCGATGCAGCGGGAGCTATCCTTTATGCATCCGAGAATGCGGTGCGGGTGGGGCTCGAGGCGATCCAGGCGCTGGGCGGCGCCGGCTACACGAAGGACTGGCCGGTGGAACGCTACATGCGCGACGCCAAATTGCTCGACATCGGCGCGGGGACCAACGAGATCCGGCGGATGCTGATCGGACGGGAGCTCATCGGGGCCTGAGGCGCCGAGCGCCGATTCCGGTGCCTGGAATTCCAGCTCCCGGCCGTCACGCGAGTAAATCGCGTGACGTCAGTCCTCGCTTTGCGAGGCTGGCCGGCTTTCGCAGTCTCTTCGTGCCGTTCCGGCGACGCTGCGCGTCGGCGTCACTGCACTCGGCTGCTCAAGCTCACCACACCTTCACCCTCTTCTCCGGCGCCAGGAACAATTTCTGCCCCGGCTGGACGCCGAAGGCCGGGTACCAGGCGTCGAGGTTGCGCACGGTGAGGGCGCGGAACTGCCCCGGCGCGTGGCCGTCGGTGAGGACGCGCTGGCGAAGCGAAGCTTCGCGCATCTTGGTCGCCCATGCCTGGGCGTAGGCGAGGAAGAAGCGCTGGTCGCCCGTGAAGCCGTCGATCACCGGCGCTTCCTTGCCGCCCAGCGAGGCGCGGTAGGCGTCGTAGGCGGCGGCGAGGCCGGCGACGTCGGCGATGTTCTCGCCGAGGGTGAGCTTGCCGTTGACGTGCAGGCCCGGCAGCGCCTCGTAGGCGTCGTACTGGGCGGCGAGCGCCTGGCCCGCCTTCTGGAAGCGCGCGAAGTCCGCGGGCGTCCACCAGTTCCTGAGCCGTCCGGTCGAATCGAAGAGGGCGCCGTTATTGTCGAAGCTGTGGCTGATCTCGTGGCCGATGACGGAGCCGATCGCGCCGTAGTTGAAGGCGGGATCGGCGGCGGCGTCGAAGAAGGGTCGCTGCAGGATCGCGGCCGGGAAGTTCAGCGCGTTCTGGACCGGCAGGTTGACCGCGTTGACGAGCTGCGGCGGCATCCACCATTCGCTGCGGTCCATCGCCTTCCCGATCTTGGCGATCTGGTGCCGATATTCGGCGAGGCCCGCATTGCGGCTGTTGGCGTACGCATTGTCGCCGGCGATCTGCAGGCCCGAATAATCGCGCCAGCGGTCCGGATAGCCGACGCCGACCACGATCGAGCGGACCTTCTTCAGGGCCTCCTCCTTCGTGGAGGGCGCCATCCAGTCGATCGCCTCGACCCGGCGGGCGAAGGCGGCCTTGATGTTGTCGACCATCCCCTGGACCTCGGTCTTGGCCGAGGCGGGGAAGTATTTGTCGACATAGGCCTTGCCGACCGCGTCCTGGAGGGCGTTGCTGACGGCGTTCAGGGCGAGCTGGTCGCGCGGGCGCTGCTTCGGCGTGCCGGCGAGCGCGGTGCCGTAGAAGGCGAAGCTGGCGTCGCGGATCGGCTTCGGCAGCACGCTCGCCTGCTGGTTCAAGGTGTGGAAGGCGAGCCATTCCTTCCAGTTCTGGAGCGGCTCCGAGCCGACCAGCGCCGCAAGCTTCGGGATCGCGGTGGCGTGGTAGGCTTGGAATTTCTGTGCGGCGCCGAGCTGCGCGGCGCCCAGCAGGGCGGTCCAGTCGATACCGGGCGCTCGCTTCTCGAGGTCCGCGCGGCTCCAGACCTGCGCGCCCTTCGCGAAGTCCTCGCTCTCCTCGCGCGTCGCGTGAGCGCGGGCGATCCTGGTTTCGAGGTCCATGATGCGTCCGGCGGCGCCCTGGGCGTCGGGGAAGCCCGCCGCCTGCAGCACGGTGCCGATATAGGCGCGATACTGGTCGCGGATGGCGGCCATCTTCGCGTCGCCGGCCAGGTAATATTCGCGTTCGGGCAGGCCGCTGCCGCCCTGCATCAGATAGGGGAGGGTCTCGCCGGGCGTGGCGAGGCCCTGCGTCACGAAGATGCCGAACAAATTCTCGGTCTGGTAGTTGGTCGCGTTGAGCGGATCGGTGTCGGCGCGCAATGTGCCGCCGATCGCGGCGCTCAGCTGGCTCTTGTCGGCGATGCGCGCGATCGCATCGAGGTCCGCCCTCGCCGGGGCAATGCCGGCGCGGTCGATCGCGTCGGTGTTGAGATAGGCGTTGTAATAATTTGCGATCAGCGCCTCGTTGCTGCCGGCCGCTGGGTTGGACTTGAGGATGGCGTCGAGCAGCTCGCGCGTCTGCCGCTCCCGTTCCTTGTCGGCGATGTAGAAGGCGCCGACGCCCGACCGGTCCTCCGGGATCTGCGTGTTCCTGACCCAATTTCCGTTGGCGAAGGCGAAGAAGTCGTCGCCGGGCTTCACCGCCTTGTCGATGGCGCTCGCGTCGATGCCGGCGCGGGTGCCGGGGGTTTGCACGTCGGCCGCTCCGCTCTGGTTGCCGTCGGCACTGGGCGAGCAGGCGGCGGTGGCGAGCAGGAGGGCGAGGAGGACGGAACGTGTCATAAGCGAGGGTCTCTCGAGGCTGATCTATGTAAGGGCGCGGACTATAGTCGCGATTGCGCCTTGTGCCAGCCGCTTCCCAACCGCGGGCACAGCGTTTAGGCAATCGCTGCATGACAGCCGGGGACATCAGCAAAGGCCTCGCCCGCCCGCGGCGGAGCGGGCCGATGGGGAACCGCAGCCCGGCCGTGCGTTCAGCAGGTCCACCCACGCGCGGAGCAGCGGATGACCACGGCCGAGATCCTGGAATGGTATGCGACGATCAGCGGCGTCGTCGCCGCCCTGATGCTCGCCGGCGACTTCGGCCGGCGGGTGACCGGCTTCGGCTTCATCCTGTTCTGCACGATGAACGTCGCCTGGATCCTGTTCGCGCGCATGGACGATACGGGCGGGCTGATGTGGCAGAACATCGTCCTGTTCTGCGTCAACCTGGTCGGGGTCTGGCAATATCTCCTCAGCCCCAAGAACCGGCGCAAGATGCGGGTGATCAAGGAAGCGGTGCAGGAGTTCGAGGAGAAGGAGGCGCAGCGGGCGCCGGGCTGATCGATGCTCCCCTTCGGGGGGATGTCGGCGCCTCCGGACGCAGGGGTGTCGGCGTTCGAATCCTTTCCGCTTCCGCTGACACCCCTCCA
>DASVVY010000178.1:0-58666 GCA_036386335.1 Allosphingosinicella sp. | reverse complement strand
ACGCTGGCGATCATCCCCGACGGCGCGCTCAGGAACCTGCCCTTCGCGGCCCTGCTCGACGGCAACGGCAAGTTCCTGGTCCAGAAGACCCGCCTCACCGTCGCGCCGGCGCTCGCCTATCTCCAGCCCGGCGGGGCTGAGGAGGAGAAGAAGGGCATGCGCGTCGTCGCCGCCTCGCTGGAGCGGCAGATCACGCTCCCCGCCGGCTTCTTCGCCAAGCTCAACGGCACCGCGGCCGAGGCGAAGGTCGCCGCCGCCAGCGGCGCGCCGGGACAGCTGATCGAGAATTTCCGCCGCGCCGACCTCGTCCAGGCGATGGCGGGCGGGGACGTGGACGTCCTCCACCTCGCCACCCACGCCTCGTTCAACGGCCGCTCCGACCGCGCCTTCATCGTCGCCAACGGCGAGGTGATCCGCCTCTCCGAGCTGCGCGACATCATCGCCGGCAACCGCGCGCGGGGCGAGGAGCTCGACCTGCTCGTGCTCAGCGCGTGCGAGACGGCGGTCGGCGACGACGAATCGAGCATGGGCCTCGCCGGCGCGGCAGTGCAGGCGGGTGCGCTCAGCGCCATCGCCTCGCTCTGGCAAGTCGACGACGTCGGCACCGGCCAGCTGATGAAGGGCTTCTACAGCCATTACGGCGCCGGCCTGTCACGGTCGGAGGCGCTGCGGGCGGCGCAGGTGGCGATGATCGAGGGCGGCGGCAGCAATGCGCGGCCGCATATCTGGGCCGCCTTCATGCTGCTGGGGGCGTGGCGGTGAGGCGGCTCGCCCTCGTCTCGCTCGCGGCGCTCGCCTTCGCGCAGGCGGCATCCGCGCAGAGCTTCAACCCCGAGCATCTCGGCACCGGCGGGCGGGCCGCGACGAGCGGCGGCGGCGTGTCGCCGCCGGCGGGCGATTTCGCCACCGTCATCGTGCCCGACAGCGGCACCAGCCTCGACCTGGGCACCGTCGTCGACCATAGCGGCAACACCTGGACGATCGACGGCGGCACCCTTGCGGGGTCGAACCTGTTCCACAGCTTCTCGAACTTCGACCTCGCGAGCGGCGACATCGCGCGCTGGGTGCACAGCTGGGGCGATCCGGCCGCGATCGACAATGTGATCAGCCGGGTGACCGGCGGCGACCCGTCCCACATCTTCGGGACCATCGATTCGACGGGCCTGCCGAACGCCGCCTTCTTCTTCATCAACCCGGCCGGGATCGTGTTCGGCGAGGGCGCGCAGATCAACGTGCCCGCCGCCGCCCACTTCTCGACCGCGAGCGAGCTGCGCTTCGCCTCCGGCCCGTCCTTCTCGGTGGCGACGCCCAACGGCTCGACCTTCTCCGTGGCGGCGCCGCAGGCGTTCGGCTTCCTCGGCGGCGAGGGGGCGATGCTGCTCTCCGGCCTGGGCGAAGACTTCGCGCCGAACCATGGCGCGCTGAGCTTCTCCGGCTCTGACATTGCGATCGAGGACTCCGCCTTCCGCGTGGGCAGCATCGCAGCCACCGCAGTAGGAGACCAGGCGGCGAGCATAACACTCTCGGGCGAGACGACGGCGCCCCTGGGCGGATCGGTGACACTCATCGGAGCGAACATATGGACGGAGGCGCCCAACCCTGAGGCAGGGGCGTCGGGAGAAATCCGCCTCACGGGCGCCAACGTCTCGCTTTCGGCTTCCACGCTGAGCAGTTCCACCGGTACGTTCGTGGACCCGAACCACGGCGGGACCGGGAATCCGGACGACGTCCATGACGGCGGCTCCATCACACTCTCCGGTCAGAACGTCCTGCTCGATCAGTCCTTCGTCGCCACCAACACCTTCGGCCCGGGTGCCGGAGGAGACATCGTGATCGGCGCGACGGGCTCGGTCGATATCGTCTCGTCCGTCATCGCAGCCGACACCAACGGCGATGCTGCGGCGGGTGGGGTGTTGGTTGCGGGCGACACGATCAACGTGACCGACAGCAGCCTATTCTCGGACACCTTCCAGGAAGGGGCGGCCGGTGCCGTTCTTCTCCTGGGCAACGATATCGCCATCGACCGGGCATGGATCACGTCCGAGAGCCGCGGCACCGGCGCGTCGGGGGCGGTCGCGATCCAGGCGCAGAACAGCCTCAGCATCGGTCTCACCACCATCTCGTCCAACTCCGCGTCCGAGACGAACGCCGGCGCGATCCTCCTGCAGGGCCGTACCGTCGCGATCAGCGAATCCAGCATCGCTTCGAACAATAGCGGCGGCGGCAATGCGGGTGCGGTGGGGATTTCGGCCGACGAGGACCTGACGATCATGGACACGTCGGTCTCTTCGACGGCCGAGGCGTTCTGCACCGGGTGCACCGGCGATGCGGGCCTCGTGAGCCTGGCCGCGGGCGGAAACGTCACTCTGACAGGCGCGAACCTGTTCACGAACGTCTCGGACACCGGCACGAGCGGGGGCGTCTTCGTCACCGCCGACGGCGCGATCGACGTCCAGGATTCCTTCATGACCGCAGACCGGGGCATTGTCGGCCTGGTCGCCGAGGGCGCGCTGAACGTCGCCGGCACGACGATATACGCCGATAATTTCGGCAGCGAGTCGAGCGAGGGCGGCGCAATCCTGCTGGACGGCTCGGATGTTTCCGTCGCCTACAGCTACATCACCAGCGAGAACTATGCTTCCGGGGAGGGAACAGGGACGGCCGGCCTCGTCACCATCACCGCGGACAATGCGCTCGCGATCACCGACGGCACGACGATATCGGTGGATACCCACGGCGACGGCGATGCAGGTTCCCTGGTGCTGGGCGGCACCAACATCCTGGTGGACGCGTCGACGATCACCTCCGGCACCACAGGATCGGGCAATGCGGGCGGCATCTTGATCAACGCGACCGAGAGCCTCGACCTCTCCCACGGCGCGACCGTGCGGTCGGAGACCAGCGCCGCCGGCGATGCGGGCGTGATCCTGATCGAGGCCGGCGACATGACCCTCGACGGCAGCCGCATCGCCACCAGCGCGCTCGAGAATTCCGAAGGGGACGCCGGCACCATCCTGATCAAGGCGGCGAGCCTCAACGTGCTGAACGACAGCCGCCTCGTCTCGAACACCGATTCGACCGGGAATGCGGGCAATATCGCCATCGAGGCCGACGAGGTGAACGTCACCAACGGCTCGCGCATCTCGAGCGATTCGAACCTGCAATGCTTCGTCCAGGTGTGCGAGGCGGGCGAGCGGCTCGGCGGCGATGCCGGCAGCGTCGCGATCGACGCCAAGCGCGTATCGGTGGTCGGCTCTTCCGGCACCATTACCTTCATCTCGTCCGACACGTTCGGCCACGGCGCAGCCGGCAACGTCACCATCAAGGCGAGCGAGAGCCTCACCGTCACCGACGGCGGCTTCATCTCGTCCGATACCTACGCACAGGGCGATGCCGGCGAGATCGGGATCCAGGCCGGCAAGCTGGTCCTCGACCGCAACGGGGCGATCACCTCGAGCAGCTATTGGGGCGCGGAAGGCGATGCCGGATCGATTGGGGTCGAGGCGGACGAGGTGACGGTGACCAAGGGCGCCGGCCTGTCGACCAGCGCCTTCGGCTTCGGCGACGCGGGCGACATAAATATCGAGGCGGGCAGCGTCATCGTCTCGGGCGAGAGCGCGTTCGGCGTCAGCTACATCTCCTCGGACACGGCCGACACCGGCGAGGCCGGGGACGTGACGATCACCGCCGACACCCTCACCGTCGCCCACAACGCGGTGGTTTCCTCCGAGACCTTCGGGTCGGGCAATGCCGGCTTCGTCGAGGTGCAGGGCGGCGACGTGCTCGTCACCAAGGGCGGCCGCATCACCACCGAGGCGGCGGAAGGCTCCTCCGGCGATGCGGGCGTGGTGCTGATCGAGGCGAATTCGCTGAAGGTGGCGAGGGGCGGCGCCGTCTCGTCGAGCACAGCGGGCGAGGGGGATGCCGGCAACGTCCTGATCGGCGCCGGCACCGTGGAGGTGGACGGCGGCGAGATCGGCTCGACCGCGAAGGCGGGCGCGACCGGCCGCTCCGGCTCGCTGTTCATCGATGCGTCGCGCCGCATCGCCGTCACCGGCGGCGGCCGCATCTCGACCGAATCCAACAACCAGAACGCCGCCGGCACCGTCTTCCTTTCCGCCCCCACCGTCCTCGTGAGCGGCGCGGGCTCGACGATCAACAGCGCCAACAATTCCCAAGCGGGCGGCGACGCCGGCTTCATCGAGGTTCAGACGCTGGCGCCCGGCGCGAGCGGTATCACCGTGGCCGAGGGCGGCCGCATCTCGACCAGCTCGGTCGCCGGCGCGGCGGGGAATATCGACCTGCAGATGGCGCCGGGATCGCTGCTGATCCTCGAAGGCCGCAACGCGCCCGGCGTGCTCGAGACATCGTCCGGCCCCGGCACCGGCGGCGTCATCCTCATCTCCAACCCGTTCGCGATCATCTCGAACGGCGGCAACATCCTCGCGCTCGGCGAGAGCGGCGGCGCCAATGTGCGGATCGGCACCAATTACTTCATCAGCTCGTCCGACCGGCCGAACCGGGTCGAAGTGAGCGGCAGCCTCGTCTTCGAGAATGCGATCTACGACGTCAGCTCCGGCATCGTGAACCCGGACCTGTCGGTGCTCGACGCCTCCGCGGTCCTCCGCGGCCAGTGCCCGGCCGTCCGCTCGACCGGCCAGCTCAGTCAGTTCACCGTCCGCCCGGTCGGCCCCTACTCGCCGCGCGCGACGGATTCCCTCCAGCCGGTGCTGGAGGCGCCTGAAGAACGGATCGGGGGAAGCTGCCTGTGAGCCGTCTCGCGGCGCGGGCCGGACCCGCCTCGATCGCCGCCGTCGCGCTCGCGGCCACTTTGCCGCAGGGGCTGCACGCGCAGACCCAGCCTACACCCGACGCACCCCGAGAGCGCACCGGCCCCACCGCCCAGCCGCCGGTGCTGCCGCCTTATGCCCAGCCGCGGGAGGCGCCCGCTACCGCTCCACCCGCGGAGGCCACGGCCCCACCGGCTCCGGCCCAGGGCGGCGGCAGCATCCGCGAGGTGCGCATCGTCGCCGACGGCGAACCGACGGGGGGCATGCCGCCCCCCGCCTGGCATCCGCCTCAGGACAGCGTCTCCGGCCTCACCATCGATCATCGTCCCGGCGAGCCGCTCGGCCTCGACTGGGTGAAACGTCAGTTCGCTGCCAACATCGGCCAGGGCGGCGCCAGCGTCTCCACGGCTGTCGCTCTGGTCCAGCTGATCAACCGGGCCTACGTCACCGCCGGCTTCGTCAACACCGGGCTTGTCGTGCCGCAGCAGACGGCTCTCCAGCAGGGCGTCCTCAAGCTGCGCCTGATCTATGGCGGCCTCGTACCCGGCTCGACGGGCGGGGAGCCTTTCTCCGTGGCCTGGGGGGAAGGGGGCTCCGGCGGTCTCCGCGAGGCCTATGTGCGCGAGCGCTTCCCCGCGGCCGGCCGGCGGCCGCTCAGCGCCTACGAAGTCGAGCGCGAGTTCCGGCTGCTCGCCGAGAACCCTGCGGTTCGCACCGTCAACGTCGATCTCCGCCCGAGCGGCCGCCCGGGCGAGGCCAGTCTCCACGTCCTCGTCCATCCGGCGCGGCGCTTCGACCTCTACACCGGCTACGCCAACGAGCGCTCGCCGTCCGTGGGCAGCGAGCGCCTGTCGCTCGGCGGCTATTTCCGCAACCTCGTGGCGAGCGGCGACATCCTCACCGCCGAGGTGGGCACCACCAAGGGGATCGAGGACGCGCAGGCCGGCTATTCGACGCCGGTCATCGACACCCGCACGATGCTCAACCTGCGGGCGAGCTTCAACAACGCCGCCGTCATCGACCGGCCGCTCCTGCCGCTGGACATCAGCGCCAAGGACCGCGCCTTCGAGGGCGGCCTCACCCGCCGCTTCATCGAGGAGCCGCTGAGCCCGACCGAGTCTCCCGGCCGCTGGTCGCCCTCGCGGACCCTCTCGGCCGGCTTCCTCGTCGCGCATCGGCTGCAGAAGAGTTATCTGCTCGGGCAGCCATTCTCCTTCGCCCCCGGCTCGAAGGACGGCCGCAGCGCCTACACGGCGCTCCGCCTGCTCGGCGACTATCTCGTGCGCAATGTCGACCAGGTCTTCGCGGTGTCGCTGACCGGCACCCTCGGCCTCGGCGGCACCGAATCGGACGTCCCGGGAATCCGTAACCCGAGCCAGCATTTCGGCGTGCTGCTCGCACAGGTGAATTATGCCCGCCGCCTCAACGAGGAGGGGCTGGAGCTTCGCGGCCGCCTCACCGGTCAGATCGCCACCGGCATCCTTTATTCGGGCGAGCGGCTCTCGATCGGCGGCGAGAGCAGCGTGCGCGGGTATCGCGAGAATCTGTTCCTAGTCGACGACGGCGCGATCGGCTCGGTCGAGCTCGCCCAGTCCTTCAGCCTGTCCGGCAAGCGCGCCGCCGACCGGGCGTTCGACTGGGGCGCGTTCGGCGCCTCGCTGTTCGCCGACGGCGCCTATGCCCACAATGCCGACCCGCCGCAGCCTTCCCGCCGCTTCATAGCCAGCGTCGGCGCCTCGCTGCGCTGGAACCCCTCCGATTTCGTCCAGGCGCGGCTCAGCTACGGCTACGCGCTTCGCGACGTCCAGCTCCCCGGCTCGCGCGACCTCCAGGACCGCGGCTTCCACTTCCGCGTCACCCTCTACCCGCTCCAGCTCCTCTCGCTCGGGCGCAGCCGCTAGGCTGGAACGGCCAACCCTGCGCGGCGTTGGCGCGGGGACTGTCCTGAGGGTTTCCCGGAATGCTCGAAGAGAGGCTCGCCGAGCCTGCCGGCGCCGCTGCCGCCGCCGACGAACTGCGCGAGCCCGCCCGACGCCACGCCGCCCTCGGCCCGACGGTGGCGCGCCTCTGCGAGGCGGTCGAGACGCAGGACGTCATCGTCCTCGCCTGCGGCGAGCAGCGGGGCGAGGCGATCGCGAAGGCCGCGGCATCGCTCACGGACGCTCTCGTTCTCTGGTTCCCGCCGCCCGATTCCCTTCCCGGCGACGATGCCCCTTCCTCCGCGGCGGTGGCGGGCCAGCGCGTGGCGGCGATGAGCGCGCTGCACGGGCGCGGCGAACGCCGCGTGCTCCTCGTCACCGACGCCGCCTCCGCCTCGCACAAGGTGGCGCCTCCCGAGCGCTTCGGCCAGCCGCCGCTCACGCTTTCCCCCGGCGAGGCCCTCGATGGCGACGGCCTCGCGGCGCGTCTCGAAGAGATCGGCTACTTCCGCGACGACAGGGTGGATGAAGCCGGCGAATTCGCCGTCCGCGGCGGCACGACCGATCTGTTTCCGGCGGACGCGGCAGAGCCGGTGCGGATCCACGTGACAGAGGGCGTCGTGGAGCAGCTCACCTGCTACGACGCCGTCACCCAGCTCGCCCGGGGCGAGCCGCTCGACCGGATCCAGATCCGCCCCGCCGCAGAACCGCAACCGGACGCGGACGCGGTCACGATCTTCGATCATCTCCCCGAAGCCGCCATCGCCGCCGACCCCGAGGCGCCGGAGCGCCGCGACAGCTTCCTCGAGCTGGCGCGGGAGAGCGGCCGGGGTGCCAAGGCGCTCCTCGTGGCCGACGCCGCCTGGCGAAAAGCTTGTGCCGGCCGCGCGAGCATCTCCCTTGCCGAGGAGGCCGAGCGGCCCGGGCACCGGTTCGTCGAGGCCCGGCGGCCTGAGCGGGCGTTCGCCGCCGAGCTGACGGAGGCGCGGACGCGCGGCGAGCGCGTCCTCCTTGCCGGCTCCGCGCGCGACCTGCGCTTCCTCTCGCGCCGCATCGAACGCGCCGGGCTCGAAGCGCCTCGCATCGTCGAGTCTTGGGCGGAGATTCGACAGGCCGCTAAGGGCGCCTTGCTGGCGGCTCCGGTCGAGCTCGATCGCGGTTGGAGCGAGGATGGCCTCACCGTCATCGCCAGCGTCGACGTGTTCGGCAGCCGCGCGCAAGCCGCAGGCCCCGCCGGCGCGCCCAACCCGCTGGCGCAGGAGGTCGCCGACTTCCACGTTGGAGACGCGGTCATTCACGAGGACCACGGTCTCGGCATTTTGCGCGGCCTCGAGTCGGTCGCCGCGGGGGAGGCGGAGAGCGACGCCTTTCGCCTCGAATATGCCGCCGGCGCGCAGCGACTGGTGCCGGTGGAGGAGGGGGCGAAGCTCTGGCGCTACGGCGCGGAGGCGGACGCGGTGACGCCGGACCGGCTCGACGGCTCCAGCTGGGAGAAGCGCCGGTTCGACCTCGACCGCACGATCGCCGAGACGGCGCGGCAGCTCATCACGCTCGCCCGGGAGCGGGAGGCGAAGACCGCGCCCGTGCTGGACCCGCCCGTCGCCGACTATGAGCGCTTCTCAGCGGGCTTCCCCTACAACGAGACGCCCGACCAGCTCCGCGCGATCGAGGCGGTGCGGGCCGACCTCGCCTCAGGCAAGCCGATGGACCGGCTGGTGGTCGGAGACGTCGGCTACGGCAAGACCGAGGTGGCCTTGCGCGCCGCGGCCCTCACGATCCTTGCAGGCAAGCAGGTCGCCCTCGTGGCCCCGACGACCGTGCTGGTTCGCCAGCACATCGAGAGCTTCCGCCGCCGATTCCGCCGCTTGGGCGTCGAGGTCGCGGGCCTGTCCCGCCTAAGCTCGGCCGCCGAGGCGCGGCAGGTGAAGAAGGGTCTCGCCGACGGCTCGATCCGCCTCGTCGTCGGCACCAGCATGATCGCGGGGAAGACCGCCGCCTTCGCCGAACTCGGCCTCGTCATCATCGACGAGGAGCAGCGCTTCGGCGCCGCCGACAAGGCCAAGCTGCGCGCCCTCGCCGCCGACGGCCACGTCCTCACCCTCACCGCGACTCCGATCCCGCGTACCCTCCAGTCGGCTCTTGTCGGTCTTCAGGACCTTTCGCTGATCGCCACCCCGCCCGCGCGGCGCCTGCCGACGCGCACCGAGGTCGCTTCGTTTGCGCCGGAGCGTGAGCGTGCGGCTTTGCTGCGCGAGAAGAGGAGGGGAGGGCAGAGCTTCCTCGTCGTGCCCCGCATCGAGGACATGGAGCCGATGGCGGGACAGCTGGCGAAGCTAGTGCCGCAGCTCTCGGTCCGCGCGGTCCACGGCAAGATGCCCGCCGCCCAAGTGGACGAGGAGATGGTACGCTTCGCCTCCGGCGACGGCGACATTCTCCTCGCCACCAACATCATCGAGGCCGGACTCGATATCCCGCGGGCGAACACGATGCTGGTGTGGCGCGCCGACCGGTTCGGGCTCGCCCAGCTCCACCAGCTGCGCGGCCGCGTCGGCCGCGGCCGTGCCCGCGGCTATCTGGTCCTGCTGACGGAACCCGATGCCGAGATCGCGCCAGCGACTCTGAAGCGCCTCCGCACTATGGAGGCGCTCGACCAGCTCGGCGCCGGCTTCGCGATCAGCGCCCGCGACCTCGACATGCGCGGCGCCGGCGAGCTGCTCGGCGAGGAGCAGGCGGGGCACATGAAGCTGATCGGCGTCGGCCTCTACCAGCACCTCCTCGAACAGGCGATCCGCACCGCTCGCGGCGAGCCGGCGGATGCATGGCTGCCCGAACTCCACCTGGGCGTCACCGGCCGCCTGCCGGAGGTCTGGATCCCGGAAGAGGATGTACGGATCAACCTCTACCTGCGCATCGCCCGCCTCGCCTCCGCTGCCGAGGAGGAAGCGCTCGCAGCGGAGCTGGAAGACCGCTTCGGCGTCTTGCCCGAAGAGGCCGCGCGCCTCCTCGCCATCGCCGCCATCCGCCGCCTCGCCCGCGAAGCGAGGATCGCCCGCATCGACGCCGGCCCCGCCGCCATCGCCCTCACGCCCCGCCCGGGCTTCAAGGGTTCGAAAGCCGGCCTCGAGGCGAAAGGCGATCGCCTGCTGCTGCGGGAGCCCTGCGAGGCTGACGAAGCGCGCCTCGAGAAAGTGCGGGAGTTGCTGGACCGGCTTTGATTCACCCCCTCTCCCAGCGGGAGAGGGGTAGGGGTGAGGGGGTTCGGCGCCGGAAGTTAAGGCTTCCCCACCGGAGGCCTCAGCTGCCGAAAGTCCGGTTGAGGAAGCTCGGCACCGGACCGTTCCAGCCCTCTTCCTCCGATTCCGCCTCGGGTTCCGGCCGCCGCTCGCGACGCGGCTTGGGCTCGTCGCGCCTCACTTCGCGCCGCGGCTTGGGCTCGTCGCGCCTCGCTTCGCGCCGCGGCTTGGGCTCCGCCTTCTCGGCGCGCGGCCTGGGCTCGGCTTCCTCGACGGGAGGAGCAGCCTCCGCGGGACGCGCCTCGCCTTTTGCCTTCGGCTCGGCGCGGCTGCGGCCGCCACGGCGGGGCCGTTCCTCCCGTGCCGGCTTGTCGCCGGTCTCTTCCTCGCCAGCCGTCGCCGCCGGTGCGTCGAGCGCGGCGATCTTCGTACCGATCAGCTTCTCGATCGCTCCGATCGCCTCGGCGTCCTCGCGGGTGGCGAGGGTGATCGCAATGCCGGTGTGCCCGGCGCGGCCGGTGCGGCCGATGCGGTGGATGTAATCGTCGGGGTGCCACGGCACATCGTAGTTGAAGACGTGGCTGACGCCCTTGATGTCGAGCCCGCGGGCGGCGACGTCGGAGGCGACGAGGATGTTGATCTCGCCTTCCTTGAACCGGTCGAGCTCGCGGATCCGCTCGGGCTGCTCCATGTCGCCGTGGATCTCGCCGGCCTTGAGGCCGGACCGCTTCAGGCCCTGGGCGAGCTCGCGGACCGTGGTCTTGCGGTTGCAGAAGACGATGGCGGTGCGCACGTCCTTCGCCTCGAGGCGGTCGCGCAGGACCTCCTTCTTGCGCCGCGAATCGACCTTGAGCAGGCGCTGGTCGATCGAGGCGTTGGCGGTTGCGGGGCGGGCGACCTCGATGGTCTTCGGGTTGGAGAGGAAGCGGTCGGACAGCTTCTTGATCGGCGGCGGCATGGTCGCCGAGAAGAGCAGGGTCTGCCGAGTGGTCGGGAGCTTCGAGCAGATTTCCTCGATGTCGGGGATGAACCCCATGTCGAGCATCCGGTCGGCCTCGTCGATGACGAGCAGGCTGCAGCCGGTGAGCAGGATCTTGCCGCGCTGGAAGAGGTCCATCAGCCGCCCAGGGGTCGCGATCAGCACGTCGACGCCCTTTTCGAGCTTCTTGATCTGGTCGGCCATGTTGGTGCCGCCGATCAGCAGCGCCATGTTGAGCTTGTGGTATTTGCCGTATTTCTCGAAATTCTCCGAAACCTGCATCGCCAGCTCGCGGGTCGGCTCGAGGATGAGCGAGCGCGGCATGCGGGCGCGGCTGCGGCCTTCGCCGAGGATGTCGATCATCGGCAGGACGAAGGCGGCCGTCTTGCCGGTCCCGGTCTGGGCGATTCCGATCAGATCGCGGTTCATCAGCACCGAGGGGATCGCCTGACGCTGGATCGGGGTCGGGTCGGTGTAGCCGGACTCCTCCACGGCGCGGAGCAATTCGTCGGAGAGGCCGAGATCGGCAAAACTCATGTCTGTTCCGGAAGTTGGCGCTTCATCGCGAAGGCGCTTCGTCTCGCGGCTTTGCGAAGGCGGGCGGCAATGTCAAGCGATGGTCAGTTGCGCCGCTTCGGCTCCAGCGTGCGGAAGCGGTCGATCCCGCACTCGCCGCCGACCCGGGAGCGGATGGCGTCGCGGTCCGCGCAGATCATCCCGTCGGCGTTCGGGCGGATGTAGAAGCCGTAATAATAATCGAGCGCCGGGCAGCTGCTCGCCAGCCGCGCCCGGATGCGGCGGTTGTCGCGCAGGATGAGGTCGACGCTGTTCTGGCCGATCAGCGCCGCCCCGGCGATCGCCTTGGCGGGGACGCATTTGAGGCCCTTGCCTTCCTTCCACTCCACCGGCGTTCTCGAGGCGGGCGGCGGAAGGCGGCGGGTGCGCACGACGATCTGCTCGCGCACGATCAGCTGCGCATATTCCAGCGGCTGCTCGTCCGGAGCCGGCTCGGCGGCCCCGGTCGTCAGCAGCAGAAGGAGGGGTGCGCTCCACTTGATCACCGGCACGGTTCCATCGCCGCGGATTGTCGAGGCCTGCGCTTGAACATGGCATTAATCCGCCGAGGCGCGAAGGGGGCAGGGGCGAATCGGCGCGCCGAGCGCGGCTCCGGGTTGCGAAAGCCGCGATTGGGCCATAGACGTTGCACCGCATCGGCGGCCCGGCCGCTTTCAACATCTTCGGAGACAGATCATGGCGACGCAGCCGCCGTCAAACGCGCTACCGATTTTCTACGGCGGCCTGGAGCCGCTCTCCAGCAACATCCACACCAACTACAAGACCCGCACGGCCGACCGGGCGCCGTTCCTGGCGGGCCACCACGCGGTGCCGATCACCGTCGACGAGTTCGTCTCCGTCCAGCGCTTCTACCCCATCGTCTTCTCGAGCGGGCCGCAGCCGGTGCCGTTGGCGCTGATGGGTCTCAACGAAGGCGTCAACGTGTACGTCGATAACGAGGGCAAGCCGCTCGGCGAGGTCTATTTCCCCGCTTATGTCCGCCGCTACCCGTTCATCCTCGCCCGCCTCAGCCCCGACGCGCAGGAATTGTCGCTCTGCTTCGACCCCACCAGCGGGCTGGTGGGCGACTTCGAGGACGGCAATCCGCTGTTCGATGACGGCAAGCCGAGCGAGACCACGAACAACATCCTGCGCTTCTGCGAGGAATTCGAGCTCTCCGCCCAGCGCACCAGCCAGTTCATGGACGACGTGAAAGCGATGGACTTGCTGATGGAGGGCGAAGTCTCGATCCAGCCGGCGGGCGCCGAGCAGCCCTTCGTCTACCGCGGCTTCCAGATGGTCAACGAGGAGAAAGTGCGCGACCTCGGCGCCGAGGAGCTGCAGCGGATCAACAAGAACGGCATGCTGCCGCTGATCATGGCCCACCTCTTCTCGATGGCGGTGATGCGCGACGTGTTCGGCAAGCAGCTCCAGCAGGGCAAGGGCCCGCAGGTCCCGGCCCCCGCGCCCGCGTTCGGCAACGCATGATGGCATCGGAGGCGGCGGCGGCGGCGGGGCCGGGGGAGGGCCTTCGCTACTCCAGCGTCGCGGTGGCCCTTCACTGGGCGATCGCGACGCTGATCGTCGCCAACCTGCTGCTCGGCATCTTCCACGAATCCTTCGCCCGGCCGGTCACGGCGTGGATGATGTTCTTCCACAAGGCGATCGGCATCACCATTCTCGCCCTGACCCTCGTCCGCCTCGCCTGGCGGGCGGGGCACCGCGCGCCGCCCTTCGATCCGGTGCTGAAGCCCTGGGAGCGGGCGCTCGCCAGCCTCACCCACTGGGGCTTCTACCTGCTGCTGCTCGCCATTCCGCTCACCGGCTGGATGCTTTCCTCGTCGAGCAACCGGGCGACGAGCTGGTTCGGCCTGTTCGACATCGCGCCGCTGCCGGTGTCCCGCAGCGACGCCGCGCACGACCTGTTCGAGGAGCTTCACGAGCTGCTCGGCTATGCGATGATCGTCCTCATCCTGCTCCATGTCGCGGGCGCGCTGAAGCACCACCTGCAGGGCCACCGGCACCTCATCGGGCGCATGGCGCCGTGGATCTACCGCCGCGGCTGAGCCGGCAGGTTTCCCGCCAAGCCCTTGAAACCATTTGCCCCTTTCCTACATTTAGACTGACGCGCCGGCGTATCCCCCCTTTACGGCGGCGTGTTCGCCCCTCGGGGCGTTCCTCCCTGAACCTTGGCCACCTCGCGGCCTCGCGAGGTGGTCATTTTTTTGCGCGGTCCGCCCCGGAGCGCGGCGTGAACGTCAGGCTGCCGGGCTATAGACGCTGAAGTCCTGGCAGGTGAGCGTCGTCCCCGCCGTCACCTGCGCGAACAGCACCGCCGCGGTGCCGCCGAGGCCGTCCACATCGTAGAAGATGTTTCCCGTGGCCTGATCGTAGACGATGCGGTCGTCTGCGTCGGTGGGCGCGGTGCCGACGGCGAATGCCGACTCGGCGATCGTGCCGCCGGACCCGGCCGCGGTGAAGATCGACCAGTCCAGGATGATCGTGTCGTCCCCAGCCGAGAAGTCGAGGATCTTGTCGACGTTCGTCTTTCCGAGCGCCGTGTCGAACCAGAAGCTGTCCTTGCCCGTGCCGCCCATCAGCGTGTCGCTGCCGAGGCCGCCGTGCAGGGCGTCGTTCCCGGAATCGCCGAGGAGCCGGTTGGCCGCCTCATTGCCGATAAGCAGGTTGTCCAGCGAATTGCCCTGCGCCTTGGTGGCGCCGCTGCCGGTGAGCGTGAGGTCTTCGACATACTGGCCACCGAGACTGAAGGTGACCGAAGCCTCCACGCGGTCGTGGCCGCGGTTGCTCTTTTCGACAACCGGGCTCAAAGCGGATCATCCCCCCGCGGCAACGGATAGCGGACCGGCCTGAGACAGGCAATCAGGGCGGAGCATCAACGCGTTGAAATGTGGGCGGCTTTGTTCCGTACCCAGGAGCCGGTCAGGAACGCGCCGCCGCCAAATGGCGATCCGCGCCCCAACCTCAAGCGGACCGCGCGGGCCTTCCTCCCACCTACTCGGCCGCAATGGCGTGCGGCGGCTCGAGCGCGGCCGCGGCGAGCGCGGCTGCGACCGAGCCGATAAGCATCGCGATGCGGTCGAAGCCCGGCCCCGGGGTCCTGAGGTCCGGCGCCAAATAGAGGGAGCGGTCGATCTCGATCTGGAGGGCGTGGATGCCGTGGTTGGGGCGCCCATGGCGGGCGGTGATCTGGCCGCCGGCATAAGGGGCGTTGCGCGCCACGCCGAAGCCGGCTTCCCGAACGGCTCTTTCCGCCGCGGCGGTAAGGGCGGGGGCCATGCTCGTGCCATGCCGGTCGCCCAGCACGATCCCCGGCTCGCGCGCCGCGTCGGCGCGGGGCGGCATCGAGTGGCAGTCGAGCAGCACGGCGGTGCCGAAGCGGGCCCGCGTCTCGGCGAGCGCCGTCTCGAGGGCCTCGTGATAGGGACGGTATATGCGCTCGACGCGCCGGTTGAGCTCGTTGGCTGGGATCCGCTGCCGCCAGATCGCGCCCGCGCCCGAAATCCTCGCCGGAACCAAGCCGAGGCCGCCACGGGTGCGGGCGGAATCGGAGAGCGGCGTCGCCCGCGGCCGCGGTACGATCAGGCCCGGATCGACCTCGCCCTCATCGCGGTTGAGGTCGATCTCGGCACGAGGCGCGTCGGCGACGAAGGCGAGAGCCCCGTCGGCGACCGCGCGCCAGACCAGCCGGTCCACCAGCCGATCCTCCAGCACTTCAAGCTTGGCCCTGGGCAGCCGCGCGGCCCGCAGCAGCGCCTCGCTATAGGCGCGGCCGGCATGGGGGACGGAGAGCACCACCGGCGAGGCCGGATGCGCCGGTCCCAGCCGCCGGAAGCTTGTGTCGGTCTCGCTCATTCGGCTTTGGAGCCTAGGCAGTCCGTTTTTGGCACGCAATCCGCTACCGTCTCGCTTGGAGGGCCGAAAGCGCCTTACCGCGCTGGAAAAACCCCGCCCCTTCCGGCATAGATGCCGCACTACGCGCGAGCGCGCGGTTAAGTTGCGAGAGGCGCGGAAGATGATCAGGGTCCTGCTGGCGGAAGACGATTCCACGATGCGGGCCTATCTCGCCCGGGCGCTCGAACGGTCCGGCTATGAAGTGGTCCAGGTCGACCGCGGCACCGCCGCGCTGCCGATGATCGAGCGGGAGAGCTTCGACCTGCTGCTCACCGACATCGTCATGCCGGAGATGGACGGGATCGAGCTGGCGCAAAAGGCGACGCTGATCGCGCCCGACATGCGCGTCATGTTCATCACCGGCTTCGCCGCCGTCGCGCTCAAGGCCGGAAAGACCGCACCGTCGGCCAAGGTGCTCTCGAAGCCGTTCCACCTGCGCGACCTCGTCGCCGAGGTCGACCGCCTGTTCCAGAGCGAGGACCAGCACGGCCGTCTCTAGGCGCCGGGAAGCGGCTTGCGCGGGGCGGGGCGCCTCGCTACATGGCCGCCCGTGGGCGTGTAGCTCAGTGGTAGAGCACTGTGTTGACATCGCAGGGGTCGCAAGTTCAATCCTTGCCACGCCCACCATTTTCCCTCTCCCCTGAAGCCCGACGGGCAGCCGCCGAGCTGCCGGCGTTCAATCGTCGTTGAGGTCTATGGCGTTGGCGAGCAGGTCCCGCATGTCGAGCAGCCGGACCTTCAGCCCCTCGCTGTCCGCCAGCGGCCGTCCCGTCGCGACCGCGTCGACCAGCTCGATTTGAGCGTCGAGCATCTCGATGAGGATCTCCTCGAGAGTGACGCCTTCTTCCTCTTCATCCGCCACGACGTCTCTCCTCGGTTTCCTCGCTCAACTCGCCAGGACGGTGCTTGTTCAGGGGAGGGAGGGCTGAATTCCCACGCCGGTGCCGGAGAACCGTCGTTGCCGTGCCCCACCGCGCTCCTTCACGCTCTTGCGGCGCCGCTGTGGCGCCCCATCTTCAGGCACTCATGACCTTTCCAGATCTGCCGCCGCTCCTCTCGGAAGCGCTTTCCGCGCGCGGCTATGCCGCGCCCACGCCCGTCCAGCTCGCCGTGCTCGCCGAAGATGCGAGGGGCCGCGACCTCGTGGTCTCGGCCCAGACCGGCTCCGGCAAGACCGTCGCCTTCGGCCTCGCAGCCGCCGAGCAGCTGCTCGACGAGGGCCGGCTGCCGGTCGCGCGCCAGCCGCTCGCCCTCGTCGTCGCCCCTACGCGCGAGCTCGCCCTGCAGGTCAGCCGCGAGCTCTCCTGGCTGTTCGGCAAGGCGGGCGGGCGGGTGGCGACCTGCGTCGGCGGCATGGACGCGGCCAAGGAGCGCCGGGCGCTCTCCTCGGGCGCGCATCTCGTCGTCGGGACGCCGGGGCGCCTTCGCGACCACCTCGAACGCGGCGCGCTCGACCTGTCGTCGCTGCGGGTCGTAGTGCTCGATGAGGCCGACGAGATGCTCGACATGGGCTTTCGCGAGGATCTCGAGGAGATACTCGATGCAACGCCGGATGGGCGGCGCACCCTGCTCTTCTCCGCCACCATCCCGAAGCCGATCGCGGCGCTGGCGCGGCGCTACCAGCGCGACGCCCTGCGCATCTCCACGGTCGGAGAGGATCGCGGCCATGGCGACATCAGCTACCAGGCGGTGGCCGTCTCCCCGGCCGAGATCGAGCATGCGGTGATCAACCTCCTGCGCTTCCACGAGGCCGAGACGGCGATGCTGTTCTGCGCCACCCGCGACAACGTCCGGCACCTCCACGCCAGCCTGGTCGAGCGCGGCTTCGCGGCGGTGGCGCTGTCGGGAGAACACAGCCAGTCAGAGCGGAACCACGCCCTTCAGGCCCTGCGGGACCGCCGAGCCCGGGTCTGCGTCGCCACCGACGTCGCGGCCCGCGGCATCGACCTTCCGACCCTGAGCCTCGTCGTCCATGTCGAGCTGCCGCGCGATGCGGAGACGCTGCAGCATCGTTCGGGCCGCACCGGGCGGGCGGGGAAAAAGGGCACGGCCGTGCTGATCGTGCCCTACCCGCGGCGGCGGCGCGTGGAGTCGGTGCTCCGCGGCGCGCGGATTGCCGCCGAGTGGATCGCGCCGCCGACCGCCGGCGAGATCCGCGTCCGCGACCATGAGCGGCTGCTGGAGGCGCTGCTGGAGCCGGTCGAGCTCGACGAGGAGGACCGCGCCCTCGGCCGGCGCCTGCTCGAGGAGCGCAGCGCCGAGGACATCGCCGCCGCGCTCGCCCGCGCCCACCGCGCCCGCCTGCCGCAGCCGGAGGAGCTGCTGGAGGGGGACGGCCGCGCGCCGGCGGGGGAGGGGCCGAAAGAGGGCCGGCCCGGCTTCGAGGACACCGCCTGGTTCCGGATCAACATCGGCCGGCGCCACAATGCGGATGCCAGGTGGCTGCTGCCCTTGCTCTGCCGCCGCGGCCACGTCACCCGCAACGAGATCGGCGCGATCCGGATCACGGCCGACGAGACCCTGTTCGAGATTCCGCGAGCCACGTCGGGCCGCTTCCTGAAGGCGGTCGCGCGTACCGCCGCCCATGACGAGGACGGCGTCCTCATCGAAGCGGTGCAGGGCTCGCCGCGCGAGGCTGCCCGGCAGAACCGCCGTGCTGGCCCGCCCCCGGTGCGCCACAAGCCCAAGCCCTACCGCGCGCCCCGGCGCCCGCGGCCGTGACGGAGCGCTCCTTCGCGATCCTGGTCGACGCCGACGCCTGCCCGGTGAAGGACGAGATCTACAAGGTGGCGTTCCGCTACGAGGTGCCGGTCACCGTCGTCAGCAACAGCCATTTCCGCATCCCGCAGCATCCGCTGGTCCGGCGCGCGGTGGTCAGCGACGGCTTCGACGCCGCCGACGACTGGATCGCGGAGCGGGCGGGCCCCGGCACCCTCGTCGTCACCAGCGACATCCTGCTTGCCGACCGCTGCCTCAAGGCCGGCGCGGAGGTGCTGGCGCCGAACGGCAAGCCGTTCACCCCCGCCTCAATCGGGGCGGCGGTCGCCACCCGGGCGATCATGGCGGATCTTCGCGCCGGCGGCGACGTGCTCGGCGGGCCGCCGCCGTTCGCGAGGAGCGACCGGTCGCGCTTCCTCTCTGCGCTGGACGAGGCGCTCGTGCGGTTGCGGCGCACCTTGCCGCGTTGAGCGCCAGGACGAGCGGAAACGCGCAAGAGCGGGCAACCGCCGCCGGTCGGCAAACGGCTATTTCTCTCCGGAACCGACATCCTCAGGAGGAGCTTAGATGGCGCCGGTGCTACGACTGATCCGTGCGAGCCTCGCAGGCGCCCTCGCCTGGTGGGTCGGCCTCAACTACATTTTCGGGAGTGCGCAGCCGCTGCTGGCCAGCCCGAGCCTCCAGAGCCAGAAGATGAATGCGATCTACGAGATGCTGCCGCCGCCGCGGATCGCCACCGATCCGTGGCTGCTCCCGGCGGCGTTCCTCGTCGTCGCGACCATGCAGGCGATCGTCTTCGGCTTCGTCAGGGCGTCGCTGCCGCGCGGGCTCGTCCTGCGCGGCCTCGCCTTCGGAGCGGTCGCCTGGGCGCTGTTCGTGCCGTGGTTCGAATTCTATCTGCCGTGGAGCCTGATGCTGGAGCCGACGGCCCTGGTGCTCATCGAGCTCGTCTGCTGGGCCGGCGTCATGCTCCTCGCCGGCCTCGCCATCTCGATCGGCTACGGCCGCGGCGGTGCCGCCGGGGAGCCGCATACACGCCCTCGGTAGAGAATCGCGCGTCCGGCCCTCGCGGACATCGGGGGACTTGCGACGGCACCGCGCCGCCCGGCTCGTGCGCGATTTGGACTTCGTCACTCCGGCAAATCCGCGGCCGAAACGAGCGGCTTCCAAGCTAATTGAATTGCCATCCAGTTGCGGTCTGCAAGTGAGACGGCCCACCAACTTACCCACACCTAATTCCGGCCGAGCCCTTGCGACTCGACTGACGATCTGCGAGTCGAACAATCGAATTCCGGGCGGGGAATCAATGATATGGGTGCTGATCAGGCACTGGGGCTGATGAATCAGCTCCTGTGGAACTGCTTGATTGTTGCAGGACCGGCGCTGCTGGCGGCGCTCGTCGTCGGGCTGCTGATCAGCGTGCTGCAAGTGGCGACGCAGCTGCAAGAGATGACTCTCAGCTACATCCCGAAAATGGCGATCACTGGCCTGGTACTGGTCGCCTTGGGACCTTGGATGATGGGCCGTGTCACGCAATTCGCGGTCTCGACCATTCAGCTGATCCCCGAGCTGGGCTGATCGGGGGTGGGAACGCAGATGACCGCCTGGATCTATTCGGTGCTGCTGTTCAGCCTGAGGGTGGCGCCGGTCTTCGCCTTCGCGCCGCCGTTCACGCTGGTGCGCACGCCGGTGCTGTTTCGGGTGCTCTTCGCGGTCGGCATCGCCGCCTGCGTCGTCGGATCGGCTCCCGTTGCCGCCACCGCCGCGGCCGCCGGCGCCGGGACGCTGGCGACCTTGGCGGTGCGGGAGCTGCTGCTCGGGGCGATCTTCGTGCTCGGCTTCCAGCTGAGCTTCGGCGCGCTCCAGTTCGCCGGTCGGACGGTCGACGTCCAGGCCGGCTTCGGCATGGCGATGCTGCTCGATCCCTCCACCCGCACTCAGATGCCGCTGGTCGGCACGATCCTGGCTTATGCGGCGGGCGCGATCTTCTTCGCCGCCGACGGCCATGTCGAGCTGCTCCGCATCCTCGCGGCCTCGCTCCAGGCGATCCCGATCGGCGGGCATGACTTTCCCACCAGCCTGGAGCCGCTCCTCGCCTTCGTCTCGATCGTCTTCCTGACCGCGATGGGCGTCGTCGGAGGGACGGTGCTGGCGCTGTTTCTGGCGGATCTCGCCATCGCGCTCCTGTCGCGCACCGTGCCGCAGATGAACGTGCTCGTGCTCGGCTTCCAGGTGAAGACATTGCTGCTCCTCGTCGGCCTTCCAGTCACGCTCGGCGCCACCGGCGCGCTGCTCGCCCGGCTGATGCGGATGACGGTCGAGATGGTCCCGGGGCTCACCTGACATGTCCGACACCGAACAGGGAAAATCCGAGCAGCCGACGCCGTTCAAGCTGGACCAGGCGCGCAAGAAGGGCACGATCGCGCGCGGGATGGACCTCGCCTTTCTCGGCAGCCTGGGCGCGCTGCTGCTCTACGGCTGGTTCGCCGGGGACGGCCTCGGGCGCGATATCTCGGCGGCCAGCCGCGGCACCATCGTCATCGCTCCCACGGTGCTGGGCAGCCCCGACGAGCTGTTCACCCTGACGGGTGAGATCTTCGCTGCCGTCGCCCGTCCGCTCGCCTTCCTGGCCGTCACGGTGTTCGCGATCGTGCTGCTCCTCGAGCTGCTGCAGACCGGCTTCGTCTTCACCGCCGCGCCGCTCAAGCCGGACTTCAGCCGCCTCAACCCGGCCAAGGGCCTGAAGCGGCTCTTTTCGGTCCGCCTGCTGATCGAGACGGCAAAGAACGTCCTCAAGCTCGCCGCCTACGGAGCGGTCACTTGGCTGATCATCCGCGGCGCCCTCCGCTCGGACGCCGCCGCGGTAGGCGACGCCGCCGGGCTCGCGGCGGCGCTGGCGGGGGCGGGGCTGCGGCTCATCGCCTGCTTCGTCGGGGTGGCCGTCCTGTTCGCCGCCTTCGACCAGATCGTGGTGCGCAAGGACTTCCTCAAGAAGATGCGGATGAGCCGCCGCGACATTCGGCGCGAGGCGCGGGATCGCGAGGGCGAGCCGCGGATGAAGCAGCGACGCAAGCAGCTCCACGGCGAGTTCGTCAAGGCGAGCCAGAGCCTGCGCGGCGTCCGCAACGCCGACGTGGTGGTGACGAACCCCACCCACTTCGCGGTCGCGCTTCACTACGACGCGAGCAAGATGACGGCACCCACGGTGGTGGCGCGCGGCTCCAACGCGCTGGCGCTGCGGATCAAGCGCCTCGCCTTCCTCTACGGGTCCGCCATCGTCGAGGACAAGGCGCTGGCGCGGGCGCTCTACGCCGGCTGCGAGATCGGATCGCAGGTGCCCGAACTCTTCTACCGTCAGGTCGCGGACGTCTACCTCGCCGTCCGCGCGCGGCAGGAGGCATAACGGTCATGCTGGGCAAGCTCTTCGCCAAAAACGCGGATCTGGTGCTGGTCGGGGCGGTGATCTCGATCCTGCTGATCCTGTTTGCGCCGATCCCGAGCGTCCTCCTCGACCTGCTGATCATCGTCAACTTCGCCTTCGCGCTGACCATCCTGCTGCTCACCTTCTACGTCCAGCGGCCCGTCGAGTTCTCGACCTTCCCGTCGCTTCTGCTGGTTGCGACGCTCTACCGGCTGGCGCTGAACGTGGCGGCGACGCGGCTCATCCTGAGCGATGCGCATGCGGGCGATGTGATCGGCTCGATCGGCGCCTTCGCCGTCGAAGGCAGCTTCGTCATCGGCCTCGTCGTCTTCTTCATCCTGGTCGTCGTTCAATATGTGGTGGTGACCTCGGGCGCGCAGCGCGTCTCCGAAGTGGCGGCGCGTTTCGTGCTCGATTCCGTGCCGGGCCAGCAGATGAGCATCGACGCCGATCTCAACATGGGCCTGATCGACCAGAACGAGGCCAAGCGCCGGCGCAAGGACCTCGAGAAGGAGGCGGCCTTCTACGGCGCCATGGACGGGGCCAGCAAGTTCGTGAAGGGCGACGCGGTCGCCGGGATCATCATCCTGCTGATCGACATCTTCGCCGGCTGGATCATCGGCGTCGCGCAGCTCGGCATGGACTGGTCGCACGCGCTGCAGACATTCACCCTGCTGACAATCGGCGACGGCATCGTCACCCAAGTGCCGGCGCTGATCATCTCCGTCGCCACCGGCATCATCGTCACCCGCTCCTCCGCCGACCGCCAGCTCAGCACCGAAGTGGTGAGCCAGCTCGCGTCGGTTCCCAAGATTCTGCTCATCGTTCTCGCGACCCTGCTCGTCCTGCTCGCGCTGCCGGGCATGCCGAAATGGCCGATCGCGATTCTCGCGGTGATCTCGATCGCCGCCTGGGCGGCTGCCCGACGGCGCCAGCGCGCGGCGGCCGGCGATGCCCTTTTCGACGAGGAGGAGACGGAGGCCGCCGGCGGCAGCCGCGCAGTCGCGCCCGTGGAGGTCCTTCTCGGCCGGGAGCTCAGCGCCCACTGGCAGGGGCTGAAGCCGCTGCTGAGCGAGCGGATCGCGGCGCTGCGCCAGCAGCAGGAGAAGTCCAGCGGCCTGGCCCTGCCGTCGGTCGTCTTCCAGGACGGCTCGCATCTCGCGCCGTTCGAATATGAAATCGCGCTGTTCGGCGCCCGCCACGCCAGCGGGACCATTCGCCCGGACCGGATCCTGGCGATCGGCGGCGATGCGGCGAGCAGCCGCCTCGCAGGGGAGGAGACGCGCGACCCCGCATTCGGCCTTCCGGCCGTCTGGATAGAAGCCGGTACGCGCGACCAGGCGGAGGAGGCGCGCTACACGCTCGTCGATCCGGTCACCGTGCTGATGACGCACCTCGGGGAGGTCCTGCGCAGCGAAGCGGCGCTTCTGCTTTCGCGCGCCGACGTCGTCTCGATGCTCGAAGGCGTACGGTCGCGCCAGCCCGGACTCGTCGAGGAGCTGGTCCCGGCGGTGATGACGGTGTCGGACGTGCAGCGGGTGTTGCAGAACCTGCTCGCTGAGGAAGTGTCGATCCGCAACATCGACCTGGTCGTCGAAGCGCTCGTCGATCTCGGCCGCCAGACGAAGGACCATTCCGACCTGACCGAGCTGGTCCGGCAACGGCTCAGTCACGGCATCTGTCACGGCCTGCGGGCAGGACGCGATCAGCTCTCCGTGCTCAGCCTCAATCCGCGCATCGAGGCTCAGCTTACCGAATATGTCGCGGGAGGACGGCCGGCCGGCGGCTTCGTCATCGATCCCCGGCTTGCGGAGCAACTGATCCGCAAGCTTGCGCCGCTGGCCGAGTCGATGATCCGCGAGAGCCTGGCGCCCGTTCTCCTGTGCGGACCGGACATCCGAAGGCACCTCAAGACCTTCACTCGGCGGACGATGCCGCGCCTCGCCGTCCTGTCGGTGACCGAGGTGCCGCACACCGTCGACCTGCGATCCTTCGCCGTCGTCAACTTCGATGACGCCGAACCACGACTTTCCCGGCCCTCCTGAGAGATGTTATCCACAAAACTCCATATGTTCCTCAAATAACTGTGGAAAAGTAGAAAATAAAGTTGCCGCAGAAGCAAGGTCCATTCAGGAGGAGATATGGACCGAATCGCAGAAACGGCAGCAACAATCCTTCAAAACGCCGAAAGGCGTGTAGAGGTTTCTGCCCAGAACATTACCAATGCGGCTACACCGGGCTACAAGCGACGGGTAAGCTTCGCACATGCGCTTGCCAGCCCGGGTGTCGGTAACAGAACCTTCGATGCGACGGTTTCGAACTTACCAGATTTCACCGCCGGAAAGGAAATACTCACCGGTAATCCAACAGATCTTGCGATCATGGGTCAGGGTTTTTTCGCCGTCCGAGCTGATGATGAGGTGCTCTACACACGGCAAGGTCAGTTCCGCCGCGACGAGGAGGGCAGGCTGGTCACCGGCGAGGGGATGGCGCTGCAGGCAAGCGGCGGCGGCGATGTGGTCGTGCCGGCGGGGACGTTCAGCGTCGCGGCCGACGGGATGGTCACGGTCGCGGGGCAGCCGGTCGCCCGCGTCGCCGTCGTCGACTTCGCCGATCGCGGTGCGCTGCGGCCGGCGCAGGGCAGTGCCTTCGCCGCCGGCGAGGTTCAGCCGGACGAGGTCCAGGGATCGGTCATCCGCCAAGGGATGCTGGAATCGTCAAACGTCAGCACGGGTGACGAGATGGTCGCGATGATGGAGGCGCTCCGCCGCGCGGAGAGCGGGCAGCGGCTGATCTCCGTCTACGACGATCTCATGGGCCGCGCCCTCACCACCTTCGGAGAGAAATGATGAACGGCGCTTTCTACATCGGCGCGACCGGGCTCCAGGCGCAGCAGCGCGCGCTGGACGTGGTGGCGAACAACATAACCAACATGAACACGGCCGCCTTCAAGCGCGCCGAGGTGCGGTTCTCCGAACTGGTTGGGCCTTCCCGGGCTGCGGACGATCCGGCGCTCAGCTCGGTCGCGGCCGCGTCGCTACTCGGCGTTGCCGCCGACGGCAGCGCCAAGGTCTTCGCCCAGGGGGAGCTGCGCGAAACCGGCAGTCCGATGGATCTTGCGATCGCCGGCGACGGTTTCATCGAGCTGCTCGGGCCCGCCGGCGAGACCGTGCTGTGGCGCGGCGGTGCGCTCAAGGTCAATGAGGACGGCTTCCTCGCCGCCTCGAACGGGCTGCCGCTCAAGGCGATGATCTCCGTTCCCACGGAAGCGACCGGCCTTGCGATCGACCGCAGCGGGGAGGTCCGCGCGTCGGTTCCCGGGGCGACCGAGGCGGAGTCGATCGGCCGGATCGAGCTCGTCACCGTGAAGGACGCCTCCGCGCTCACCGGCATCGACGGCGGCCTCTACAAGGCGTCGAGCGACGCCGACATCGTCCCTCCCGGCGAGGAGAGCGCAGCCGCCATTGTCCAGGGGTCGCTGGAACTGTCCAACGTCGAGCTCAGCGAGGAGATGGTCGCGCTGATGATGATGCAGCGCGCCTATGCGGCGAGCGCGCAGATCGTGCAGGCGGGGGACCAGCTGATGGGCATCGCCAACGGCCTGAAGAGGTAGGCGGGGACATGCCCGGGGGGCTCTTTCTCGCAACAGCTCTGGCGACCGCTGCTTCGGCCGGCGGACCGCCGACTTTGCTCGCATCCGCCGAGGTCCGCGCCGCGGAGGTTCGGCTCGCCGACGTCCTCGATCCGGCCGGGTTGCCGGCGGGGCTCCGCCGTTACGCGCCAAGGATCACCGTCGCGCGGTTCGGCCGGGGCCAGGCGCGCCTGAGGCTCACGGGCCGCATCGTCGCGGAACGGGTCCGCGCGGCCATGCCGGCCGCTGCGGCATGGCTGCCATCAGGTCTCCTCGGCGAGGTCATCGTGCTCCGAAGCGCGGAGACCGCAAGGCCCCAACCCGCGGTCGAGCGGCCCTGTCTGCGCGCCCTCAAGGCAATTGCCGCCGGGGCCATTCCGCTCCGCAGCGACTTCGATGCCCGCTCCTGCGAGGGCGCCGCCCGGCCGGCGCTGCACTACGACGCCCGAGCGCAGGCGGTGCGCGCCGATCGCGACATTGCGCAGGGTGAGGACGTGGCGTTCGTCCCCGCATCGGCTCTTCCGGACCTTGCGCCCGGGGCACAGCTCGTCCTCACCTCGCGCGTGGGTCCGGTCACGATCCGGCGCCAAGTCGCCGCCGCGCAGCCGGGCCGGCTCGGTGAGGCTGTGTTCGTGCGCACGCCTGAGGGGAAGCTGCTGTCCGTCCCGTACGGAGAGGATGGCCTATGACGCGGTGCAATCTTCTCGCCTGCGTCGTGCTGCTGGCGCTGGGGACGCCAGCGGCGGCGGAGGATCTCTATCGGAACAACTCGTGGGCGGCGCTCGCCGGGGACCGAAGCGCCTCCGCCGTCGGCGACATCGTCACCGTGCTGGTGTTCGAGCGTTCGGACGGCGCCAATTCGGCGGAGACGGGGTCGGAGCGCGACCTTCGGCTGAACGGCAGCGTGTCCGCCGGCAATTCCTTCTCCCAGTCCGCCGGGCTCGACGTCAAGGGCGGCAGCCGCGGCCGCGGGCGCACCGAACGCGAGGGGCGGATGCTCGCCCAGATCAGCGTCACCGTCGAGCACGTGCTGCCGAACGGCGACCTTGCGATCGCCGGGACACACATGCTGCGCATCAACGGCGAGCGCACCAACATCCGCCTGCGCGGGCGCATCCGCCGCGCCGACATATCCAGCGACAATGTCGTGCTCTCCGCGCGGATCGCCGATGCGGAAATCGAATATCACGGCAACGGCTACGTCTCGCGCAGCGCGAAGCCGGGGATCGTCCAGCGCGTCTTCAACTTCCTGGGGCTGATGTGATGCGCACTCTCCTTCGCCTTCTCGCGCTGCTGCTGATCGCCGCCCCCGCCGCCGCCTCGGCCGAGGAAGTCCGGCTGCGCGACCTCGGCCGCTTCCTCGGCATGCGCGACAATGCGCTGGTCGGTTACGGCATCGTCACCGGGCTTGCAGGATCCGGCGATTCGCCGCGGAGTGAGGTCACCCGCCAGGCGCTGCGCAACGCGCTCAGCCGGCTCGGCGCGCAGGTGGTGCCGGAGCAGCTCCAGAGCCGCAACGTGGCCGCGGTGATCGTCACGGCTACCCTGCCTGCGTCGGCCAACGTGGGCGACCGCATCGACGTCACCGTCAACTCGATTGGCGACGCCCGCAGCCTCGCCGGCGGGACGCTGCTGATGACGCCGCTCGTCGGGCCCGATCAGCGCAGTTATGCCCTCGCACAGGGCTCGCTGGTGGTCGGCGGGCACCGGTTCGACAGCCAGCTCAACTCGAAGCAGCGCAACTATCCGACCTCCGGAATCCTCCCCGGCGGTGCGACGGTCGAATATCCGGTCCGCTCCGACCTGCTCGGGGGCGGGCGGGACCTGACCTTCATCCTCAGGGACTCGGACTTCACGACCGCGGGACGCATCGCCGACGGCATCAACCAGGAGCTCGGCACCGGCGTCGCGCGCGTGCGCGGCCCCGACGCGGTGGTGATCGACGCCGCCGCAGCCGGCGGAGACGTCAACCGCCTCGTCGCCCGCATCGAGAATGTGGCCGTCACTCCGGCCGAGCTGGCGCGGGTCGTCATCAACGAGCGGCTCGGCACCGTCGTCGCCGGCGGCGGAGTCCAGATCTCGAGCGTTGTCGTTTCGCAGGGGGACATCGAAGTCTCCGTCACCGCCGATAGCTACGCTTCGCAGCCCTACGACGGCGGCTACCGCAACGACGGCATCCAGAGCCTTATCGTCACCAACACCAGGCTCGACGTCGAGCGCGGACGGGACGCGGTGGTGCGCCTCCCGAACACCACGGTGGGGACTCTGGTCCAGGCGCTCACCAAGGCGCGCGTCGACACGCGCGGCGTCATCGCCGTGCTCCAGGCGATCCGGGCCGCCGGCGCGCTGCACGCCGAAATCATCGTTCAGTGAGGAAGGTAAGATGGACGCAATTTCATCGGCCATGATCATCAAGGCGCTCGACGGCCTGTCGGCGCGCGCGGTGGCGACGGCGGAGAACATCGCCAATGCGGGCTCGCCCAATTTCCGCCCGCTGCGGGTGAGCTTCGAACAGGCGCTCGCCTCTGCGGCGCAGGGGGGGCTCGCCTCGGTGGACGCAGTGCGGCCGCTGGTCGCGGCGGATGCGAGCGGCGCCGGCGTCCGGGTCGACATGGAGCTGGCGACGGCCGCCGAAACCTCGTCGCGCTACGCCGCCCTCGTCGACCTTCTCGGCCGGCAGATGCAGCTCGAATCGCTCGCCGTTTCAGGGAATCGCTGATCATGGACGCAATGGAAATCAGCCGCACCGGGCTCGACGTCGAATGGCGCCGCCTGGAGGTCATCGCCCAGAACCTCGCCAACGCGAACACGACGCGCACCGGGCTCGGCGAGCCCTATCGCGCGATGCGGCTCATCTCGGGTCCGCGCGCGGGTTTCGGGACTCATCTCTCCGCCGGCCAGCCCGGCGCCAGACCCGCGGGCGCGGCGGTCTACGGGATCGAGCCGACGCAGGTCGCGCCCAGGATGGTCTACGAGCCCGGCCACCCGCACGCCGACGCAAAAGGATATGTTTCATATCCCGGGGTCGACCATGCGGGCGAGATGACTCTGATGGTGCACACGGCCCGCATCTACGAGGCCAACTTGGTAGCCATGAACATAGCCCGCCAAATGTACGCCAAGGCCCTCGAGCTGGGGAGGCTCGGATGAGCGTTCTGCCGATTGCTCCGCTGAGCGGCCTGGGTGCGGCCCAGTCGCTGCTGCCGAGCGGAATGGCCGCCGCGCCTGTTGGAGGAGATTCCTTCGTGAAGATGCTTTCCGACGGCATCGGCGCGGTCAACCAGAAGCTGGTGCAGGCCGACAATGTGGTGCGCGCCTTCGCGGCCGACGACTCGATTCCCGTCCACCAGGTGACGTTCGCGCTCGAGGAAGCGCGGCTTTCGCTCGAGCTGATGATGCAGGTCCGGACGCGACTGGTGGAAAGCTATCAGCGCATCATGGAAATGCAGCTCTAGGGGCCCGGCGCGATGTTGGAACGCTTCAAAGCCGCCACGCCGGCCCGCCAGCTCGCCGCGATCCTCAGCGCCGTGGCCGTCGTCGCCGCGCTGCTGGCCATCGTCTATTTCGCCTGGTTCCGGACGAGCTACGCGGTGCTCTTCTCGAACCTGCGCGAGGCCGACGCGGCGAGCATCGTCGGCGAGCTCGACAAGAAGCAGGTCCCGTACCGCCTGGAGGCGGGCGGCAGGACAATTCTCGTCCCCGCCGGGGAGGTCGACACCACGCGGCTGGCGGTGATGGGACAGGACCTCCCGCTCAAGGGCATGGTCGGTTTCGAGGTGTTCGACACCTCCGGCCTCGGTCTCACCGAATTCGCGCAGAGGATCAATTACCAGCGCGCCCTTCAGGGTGAGCTTGCGCGCACGATCATGGCGATCGACGGCGTGGAATCGGCGCGCATCCACCTCGCACTCGCGGAGCAGACGGTGTTTCGCGGCGACCGCAAGCCGTCACGAGCTTCCGTCACCGTGCTGATGCGCGCCGGCAGCCGGCTCACCGAGCCGACTGTGCGTGGCATACAGCGGCTCGTCGCCGCCGCGGTTCCGGAGCTCGAACCGTCGGCGGTGGTCGTGCTCAACGGCCAGGGCGCGATCGCCAGCGCCGACACCGCGGCCGACGTCCCCTTCGTGCCGGGCATGGAGGAGAAGCGCCGCGTCGAGCAATTCTACGAGGCGCGGATCCGCCGCCAGCTCGAAATCCGTTACCCGCGGCAGGGGATCGAGGTGGTCGTCTGGGCGGCGGCCGGCGATCGCCAGCCGCTGATGCAGGCGGCGCCGGCGGCGGGAGCGCCAGGAGCTGCGAGGCGCGATTTCGGCCTGCGTGTCGGCGTAACGGTGAGCGGACCGGTGAGCGGCGAGACGCAGCAGCAGATCAACGATCTCGTGGCCGATGCGATCGGCCTCGATTCGACCCTCGGCGACGCGGTCAGCGTGACCAGCGCCCCGGGCCGCGGTGGCGGCGCCGGAGGGTGGAGCCAGGAGCTGGAGGCCGCGGAGGCGATACGGCCGCGCGGCTCTGAGGAGAGCGCGCCGGCGTCGTGGCTGACCGGACTGTGGACGCCTGCCGCGCTGTTCCTGATCCTCGGCTTCGTCTTCCTCTGGAGCCGCCGCACTGCCGCCCCGAGCGCGATGGGCGAGGACCAGCGGCTCGATTACGCCAACCGGCTGAAGCTCCTTCTCGACCAGAGGGAGGCCGATGTCGCGCCGCGCGTCTGACCGGGCCCTGAGACGCCTCGTCGCCGGCCTCGCCACGGCCGGCGCGGACGATGTGGCGTCAATTCTCGGCGAACTCGATGCGCACCAGCGCTCGACTGTCGAGGCGATGCTCGATGAGCTTTCGGGACGATCGCCGGTGTCCGCGGCGGTGCCGAAGCCGGCACCGGCGCCGGTCGCGCGCGGTGAGTGGGAGATAGACGGGGTGTCCCCCTGGCTGGCGGCCCGTCTGGCCGGGGCCGGCGGAGACCTCGCGGCCGCCCCGGTCGATCCATTTGCGCTGACTCCTGAGGCGCTCAAGGCGCTGCGGGCGGCGGCGGAGCCGTTCCGTTCCAGCCCGGCGGCGGCCACGGTGCCGCCTCCCGTCAACCGCGGGCGCAGCCTCTTCGGCCATGTGCATGGTGCGTTGCTGCGGGGGCGGCGGTGAGCGGCCTCATTAAATCCGGCACGGCGGGGGAGGCGGAGATCCGGCCACTCGGCTTCCCGGGCGCGGCGCCGATGCGCGACGCGCGGGACGACGAGCTGCACGGACTTCGTGCGGAGGCGGCGCGGCTGGTGCGCGAACTCGACGCGCGCGACGCGGACATTGAAAAGCTGAGCGGCGCCGCCGTGAATCTCGTTGCCGAGGCGGAGGAGAAGGGCCGGCAGGCAGGATTGCGCGAGGCTGCGACTCGAGAAAAGGAGAGGGTGCAGGCGCTATCCGATGCTGCGGGCAAGGCGCTGGCGCGGTTCGGAGACAGCCTGGCAGGGATGGAGCGGCTCGGGGCGCTGGTCGCGCGCGCGGCCCTCGACAAGCTGTTCGGCGAGGAGGGCCGCCGCGCCGAACTCGCGGTCGCGCTGCTGCGCCGGCAGATGGACGAGATCGAGGCAAGGTCGGTGGTGCGGGTCGAGGTCTCGCGCGCCGACTTTCCGGAGGCCGCCGCCGCCGCGTCCCTCGGCGCGTTGCTGGACCGGTCGGGTCTCGAGGTTATCGCGTCCGAACGGTTGTCTTCGGGCGATTGCCGGATCGTGCTGCTGCTCGGCACGGTCGAGGCCGGCCTCAGCCAGCAATGGGGCGTGCTGCGGCAGCTGCTGGACGAGATGGGCGAGGGGAGGGGCGCATCATGAACGCCCGCGCCCTCATCGACGCGATTACCGCCGCGGAGACAGTTGCGCGGACGGGGCGCGTCCGCAAGATCCTCGCGACGCACGTGGAAGCCGACGGCCCGAACGTCTCGCGCGGCGCCCTCTGCACTATCGAGACACGCGACGCGCGAGGCCCCGTGCTCGCAGAGGTCGTGCGGGTGGAGCGCGAGTCCGTGCTGCTGATGCCCTTTGCCGACGGCCCCTGCACCTTCTCGGGCGCGGAAGTACGGGCCTGCCCGGGGAGCGACGGCGTGCCGGTCGGCGACGCCTACCTCGGCCGCGCGGTGGACCCGTTCGGCGCGCCCATCGACGGCAAGGGGACGGTGCGGGCGACCGAGCGGGCCAGCCTGGCAGGCGCGGAGGTGGCGACGCTAGACCGGACCTCGCCTACGAAAGTGCTGGAGACCGGCATTCGCGCGATCGACGGCCTGCTGACCATCGGCCATGGCCAGCGGATCGGCATTTTTGCCGCGAGCGGCGTCGGCAAGACCAGCCTGATGGCCCAGCTGACCCGGCAGGTGCAGGCGGACCGCATCGTCCTCTGCCTGGTCGGCGAGCGCGGGCGCGAGGTAGAGGCGCTGTGGTGTCGGGGCCTATCCGCGGAAGCAAAGGCGCGCGCCGTCCTCGTCGCCGCGACGTCGGATCAGGCGGCGGCGATGCGGGTCCGCGCGGGCGACTATGCCATCGCGCTGGCCGAGCACTGGCGCAGCCGGGGCGAGCATGTCGTACTGTTCCTCGATTCCGTGACGCGGCTTGCGATGGCGATGCGCGAGATCGGCCTCGCCGCGGGCGAACCGCCGACCGTGCGCGCCTATACGCCGAGCGTCTTCGCAGCGATCCCGAAGCTCGTGGAACGCTGCGGCGCGGTGCGCGGAGAGGGTTCTATCACGGCCCTGATGACGGTCCTGAGCGAAACCGACGACGTCGACGATCCGGTGGCGGAGATGATGAAGTCGCTGCTCGACGGCCACATCATCCTGTCGCGACGGTTGGCGGAGCAGGGGCACTATCCCGCGATCGACGTTCCGCGAAGCATCAGCCGCCTCGCGTCGGATCTGGCGCCGGAGACGCTCCGGGCCGCGGCGACCAACGCCGTGGCGCTGCTCAGCACCTACGACAACGCGCGCACGCTTATCGAATCCGGCGTCTATGCGGAGGGCAGCAGCCCGGACATCGACCGGGCCGTCGCCCGGCGTCCGGCGCTGCTCGGCTTCCTGAAGCAGCGGCAGGACGAGCGTACCCCCTATTCCGCGTGCGGCGACGCGCTCGCCCTCGCCGTCGGGAACGGCTGATGGAGCGGCGGGACATGGCACGGCGCCTCCGCGAGGTCGCAGAGGTGCGGGAAATCCAGCGCAATGCGGCGGAAGTCGAGGCGGCTCGTGCCGCTGCCGCGGCGCGAGAAGCCCGGTCGGACCGGAACGCCGGCGCCGAGCGGCTCGGCGAGTCGCAGGCAGGATGGGCCGCGTCGATGGAGGGCCGTTTCGACCCCGCGGTCGCGGCCGTCTGGGCGGCATCCGTGCGGGGACGGGAAGAGGAGCTGAGGTTTCTCGAGCGGACGGATGGTGCCGCCGGCGAGGAGCGGGACCGGAAGGCGCAAGCCCGGCAGATCGCCCATGCGCGGGCCGACGCGGCCGAGGAGGAGGCGAGGCGCTCGGCCCGCAGGGTCGCTCAGCATCGCGAAGAGACGGCACTCGCTGAAGCGGCGGACCGCGCATCGCGGAAGGGGCGGGCATGAAGATAGTAACCGGCGAGACCCCGCCCCGGACGTTCGCAGCGCCGGCTGCCGCGGCCGGGGCGCCGCAGGAGCCCTTCGCAAGCTTCCTTGCCGAAGCGGCGACGGGACCGGCCCGGCCGCGCGAGCGCGCCTTCGGCTTTGCCGAACTCAGTCTTTTCGGCCTCGCGCATTCACAGGCCGCGCCGACGGACACCGCGCCCCGCCTGCAGGCGGGCTCGATCTCACCCGAGGCAGCCGGCGCAATCCTCCCCGCCGCGCTGGCTCTCGCCGCGCCCGCCGAAGCCGTCGTCGTGCGACCCGGGGCTTCCGCTGCGGTGAGTGGCCCCAGCGGTCCGGAAGAGAAGTCCTGCAGGCTTCCGCTCCGCAGCGCCGACTCCGGGCCTGCGGCTTCCCCCGCTGCCGCGTCGGTCGGTGCGGACGATCCGTTCCTGGAGGCGCTGGAAGTACCGGAGCGGCCGGCGCAACGCGGCGCGATGCGTCAAGCCAGCGGACGCCCGTCTGGCGCTCTCAGCCTCATTCTCATCGATGCGGACGGCCGCCTCCAGCTTATCGCCGGGGCGCCGCAGCTGGATCAGCGCTCACGCGAGGCGCTCCGCCGCTCCGCCGAAGCGATCGCCGCGGAATATGGCTTCTCCCTCTCGCGGCTGACGCTGAACGGCGAGCCGCTCCACCCCCATCGTCCCGTTTTCCGGAGAACGTAATGGCCCTCGCACCTGTCAGCGCTCCAGGGTCTTCCCAGAGCGCCTTCGGCCTCGACTTCCAGTCGCTGCTGAAGATCATCCTGACGCAGCTCACCTACCAGGATCCGTTGAAGCCGGTCGACAACTTCCAGTTCGTCTCCCAGCTCGCGCAATTCTCGCAGCTGCAGCAGAGCCAGACGCTTAACGACCAGATCACCAACCTGCTCTCCGCACAGTCGGCGATGCAGGCGACCAGCCTGCTCGGCCGCACCGTCGATTACGTTTCCGGCCCGACGACGCTGAGCGGCACCGTCCAATCCGTATCCTTCGCCCGTGGCCAGCCGGAGGTGACGATCAAGACCGCCGCCGGCGAGGTCGTCGCCAACATATCCATCGCAAACATTTCGCAAGTCCGCTGACAGGGGAGAATCCAATGCTTGGAGCAATCTATATCGGTCTGAGCGGTCTCAATGCCTATTCCAAGGGCCTGCAGACCATCAGCAACAACGTCGCGAACCTCAACTCGCCCGGGTTCAAGGCGACGTCTGTGAGCTTCAGCGACGTGTTCAGCTACGGCGGCCTCGGCAGCAATTTCGGCTGGAGCCCGGCGGAGCAGGGGGGCGACGGCGTCCGCTTCGACGGATCGACGATCGATTTCCGGCAGGGCGACCTCAGGCAATCCGAGAACGACCTCGACCTGGCCATCCAGGGCGGCGGGTTCCTCGTCCTCCTCGATGGACAGAACACGCTCTACAGCCGGACGGGGCAGTTCGCCGTCGACGACAAGGGCTACGTCTCCGATCGCGTCACCGGATACCAGCTCGCGGTGCTCGATTCGACGGGACGCGCCGTCGCCGTGAACATCGCCGACAAGCGGACGAGCCCTCCAGTCGCGACCACGACCGTCACGTTCTCCGACAACCTCTCCACGACCGCCACGGAAGCGAGCGTCTCCAACATCGCTGTCTACGATTCGCGCGGCGGCAAGCAGGTGTGGAAGGTGCAGTTCCAGCCGGTCACCGGCTCCCCCGGCCAGTGGAAGGTCACGGTCACCGACGACAAGGGTGCGGCCGTCGGCGAGACCACGCTGAAGTTCATCGGCAGCACCGTCGATCCGACGACCAGCAAGCTGACGATCAACGCCAGCCCCGCGGGCGCCGATCCGCTCTCGGTCGTTCTCGATTTCAGCAAGGGTGTGACGTCCTTCTCGACCGGAACGGTGTCGAGCATCCGTGCCTCGAAGACGGACGGCAACGCCGTCGGCACCCTCGCCAGCGTTACGGTGGCGGAGGACGGTCAGGTAAAGCTCACCTACACCAACGAGAAGACCGAGGAGCTGGGCTACGTCGCGCTCGCGGACTTCCGCAACCCGCAGGAGCTCGAGCGGCTCGGCAACGGCGCCTTTCGGAACCGCGGCAATAGCGACTTCCGCCTGCTGAGGAGCGGGGCGGACGGAGGCGGACGGCTGCTCTCGCGGCAGATCGAGGCGTCCAACGTCGATCTCTCCCAGCAATTCGGCGACCTGATCCTGATCCAGCGCGGTTTCCAGGCGTCGTCGCAGGTCGTCAGCGTCTCGAACGACATGATCCAGCAGCTGTTCGGGATGCGGGGTCAGGGCTGATGGACGCCGCCACATCCTGGCTGCCGGTCGGTGCCGCGAACGTTCCCGCCGTCGGCGCGACCCTCGCCGCCGCGTTCGAAACATGGTCCGCGCGGTGGCTGGGACCGTCCAGTCTCGTTCTCGCGTCCGTCGAGCCCGTCGAGAACGGCCACTATCCCGGCGCGATCGAGGGCGGCTGGGTGGCCTATGGCCGGACCGTCGCGATCGCGACCTCCCGCCCCGAGATGCGGCGGATCGCAGGGGCGGCCTTGCAGGCTTCCATCGAGTCGCTGGTCCTCTCCGAAGCGGACGCGGACATCGTCGACGGCTTTACGGACCGAATGATCGCCGATCTAAGCGCGGAGGTGGAACGTGCCTTCGGGCTCGCTGCGGACGACGCTTCCGCGCCCCGCCGCGTCCTCGATCCGTTCGGGCGACGGGGCGGCATCGTCGCCGCCGCTGCGATCGGCTGCGGCGAGACTTTGCTGCGCCTCGCTCTCCCGGTGGGCCTCTGGGCGGGCGCGGTACGGAAGAGCCTCGCTCCGGCACGCGCACAAGCCGATCCGCTCCCGCCGCTCTCCGACGCCCTGTCGGCCACGCCGGTCCGGGTCGAGGCGGTGCTCGGCCGTGCCGTTTTGCCCTTCGGCGAGGTGGTCGCGCTCGCACCCGGGGACCTCCTGGTGCTCGACACCTCCGTTGCGGCGGGCGCCGAGCTGCGCCTGGCCTCCTCGACCCGCCTGCTCGCCCGTGCCTCGCTCGCCGCGGCCGGCGACCGGCTCGCCCTCGCTCTCCAACCCGCCGGTTGTCCCAAGAAGGAAACGCAAGATGGAAAAGCCCCAGCCTGATGCCGCCATCGAGGGCCGTCCGCCGACGCCGTTGCTGACCGCGGATTCGGACCTGTTGCGCGACGTGGAGGTCACCCTTCAGGTCCGTCTGGGCGAAGCACGCATGACGCTCGACGAGCTTCTCGGCCTCAGCGAGGGCGCCGTCCTGCCGCTCGACCGCGGGCTGGGCGAGCTCGTCGGAGTCTACCTGAACCAGCGGCTGATCGCCCGCGGCGAGATCGTGGCGGTCGGCGAAAGCTTTGGCCTCCGCATCGTCGAGGTCGCCTCGGCATGACGCGGCGCCGCGCCGTCGGCCGGGCTCTGGCGCGCGCGGCGCCGGCGGCCGCACTTCTGCTCGCCGCGGCGCCGGCCGTCGCGCAGCGGCTGGGCCAGGGTGGCGGCACGGAAGTCCCGGTGTGGCGGGTGCTCGCGGCGCTCCTTCTCTGCCTGCTGCTCGCGGGCGGTGCGGCGCTCGCGCTGAGGACGCGGCTGCGCGGCGGAGGGCCGCTGCTCCAGACCGGTCAGCGCCGCCTCCAGTTGGTCGAGCGACTGCGGCTCAACCAGCACGTGGACATCTGCATCGTCAGGATCCGTGAGCGCGAGGTCGTTCTCGCCGCCAGCGCGCAGGGGGCGACCCTGCTCGGCGTTGCGGGTGGGGACGACACCGAAGAGCCGGCGGGCGTTGCGTGAGGGCGCAGCGGATCTTGTCGCTCGCACTGGCGGGCGGCTTCGCCCTTTGCGCGCTCGCGGGGGCGGCCGACGCCGTCGTCCCAGCGGGTGCCCCCGGCGCCTCCGGCCCAGCGGCGGCGTCGCAGACGTCCGAGACGGTGCGTATCGCGTTGATCCTGACGATGATGGCGCTGATCCCGGCGCTGCTCATCTGCATGACTTCCTTCGTTCGGATCATCGTCGTCCTGTCGATGATCCGCCACGCCTTCGGCATGCCGGAGACGCCTCCGAACCAGGTGCTGATCAGCCTCGCAATCTTCCTCACAGCCTTCTCGATGATGCCGACCTTCACGGCGATCAATCGGGACGCCGTACAGCCCTTTCTCGCAGGAGGGGCTGCCGTCGAGCAGTCGCTCGAGCGCAGCGCCGGACCGCTGCGTGAATTCATGCTCCGGCAGGTCCACGACCGCGACCTGGAGACCGTCTACCGCATGTCCCGCCAGCCGCTGCCCGACACCGCCGCGCAGGTTGGACTGATGCCGCTGACCACCGCCTTCATGCTCAACGAGCTGCGGGTGGCCTTCAAGATCGGGTTCGTCATCCTGCTGCCGTTCCTGCTCATCGATCTGGTCGTCTCGAGCATCCTGCTCGCGCTCGGTATGATGATGGTGCCGCCCGCGACGCTGTCGTTGCCGATCAAGGTTCTCATGTTCGTCCTGATCGACGGCTGGAGCTTGATCCTCGAGGGCGTGCTCGGGAGCTTCCGATAGCCGGTCATGGACAATGTTCCGTCCCTGCTGCCGGATCCCGCCGAGGCCGAGCGCGCGCTGTGGGACGCCTTCAGGGCCCGCGACTCGGCGGCTGCGCGCGAGAAGCTGTTCGCCCTCTATCTCCCGTTCGCCCGCTCGGTCGCCGGCAGACACTTCCGCCGCGGCGGCGCGGAGATCGAGTTCGGCGACCTCCACCAGCTGGCGTGCGCGGGGTTGCTCGAGGCGCTCGATCGGTTCGACCCGGCGCTGGGGGTGCCGTTCCGCGCCTATGCCGGCCGGAGGATCGCGGGCAGCATCCTCAGCGGCATCGCTAAGATGAGCGAGGTGCGGGAGCAGATATCGTTCCGCAACCGGGTGCGGCGGGAACGGACCGCGTCGCTCGCTTCCCTCGGGGCGGAGGCACTTCCCGCGCCGGAGGCGCTCGAGGCGCTGATCGAGGTGGCGGTGGGGCTCGCTATCGGCTTCATGTTGGAGGGGACGGCTCTCTATGTCGGCGAGCCGGAACGAGACCCTCCCGGAGCCTATGACGGCCTAGTTTGGGAGGAATCGATCCGCCGCATCACTGCCGAGGTGGACCGCCTGCCCGAACGGGAGCAGGGCATCATCCGCTTCCACTATCTGAAGGGAGTTCCCTTCGAGGAGATCGCGGCGGCGTTCGGCCTCAGCAAGGGGCGCATTTCGCAACTGCACAAGGGCGCGCTCGCGCTGCTGAGAAAGCGCCTCGGCCGGAGCGGGTTCCGACTGGAAAGGTAGGAGGAAAAGACATGGACGAACGGCACGACGAATCCTGTCCGCAGGCAGACCTGGCGGCGGCGCTGGAAGCCTTGGGTCGCGACGATGCCGCCGGGCTCGCCGCGGTCGAGGCGCTCGCCGTCCGCTACCCGCGCGACGCCCGGCTGCACTTCCTCGCAGGCTCGGTAATGGCGGGGCAGCAACGCTACGGCGAGGCGCGCGATCGGATGGGGCGGGCGGTGGCGCTGGTGCCCGGCTATGCGGTGGCGCGCTTCCAGCTCGGTCTGCTCGAGCTCAGCTCCGGGGACGCGGCGGCAGCGGAAGCTGTCTGGCTGCCTTTGGAGAAGCGGCCGGAAGACGACGCGCTGCGCCTGTTCGCGGCGGGGCTTCGCTACCTTGCCCGCGACGAATTCGAGGAGGCTGTCGCGCACCTCAGGCGAGGGATCGCGAACAATGACGAGCATCCCCTGATCAGCCGGGACATGCAGATGGTGATCGACGAAGCGGAAGCGAAACGGGCCGAAGCGGGTGCCGCGGCTGAGCCGGAGGCGGCGCCGATCTCGGCGACGCACCTGCTGCTGCAGCAATATGCCGCCAAGTCGACCAAGCACTGACGGATCCCGGCGCCGATGGACCCGATCTCGAACGTCGACCGGCTCGCCATGCTGTTGCGCCAACGGCTGGCGGAGCGTGCGAAGGCCGAGGGCCGGAAGTCGGAGCGCAAGGGGGGCAGCGGTGCGGGCGATGTAAAGGGCCGTCGGGCGGTGGAGGCGCTGGCGTCCGTCGAAGGCGTCGACGAGCGCCAGCTGCGCCGCGCGCTGGTTGAGAACGTCCTTGCCGATCAGCTCGGGCCGGAATTGCTCAACGAGGCCAAGTTCCAGCAGGTCGTGGAGCGCGTCACCGAAACCTTGACGGAGCATCCGGGAACGGCCCGCCTGCTCGATCGGGTGCTCGGGGAGATGCGGCGGCCGCGCCGGTGAACATCCCGGGCCCTCAGAAGGCGCGTCGGCTCGCCACCGATGCCGACGTCCCAATCAACGCCGCGCCGGCGCCCAGCCAGAGGGTGACCGAAAGCACCGGATAATCGCCGCCGAGCAGGTAGGTCTTGCCGACCATGTACTCGGCGCCCGTCATCAGTTTGTAGACGTTGAGCGGGTCCAGCTCCGGGAGCTTGGTGAGGAGGTACCAGGCGGCGGCGATCGCGAGTCCGGCGGAAGGGGCGGCATATTCGCCCGCGAGCAGGTGCGAGAGCAGAAATCCGAGCGCGTAGAAGACGAGGCCTCCGCCGGCGATCAGGCTGGCGAAGAGCAGGGCCTCGGCCACGGGATAGGTCCGGCCGGCGAGCGGCGACAGCAACGCCACGATGAGCTCGGGAATGAGGGCGAGGAGCACCGCCTCCGCGGCCCCCACGGCGGCACGGGTCAGCACGATCGCGCGGCGGCTCACCGGCAGGGCGAGGGTGAAGCCGGCGGTGCCCAGCGAATGCTCGCGCAGCAGACCGCCGAGACCGAGGATGATCGCGCAGATGATCCAGATGAACTGCAAATAGCCGTGCGACAGCGAGAGCCACACGTAGAGGGCGTAGGGCATCTCCTCGCCGCCGTGGAAATGCTCCCAACCGGCAATCGTGCCTTCGGCGCGGACCACCGTCGAGACGCCCAGCAACGACAACACGGCGGCCGCCGCGAGGAAGCGGCCGCGCGTCTCGAGCCAAGCCTTGAGCAGCAGCTGGCGCAGCTCAATAGTCACGGCGCATGCTCCTCTTGCAGGCGAAGCCGAAAGCGAGAGCGGCCAGGGCGGCGGCCACGGCGACCCCGGCCCAGCGTATGTCGGCCGTGCCTGCGCCCGGGCCCCCTGCCATCACGCCGGGAAGGTTCAGCGCCCGCACGACCGGCGGCTCCGGCCCACCGTCGCTGTAGGGCGCTGCGAGGAAGTAGAGCAGGCTGACCGCCGACAGGCCGATCAGCATCGGCGCATGTTCCCCCTCGATCGCGGCGGAGACGGCGAGCGAGGCCGCCAGAGCGACGAGTGCTCCGAGCAGCATCAGCGCGCCGTGGAGGAGCGCGTGGCCGGCCGGGTAGGGCTCTCCGACGATGCTCGAACCTACCATGATCGTCGCTACCGCGGCCAACGCCAGGAGGGTCAGCTGGCCGGCCGACACCGCCGCCCGGACGCCGATCACCGTCGGTCGCCTCAGCGGCAGGCCGAGGGTGAAGCCCGCCGTGCCGTATTGCGCCTCCCGCGTCAGTCCGCCGACGCCGAGCAGGACGGCGAACACGACCAGCACCTTCTGGAGCATGTCCTGGTAGAGGTAGTGCCAGAGGTAGAAGGAATAGTCGTTCAGCACCTGGTCGAACCAGATCGGGTTCTGCCATTCCGGGTGCTCAACGAGGTCGCGCCGCCACTGGGCGGCGATCTCGGGCCGCATCAGCGTCATGAAGCCGGCGACGCCGACGACCGCCGCCGCCCCCACCAGGAATCGCGCCCGCGTCTCTAGCCAGGCCTTGCGGGCGAGGGCCGTGAGGCCGTTCATTGGCGCGTGCCGATGCTGGCGAGGAGCACTTCCTTCAGGGTCAGCGGCAGCACTTCCACGCGGCCGTCATGGAGCCGCCGAATGCGCTCGACGATGCCGTGGACGTTGTGGCTGGCGACGATCGACACGAGCCGCCCCTCCGACTCGACGGCCCGCACCCCCGGCACCATCGTCAGGTCGACTGGCTTCTCGCGGTCGAGCACCACCTGGATGCGGCGGAATTCCTCCTTCACCGCATCGAGGCTGGTTTCGAGCACCAGCCGGCCGCGGTCGATCAGCAGAACGCTGTCGGCAATCTGCTCCACCTCCGCGATCTGGTGCGAGGAGAAGAAGACGGTGGATCCTTCCGCGGCGGCGCGGACGGTGAGCTGCAGCACCTTTTCGGTGACGACGGGGTCGAGCCCCTCCGTCGGCTCGTCGAGGATCAGAAGCTCGGCTCCCCGGGCGAAGGCGAGCAGCAGGGCGGTCTGCGTGCGCATTCCCTTGGAGAGCTTCTTGATCGGCCGGTCGAGCGGCAGGCGGAAGTCCTCCAGGAGCTCGCGCTCCACCTCCTCCCGCCAGCCGGGGTAGAAGGCGCGGGTGAAACGGATCAGCTGGCCCACGGTCATGTAATCGTAGAGGCGCTTGTCCTCGGCGACATAGGCGAGGCGGCGGCGCATCGCGACGCTGTCGTCCGGATCGAGGATTTCGTGGCCGAGCACGCGCCCGCCGCCGGCGGTCGGGCGGACCATGCCGAGCAGCATCTTGATGGTGCTGCTCTTGCCGGCGCCGTTCTGGCCGAGGAAGCCGGTGATCGAGCCGCGGCGGACGGAGAGGGTGAGGTCCGTCACCGCCTCGAAATCCCCGTAGCGTTTTGTGAGCCCCGCGGTCTCTATCACATTGTCGTTCGGCATCGGCTACTCCGTCGGGGCGAGGGCGCGAGGGCAGGCGTCGGCGAGGACCTCGTCGAGCGTGACTTGAAGGAGGCGGCGGATCTCGTCGCTGCTGAGGCCGCGCTCCTGGAGGCCGCGGACGAACGCGCGGGTGAGGCCGCGCGCCTCGATCAGCCGCCCCTCGGCCTCGGCCATGGGATTGCGGGTATCGGAAACGAAAGCGCCGACCCCCTGGCGAAGCTCGATCAGCCGCTCGGCCTCGAGCTCGCGGTAGACGCGCGCGATGGTGTTGACGTTGACGACCAGTTGCTCGGCGAGCGTGCGGATCGGCGGTAGTGTGTCGCCGGGGCGAAGCGCGCCCGTCTCCACCGCGTGGCGGATCTGCTGTTTGAGTTGCCGGTAGATCGGCACCCCTGACGCAGGATTGGGGCGAAGAAAGAGCACTATTGTGATATTCCTTTAGTACACTGCTACCGCAGAGCCGTGACGGCTGTCAACCGGCGAACAGCAACGTCACTCGTAGGCGATGCGCACCCTGGAAGCGGCGGTCATTGCGAGCCTGCGTGCGTCCTCCTCGCTCGCGCCGGTGGCGAGGGCGACGGCCATGCGCCGGTATTTGCGAGTCACGGGCTTCCCGAAGATGCGCACGTCTACCTCGGCATTTTCCCGGCCGAGGGCGAGAGCCTCAGCAACCCCTTCGAAGCGGAAGCTTTCCGCCTCCCGGTCGGCGAGGATCACCGCCGAGGCCGCGGCGGGCGCGCGCGCCGCGATGACCGGGATCGGCAGGCCCATGACCGCGCGGGCGTGAAGGTCGAACTCGGAGAGGTTCTGCGAGATGAGCGTGACCATCCCGGTGTCGTGCGGGCGGGGCGACAGCTCGGAGAAGATCACCTCGTCGCCGGCGACGAAGAATTCGACTCCGAACAACCCGTAGCCGCCGAGATCGTCCACCACGCGCCGCGCCATCTCCTGCGCGTCGGCGAGCGCCTTTGCCGACATCGGCGTCGGCTGCCAGCTCTCCTGGTAGTCGCCGCGCTCTTGCCGGTGGCCGATCGGCGGACAGAAGAGGACGCCTTCGCGGGTGCGGACGGTGAGGAGGGTGATTTCATAATCGAAGCGGACGAACTCCTCGACGATCACCCGCGCCCTGTCCCCGCGCATCATCGCCACGGCATAGTCCCAGGCGTGGCGGAGCTCGTCGGGACCCTCGGCGGTGCTCTGGCCTTTGCCGGAGGAGGACATTACCGGCTTCACCACGCAGGGAAAGCCGGTGTGGGCGGCGGCTGCCTCCACCTCCTCGAACCTCTCGGCGAAGCGGTAGCGCGAGGTGCGAAGGCCGAGGCTCTCGGCGGCGAGGGAGCGGATGCTGTCGCGGTTCATCGTCATCTGCGTCGCTCGGGCGGAGGGAACGACGGTGGTGCCTTCCGCCTCGACCTCGGCCAGCACCTCGGTCCGGATCGCCTCCACCTCGGGCACCACGAAATCGGGCGCATGCCGCTCCACCGCCGCGCGCAGCCGCTCGCCGTCGAGCATCGAGAACACCTCGGCCTCGTCCGCCACCTGCATGGCGGGCGCTCCCGCGTAGCTGTCGCAGGCGATCACATAGGCGCCGAGGCGCTTGGCGGAGATGGCGAACTCCTTGCCGAGCTCGCCGGAGCCGAGAAGCAGGATCCTCGCCGTGAAGCTCATGCCTTGCCTCCGAAGCGGGCCTTGCAGCGCGCTTCCTGCTCCGGCCCCGCGGCGGTCAGCTCCATCCTCTGCACTTCGAATTCTCCCTGCCCCGCGGGGAAGTAGCGCAGCACGCGCTCCCCGGCCGCGTCGGCGACGCGATAGGCGATCTCGACCGAGGAGTCTCCGATCTTGCCGGCCTCGCGCTCGATCAGGCGCATGCCGTTGCGCATGCCGGCGGCGTAGGCGGGCCCCTCCGGCGTCACCCCCGCGATCACCCCGTTCGCCCGCCGCGTCGCCGCCGCGTCAAAGCCGCGGTCGAAGGTTCTGCGCCGGTCGCTGACCAGGCGGGCGCATTCGCCGAAGAGGTCCGCAGGCAGCGTCATCGCCGCCCCCCGTCGCATATACCGCTCCACCTCGGCTTCCATGTCGATGCCCGTCTGCTCCAGGAGCGTCTTCCGGAAGAGCGTGGTGGCGAGCTCGGTGCTGCCGTCCGCGATGCGCCGCTGGGCTCGCAGCACGTCCTCGATCGCCATTCCGTCCCGCGCCGCCGCGATCTCCGCGTCGATCCTCGCGGCGAGCAGGTGCCCCCGGTCGTAGCTCAGCCGCTGGAGGTTCGGATCGAACCAGAAGCCCTCCGCCACCTCGGTCGCGGTTGCGTTGCGAACCGGGGAGATGCCGTAGCGGAGCAGCGTCTCGTTCGTGTCGGCGACATATTCGGCCATCGACCAAAGTCCGCTCCGCACCAGCACCTTAGCGGCCAGATAGTCCGCGAAGCCTTCGCTGAACCAGTAGTCCGACGCCTCCTCCTCGGGCATGGCACCGAGCATGATCGGGACCCACGTATGCATATATTCGTGCGCGAGGAAGCGCTTGGCCGCGGCCAGGTCGAAGGCGCCGGTGGAGGCGATGGAGAAAGCGTCGGTGCGGCCGGTGCCCGTGTAGGTGAGCCCGGTTGGGACGTCCCCGAGCGGCGCCATCGCCACCAGGAAGGGGGTGCTCTTCTCGCCCCATAAGGCGTCGGAGGCGAGGACGATTGTCTGGACGAGATCCGCCATCGCGTCGGGTTCGAACCGCCAGTGGCCCACCATCGCGACGCGCAGTTGCGCCTCCCCGGTCGTCCGGGAAACGACACGAAGATCCTTGCCGCCGATCGCCACGCTGTTGACCAGATTGGCCAGGCTGCTCGGATAGCGGCGGAGATGGTCGAGGTCCGAGGCGACTTTCCAACCTTTTGGGATTTTGCCCCAGCGGAATCGTGCCGGCGAAGCCTCTCGCCCGCGCGGCTGGACGAAGATCGTCTCGCCGTGGACGAAGAACCAGTCCGGCCGAACCATCGGTCGCGCTTTCTCGTACGCGAAGCCCGGATCCTCGGCATAGGCGGAGACGACATTGTAGCGGACCTTGATCTTCGCACCTGGCTTATGGTGCAGGATCGGCACGTCGTAAAAGCCGCTGAGCTTTTTGGCGCCCCGTATCTCCAGCCCCTTCACGAACCGCCACAGCTCGTCCGAACCGGCCCAGGACGTAGGGAGCTCGAGCACCGTCTCGCCGTCCGCATCTCCCCGGAACTTCATCCGGACGGCGAGCGCCCGGCTGCCGTCGGCCTGCTTCACCGGCGCCACGCGATATCTGATCGTACGCTGCTCTGGCGCCTTGGCCGCCGTGAGGAGCAACGCCGCGACTACAAAACCCAGATGTTTCAACCGTCTCTCCGCATCTCCGACGCACGACTATAGAAGGCGCGGGCCGTGCCGCAAATGCGGCGCACCGGAAGAACGGCCCCGCGCCTGACGCGTTGAGAGTCCGAAACCCCAGACATGGAGAATGAGCGTGGCCACGAAGCTTAAGCCTTTGGAAGAGCAGGTCATCGTCATCACCGGCGCGTCGAGCGGGATCGGCCTCGCCACGGCCGAGGCCGCGGCGGCGCGCGGGGCGAAGGTCGTCCTCGCCGCCCGCACGCGCGACGCGCTCGCCGAGGCGGTGGACCAGATCAAGCAGGCCGGTGGCCAGGCGACCTTCGTCATGGCCGACGTGTCGAAGCGCGACGAACTGGAGAATGTCGCCCGCCGCGCCCGCGAGGAATATGGCGGCTTCGACACTTGGGTGAACAATGCCGGCGTCGGCATCTGGGGCCGGATCGACGAAGTCTCCGAAGAGGACATGCGACAGCTGTTCGAGACCAACTTCTGGGGCATGGTCTACGGCTCGCAGATCGCGGCGCGCGAGCTGAAGGAGAGGGGCGGGGCGATCGTCACGGTCGGCAGCGCCACCAGCGACGTCCCGCACCCGCTCCAGGGCATCTATTCGGCCAGCAAGCACGCGGTGAAGGGGTTCGTCGACGCCTTGAGGATGGAGCTTGAGGCGGACGGCGCGCCGATTTCGCTGACGCTGGTTAAGCCGGCTTCGATCGGCACGCCGATGCCGCAGCATGTGAAGAACTATACCGAAGCCGAGCCGAAGCTGCCGCCGCCGGTCTATAAGCCGGAGGACGCGGCGGCGACGATCCTCTACGCTGCGACCCATGCGGTTCGCGACCTCTATGTCGGAAGCTCCGCGCGCACGATGAGCGCGCTGTACAAGGCGGCGCCGCGGGTGATGGATTGGCTCGCCGAGAAGGCTCTCTATCCGGCTCAGATCGGCTCACGTCCCGGGACGGCCGGGGACAATCTGCACGTCGGCAACGCCCAGGCGGAAGTCTATGGCGACCACCAGGGGAGCCTGATCCGCCCGAGCCTCTACACCCGCGCGGCTATCACGCCGGGTCTCCCGCTCGTCGCGGGTGCCGTCGCGGCGGCGGGGGCGGGTCTCTTCCTCTGGAGCCGCAGGAGCCGCGGGGCGGGCGAGCAGAGCAGCGCCGAGGAGGTCGAGGCGCATCCTAGCTGATATCTGCTTCCCTCGGTTTCGCGGGAGCGAGGATCATCAGAGGTCGAAATAGTCTTTCAGCCGCTCGATCGTATCGTCGGCGCTCTCGTGGTGGACGAAGACGCCCCCGGCGCCCTCCCAGAGGTGGGCGTGCTTGATCTGGTCGTCGACCAGCACGTCGCCCTCTTTGGCATGGTCGCGCTTGTCCCGGGCCATGGTGGTGATGATGCGGGTCCCGGGGAAGTATCTCGCCGCCCACCGCACCTTCTGGTCCGCGGCCCAATTGACTCGGGGAAGACCGGTGAGGATGATCGGATCGAGATGCTTCACGGCGTCAAACAGGGTCATCGCATCGGGCATGAGCGGCAGGCCGAAGTAGAAATCGGGCGCTGTCGCGAGCTTCGCCCAGAAGCGGCCCGTGCCGAAGCGCTTCTCGAAGGCTTTCGGGTGCATGCCGAGGGCCGCAGCGGCGCCCTTGCTGAAATCGGCGAGAACGCCGTCGCAATCGAGGTAAAGCTGCCGGGCCATCGCCTCAGCCGAAGCGGGCGGGCAGGAGCTTCACCGGCATCGGCAGGTCGAACATCTCCCAGTCATGCTCGCGCAGCACGTCGTTGGACTCCCGCGCGTGCCGCCCCTCCTCGAGCGACCAGGTGATATGGTAGGTGCTGCCGTCGGGCCGGTCCGTCGTGCCGCCGATCGACACCACCATCGCCTCGACGCCCCTGCCGTCATGGGCGCGGCCGACGATCTCACCGTGGGTCTCCTCCGGGAGGGCGGCGTGGTCGGAGGCTTTCGACCGCAAGGTGACATGGTCGGCGACCACCTCGCGGAACCTGGGCAGGAATTGCTGGAGCAGCTCCTTCCTCTGGTCGCGATCGAGCTTCCAGCCGATCACCGTTTCGCCTTGCCCTGCCTGGGCGTGGGCCTGTTGTGCCGAAGGTGCCATGCCGCCCGAAACCCCGCTCGGGCGGAGCGGGTTCCCGGCTCGGGCGTTCACCGGGCGGGAGACGAGACATGACCGAACCGCGTGACCCCAAGGACCTGCCGAGCGACGACGAGGCCATCGAGCAGGAGGCGGAGAAGAACCGGCGGGAGCTGGACGAAATCCCCGAGCACGGGACGGACCCTCTCCACGAGGGCCCCTGAACTATTTACCGAGTTCCAGCCGATAGCCGGTTTGGAAGTTCCCCCGCAGCAGCCTGACGATCGCGTCGGCCACCTCCGCCGGCGGCTTGATCGTCGTCGGATCCTCGCCGGGAAAGGCGCGGGCCCGCATCGTGGTGGCGGTGGCGCCGGGATCGACGATCGCGACCTTCAGCGGCGCCAGGTTGCGCACCTCCTCGCCATAGCTCAGCGCCAGCGTCTCCAGGGCCGCCTTCGACGCGCCGTAGGCGCCCCAATAGGCCCGCGGATGACCGCCGACGCTCGAGGTGACCGCGAGCAGCCGCCCAGCCGGGCTGCGGCGGAGCAGCGGGTCGAAAGCTGCGATCAGCGCCTGGTTGGCGAGCACGTTCAAGGTCAGAACGCGGCTGAACTCCGGCCCGTCGATCTGCGCGACGGGGGTGAGGGTACCGAGCGTCGCCGCGTTGAGGACCAGGATATCCAGCGCCTGCCATCGCCCCGCAATCGCCGCCGCAAGTCTCGCGATGCTGTCGGATTCGGTGAGGTCGAGCGGCGCGATCGTGGCGCTGCCGCCGGCGGCGTGGACCCGATCCTCGACCTCTTCGAGAGCCTCGACGGTGCGGGCGGTGAGGATGACGTGGGCGCCTTCCCGCGCCAGGGCTTCCGCCGTCGCCGCGCCAATCCCCCGGCTCGCGCCGGTGACCAGCGCGAGCTGTCCCTCAAACGCTTCAGCCACTATGCGTAGCGCTCGGCCAGGAGCGCGAACTGGTCCGGCTGCTCGACATCCTCATGGTCGGTGAGGCGGGTCGGATAGGCGCCGGTGAAGCAGGCGTCGCAATATTGCGGCTGCGCTTCCTCGCGGTCGTCCTCGCCCAGCGCGCGATACAGCCCCTCGATGGAGAGGAAGGCGAGGCTGTCGGCGTTGATGTAGTTCGACATCGCCGCGACGTTCATCTGCGCGGCGAGCAGCTTGGCCCGCTCCGGCGTGTCGACGCCGTAGAAGCAGCTGTGCCGGGTCGGCGGCGAGGCGATCCGCATGTGGACTTCGCGGGCGCCGGCCTCGCGCAGCATCTGGACGATCTTGAGGCTGGTCGTCCCCCGGACGATCGAATCGTCGATGAGGACGAGCCGCTTGCCCTGGATCAGCGCGGAATTGGCGTTGTGCTTCAACTTGACGCCAAGGTGGCGGACGGCGTCGCTTGGCTGGATGAAGGTGCGGCCGACATAGTGCGAGCGGATGATGCCGAGCTCGAACGGGATGCCGCTCTCCTGCGCATAGCCGATCGCCGCGGGCACGCCGCTGTCCGGGACCGGGACGACGAAATCGGCGTCCACCGGATTCTCGCGGGCGAGCTCGGCGCCGATCTGCTTGCGCACCGAATAGACGGACGAGCCGTCGACGATGCTGTCCGGCCGGGCGAAATAGACGTGCTCGAAGATGCACGGGCGCGGGCGGACATCGCCGAACGGGCGGATCGATCGCACGCCCTTCTCCGAGACGATGACCAGCTCGCCCGGCTCGACGGAGCGGATGTAGGTCGCGCCGACCACATCGAGCGCCACCGTTTCGGAGGCGAAGATGTAGGCGTCGCCCAGCCGACCCATGACCAGCGGGCGGATGCCGAGCGGGTCGCGGCAGGCGATCATCCCCTCGGCGGTGAGGCAGACGAGGGAATAGGCGCCCTCGACCTGCTTCAGGGCGTCTATGAAGCGGTCGAGCAGGGTGCGGAAGTTGGACGTGGCGACGAGGTGGATGATCGTCTCGGTGTCCGAGGTCGACTGGAAGATCGAGCCCCGCCGGTTGAGCTCGCGGCGGAGGCGGAGGGCGTTGGAAATATTGCCGTTATGCGCCACCGCGAAGCCGCCCGAGGCGAGCTCGGCAAAGAGCGGCTGGACGTTGCGCAGTGCCGTCTCGCCGGTGGTCGAATAACGCACGTGACCGATCGCGGCGCTGCCGGCGAGGCGGCGGATCACGTCGTCCTTGTCGAAATTGCCCGCGACATGGCCCATGGCCCGGTGCGAGTGGAACTGGCGGCCGTCATAGCTGGTGATGCCGGCGGCTTCCTGGCCGCGGTGCTGCAGCGCGTGGAGGCCGAGCGCGACCACGGCCGCGGCCGTGTCGGCGCCCCAGATACCGAAGACGCCGCATTCCTCGCGCAGCTTGTCGTCGTCGAAGGGATGGGTGGTCAGCATATCCGAGAAGCCCGCCTCGTTCAGTCCTCGCCCGGCGCCATATAGGGTCAGGCGACCGGTTTGTCGCCCCGCCGGTGAGGAAATTTGATGGATGTCTGGAACGGGAGCCTTCTAGGGATTCTTGTCTGAACAGCGGCTGGCTGGCAAGAGCGAGAGCAGAGGAGACGCCATGATGAAGCCGGTCGCCGCGCTCGCTTTGGGCCTTGCCGCCGCCGCGGCGGGTTGCGGCGCGGGCGGACAGCAGGCCGGCAACGGCACCGCCGCCGCGACCGGCGCCAACACCGTCTCGCCGCAGCCTCGAGCCGACGCACCGGCCGGCGGGCCGGCCGGGAGCACCGAGATCACCGGTCTCTACGAAGGCGGCTCGCCCGCCCGGCGGGATCAGCTCTGCATCGCCCCCGGCAAGGGCGGCGAGGCGCGGTTCGGCCTGCTGGTCTGGGGGCAGGGGATGTACAGCTGCTCCGGGGCGGGGGAGGCGGTCCGGAAGGGTTCGAACCTCACGCTCCGCATGACCGGCGATTCGCCGTGCGAGATCGACGCCACGCTGGAGGGCGGGACGATCACGCTGCCGCAGAGCCTCCCCTCCGGCTGCTCCTATTATTGCGCGAGCAGCGCCCGCCTCGAAGGCGCGCGCCTGATCCGAACGGGGGCCAGCCTCGAGGCCGCGATGAAGGCGCGCGACTTTACCGGCGACCCGCTCTGCGAGGGCTGATCACTCTGCCGCGACCGGCTCGGGGGTCAGGCGGCGCCAGTTCATCGCGACCATCCACACGGCGGAGACGACGACGATCAGCGCGCCGGCGGCGATCGCCGGCGCGAGCCCCGCTTCGGGATCCCGCATTTCCAGGAACAAGGCTCCGGTCATCACCGCGACGCCGAGATTGTGCGCGCCCCAGTGCCAGCGGGGCAGCTTCGCGCCGTTCGCCCACGGGCGCGACACGGCGTAGATCAGCGCGAACACTGCCGAGGAGAGCCAGCCGAGGACGCCCATATGCGCGTGTGCCGGGGCATATTGGAACTGCTGGGTCATGCCCATGAACATGCCGAACCCGACGGTGATGAGGAACCACACCATCGCGCTGCGCGCCCACAGCGACGTGATCGCGTTCATCCGCATTGCTTCTCCCCCTTCTTGACGTTGACGTGAACGTAAACTACCCCCTCGGGCCATGCCCGACGCGGTTTCACATTCGGCTCTCGATGCGCCGGAGTCCAGCGGCAGGACGTACACCATCTCCGAGCTTTGCGACGAATTCGCGGTGACGCCGCGGGCGCTGCGCTTCTACGAGGACGAGGGGCTGATCTCGCCGGAGCGCCACGGGCTGGCCCGCATCTACGCCCAGCGCGACCGGGCGCGTCTCGCCTGGATCCTGCGCGGCAAGCGGGTCGGCTTCTCGCTTGCCGAAATCCGGGAGATGATCGACCTCTACGACCTCGGCGACGGCCGCGCCGCGCAGCGCCGGGTCACGATCGAGAAATGTCGCGCCCGCGTCGACCTGCTCAAGAAGCAGAAGCAGGACATCGACGCGACCATCTCGGAGCTCGAAGGCTTCGTGGCGCTCCTGGAGGCGCCGGACGGCCCTTCCTCTACTCAGGACCGATAGATGCCCACCTACACCGCCCCGGTTAAAGAGACGCTGTTCGTGCTCGACCGCGTGCTCGGCCTCGAGCGCTATTCCAACCTTCCGGGCTTCGAACATGTCACTCCGGACATGGTGGCGGCGATCCTCGAGGAAGGCGGGCGCTTCGCCGCCGAGGTGCTGGCGCCGCTCAACCCGGTCGGCGACGAGCATGGCTGCACGCGCCACGAGGACGGCTCCGTCGGCACCCCTCCTGGTTTCCGGGACGCGTGGGACCAGTTCGTCGCGGGCGGGTGGCCCGGCCTCTCCGCGCCCGAGGAATTCGGCGGCCAGGGCCTGCCGCAGGTGCTTGCCACGGCGGTCAGCGAATATCTCCTCTCCGCCAACCAATCCTTCGAGATGTATCACGGCCTCACCCAGGGCGCGATCGCGTCGATCCTTGTGAAGGGCAGCGACGAGCAGAAGCGCATCTGGCTTCCGAACATGGTCTCCGGCCGCTGGACCGGGACGATGAACCTGACGGAGCCGCATTGCGGCACCGACCTCGGCCTGCTGCGCACCCGCGCCGAGCCGCAGGCGAACGGCAGCTACCGGATCAGCGGCACCAAGATCTTCATCTCCTCAGGCGAGCACGACCTTTCCGAGAACATCGTCCACCTCGTCCTGGCCAAGATCGCGGGCGCGTCGGACAATGTGAAGGGCATCTCGCTCTTCATCGTGCCCAAGTTCCTGGTGAACGCGGACGGCAGCCTAGGGGCGCGGAACGGCGTCGTCTGCGGCTCCATCGAGGAGAAGATGGGCATCCACGGAAACGCCACCTGCGTCCTCAACTATGACGATGCGGAGGGCTATCTCGTCGGGGAGCCGGAGAAGGGGCTCGCCGCAATGTTCATCATGATGAACGCCGCCCGGCTTGGGGTCGGCCTCCAGGGCCTCGCGCAGGGCGAGGTCGCCTACCAGAACGCCGTGGCCTACGCGAAGGAGCGGCGGCAGGGGCGGGCGCTCCTTCCCGAGCTGCGCGATCCTGAGGCGAAAGCGGACCCGATCATCGCCCATCCCGACGTGCGGCGGATGCTGATGGAGATTAAGGCGTTCAACGAGGGCGCCCGCGCGCTCCTTCTGTGGGGCGCGCTTCAGGTCGACATCAGCCGCAAGGCGCAGACCGGGGAGGAGCGCGAGGCCGCCTCCGACCTGCTCGGCCTGCTCACACCGGTGATCAAGGGCTACCTCACCGACAAGGGCTTCGAAGCCACGGTCGCGGCGCAGCAGGTCTATGGCGGTCACGGCTACATTCGCGAATGGGGAATGGAGCAGTTCGTGCGCGACGCGCGTATCGCCCAGATCTACGAAGGCACGAACGGCATCCAGGCGCTCGATCTGGTCGGCCGCAAGCTCGCCGCGAACGGCGGTCGCGCCCTCCGTTCCTTCATGAAGCTGTTGACCGCGGAGCTGGCGGAGGTCGCCGTGGCCAATACCGACGAGGTCGCGCGCAAGAACCGCGAGGACGGCGTCTACACGGACCCGGTGCTGGTCGTCGCCCAGGCGCTGGAACGCGGCGTCGCGGATCTGCAGCGCTCCACCAAGTGGCTGATGGAGAAGGGCGTCGCAAACCCGAACGACGCCGGCGCCGCCGCTTATCCCTATATGAGCCTGATGGGGACCGTCTGCCTCGGCCTGATGTGGCTGCGCATGGCGAGGATCAGCGCCGCCGCCCTCGCTCGCGGCGCGGCCGACGCCGATTTCCACCAGGCCAAGCTCGTCACCGCCCGCTTCTTTGCAGAGCGGGTGATGCCGGAGACCGATGCGCTGAGGCGAAAGCTCGAAGCCGGCGCCGACACGCTGATGGCAATCCCGGTCGAGGCATTCTAGGCGTTACCGTTTGACGGCGGGACAAATTCCGGGGTCGTGCGTAAGAGAGGGTGATGACCAAGTCCGCCACAGATGTGATGCAGGAGATTGTCGTCTCCTCCGTGCTCGACTCCATCGCCGCCCTGAAGGCCGCGTCCGGAGGGCTTCCCAACACCCTGCTGCGGGAGCTGAATGCGATCCACGCCAACACCACCTTCGCCGATCTCCCCAAAGAGCTGCAGGCGAGCATCGGTGCGAGCGTCCGCGCGGCCTTCACCCGCCTCCTCAAGGAAGGCTATTCGGTCACGACGGGCCAGCCGGCGCCGCCGCGCCCCCAGGCGCCGCGGCCGGACAGCGGTCCCCGCGGTCCGCGCGGCCCCCGGCCGCCGGCGAACCGCCACGGTCCCGGCGGCGACAAGCGTCCTCGCGGCCCCGGGCGGCCGGGTGGGGGCGGTGGGCCGGGCGGAAGCGGGCGCAAGCCGCCGGGCCGCTAGCGCGGTCGCGTGCCGCGGGCCTGGTAGAGCAGCACCGCGCCCTCGGCCAGGTTCCTCACCTGGAGCTTCCGCAGGACGTTGGCGCGGTGCATCTCGACGGTCCTGACGCTGATCCCGAACAGGTGAGCGACCGCCTTGTTGGCCATCCCCTCCATCAGCGCCAGCGCGACGTCGAGCTCGCGCGGGCTCAGCCGCTCGACCCGCTCCCGCGCCAGCCGGTGCATGCGGCCGGCCTCCACGGCCTCGGCGAGCGCTGCCGCGCCGCGCGTCAGCACTTCGCGCAGCTCTTCCGGCGGGAAGGGGGCGGCGAGGAATTCGAACGCGCCGAGCTTCAGCGCGTCGTAGGCGCTGCGGAAATCGCCTTCCCGGCCGATCACGATCACCGGCCAGGTGATGCCGCGGCGGACCAGCTCGGCGAGCGCCCCGAGCCCGTCGAAATTGCAGCTGCTGCCGCTGATCACGACGCAGCCCGGCTCGAGATGGTCGAGCATCTCCGCGAAATGGGCGGCGCTCGAGAACGGCCAGGGCTCCATGCCGATGCCGCTCGTCTCGAGCGCCAAATAACGGCGCGAGAATGCGTCCTCGTCGACAAGATAAACTCTTCGCTGCGTCATAAAGCTACTCCTGCACACCCGGAAAACAGCGGAGGCGCGCTTGGGATGCTGGTTAACGCCGCGTTGACCATCTTTCCCCGGGGAGATCATGTGCCGCCCGGCGAGGCTCGGGCCGTCAATCGAGGCCTCACGGCGGCCCGGGCCCGTTGACAAACCAGGCCTTCCTCCTGACCTTTGCCGCATCCGCCGGCAGCTGTGCTCGACCCCATTGGCCGGCGGTCTGACGGGAGGGAGAGGATGCGGATCGCGGCGACCACAACCGGACTGCTCGCCCTGGCTGCCTGCGCCGGGGCCGCCGCGCCTCCGGAGGCGCCTCCGGCGGGCGCGACGGTCCGGCTCGACCACCTCGCCATCCACGCCGCCGACGTCGCCGCTTCGGTGGAATTCTATCGCGACGTCTTCGGCCTTCGCGAGATCCCGTCGCCGGTGAGCGGGCCACGCTGGCTCGACGCGGGGCCCGGGGTGGCGCTGCACATCCTGCCGGGGCGGACGGCGCCGGTGCCGGACGACCGGTCGGTCCACCTCGCGCTCGCCACCTCGGGCCTCGGACCCATTCTCGAGCGGCTGCGCGAGCGCGGCGTCGCCTGGCAGGATTTCGCGGGCACCCCCGGCGCAATCAGCCACCGCCCGGACGGCATCGACCAGATCTACCTGCGCGACCCCGACGGCTACTGGATCGAAGTCAACGACACGATGAAGTGAGGCCCTCCTTTCTCACCGCCGCAGGCGGGGCGGCGGCGGCGGCGGTGCCGGGGGCGACGGCGGCGTCAGCAACGCGGGCGGCGGATCGTAGACAAGGTAGCAAAGGCCGGGGTCGCAGCGAAACTGCTTCTCGACCAGCGACACAGCCTTGCTGATCGCCTCGCAGCTCGCTCCGGCCAAGGGGTAGAGAAGGATGGCGGGACGCGGAGTCATCTGCTGCGTGATCCCCATATACCGCGCCATCTCCTCGGCCCCGATCGGCTCGCCGTTCCAGCGGAAGCTGCCGTCGGCGGCGACGCCGCTCGTGTTGACGATCCTTCCGCCGAGCTTCGGGTCGGAATGGCTGGAGATCGGACCGACGGTCCACCCCGGCGGCGCGGCGCAGCTGGGGGACGTTGGCGCGGCCGCGGCGTGAGCCGAGGCGGCCCGGGCGAGCGGCGGTGCGTGTCCCGAGGCTGCACTGGCCAACAGCGCCGCTGCGCCCGCCGCTCGTGCCGCTCTTTGCAACATGCCGTGTCTCCCTGCCGCTTCCTCGGGGAGCCTAAGTGCGGGTGCGGGGCCGTCAAGGCGGCGGCGGCTCATCGCGGGCGCTGCTCCAGGTAGAGGTAGGAGGTGCTGAACTCCCCGGCGCGGCGCAGCGCGGCAAGATCGTGGAGGGTGACGCGGCGGTCGCGCAGCTCGGCGAGGCCGCGCTCGCGCAGCTCGCGCAGCATGCGGTTGATGTGGACCGAGGTGAGGCCGAGGCATTCGGCGAGCTCGGCCTGGGAGAGCGGCAGGTCGTATCCGCCCTCGTCGGCGAGGCCGACGATCTCCAGCCGCACCTGCAGCTCGCAAAGGAGCGCCGCCAGCCGCGACACGGCGGTGCGCCGGCCGAGCGAGAGCTCCCATTCCCGGTGGATGGCGGCATCGAGGTTGGTCGCGAACCAATAGACGCGGGTGAGGTGCGGGTGGCGCTCGGTGATCTCGCGGATTGCCTCGTGCGGCACGATCGCGATCCGGCAGGGGGTGAGGGCCATCACGTGGTGGTCGAGGCGCTTCAGGGTGAAGCTGTGGAGATCGGTGAAATCGCCGGCGACCTGGAGTTCGGTGATCTGCCGCTGGCCGTCCCGCAGGTCCTTGTAGCGGCAGGCGATTCCGTCCAGCAGAAGGCTGCAGACAGTGAGCGGCTCGTCGGCGCGGATGAAGACGCGGTCGGCGGGATAGTCGCGGATCTCGGCCACCGCCTCGCGGATCGCGCGCTCCTCCTCCGCGTCGATCTCGTCGCGCGCGCGCAGCTTCATGAGGTGGCGCTCAATCACCGCCTCAGGCTTTTTCGGCCGCGCCGAACGGGTGGGCGACGACGTCCTCGTGGAGCCCCGTCGACCCGGCGACGGCGAAGCGGGCGAGGCCGTCGCCGTCCGGCACGCCGATGGCGAAGCTGGCGACGGTGCGCCCTTCGCCGCCGGCCGGCAGGCGGTAGCGCGCCTCGGCGGCGATGACGGGCAGGAGCGAGTCGCCCTCGACCTCCGCGGTCGGGATTTCGATCGCGGCGGTGATCTTCTTGCCCGCGCCCGGCGCGATCGAGGTCGGCGGCAGCGCGCCCTCGCCCGCGCCCTCGACCAGCAGCCGCTCCATCTCGCTCGCCGGCGCGCCGGCGGGGAACATGGCGGCCGAGACCCGCACCTCGGTAGCCGGCGCGGCCCCTTCGTTTTCGAGGGCGAGCTCGAACTCGACGCGCGCGTCGCTGCCGGTGATTCCGGCGCGGATAGGCCGCAGCGTGAGCGCAATCCAGGGCCGGGCCGGCTCGGCGGCGGCGGCGAATGGGATGGCGGCGGCGACGGGTTCGGGGGCAGGGGGCGGGACCGGAGCGGGCGCGGGCGGAGCGGCGCGCGGAGCGGGCGCCGGATCGGGATAGTGGGTGCGGGCGTGGCGGTGCTCCACCGCATAGGCGTGGCGGCGGCGGCCGCGGAGCAGCAAGGCCAGGCCGGCGAGGAGCAGAGCGGCGAGGGCGCCGAACAGCATCCACAGCAGAGGCGAGCGGGCCCTGCCGGTCTGCTCGGTCCGCACCAAAGTATCGGTGGCGACCGGCGCCGGTTCGGGGAGGACTTCCGGCGTCTCGGTCGGCGACACGTAGGGTGAGGGCTCGTAGCCCGGGGAGGGGAGGGCCGAGCCCGGCGCGGGCACCGACGCGTCCACCGAGGAAGCCGGGGGCGGTACGTAGGCGCCGGTCTGGGCCGGGGCCGGGACGACGACCACGGTGGTGCCGCCGCCCGCGCGCGGCGTCGCCGGCGCGGTTCGCCGGGCTGGAGACGGGGTTTCGGCGGTGGCGGCGGGCGCTTCCGGCGCGGGCGGCGCGGCGATCGTCACCGGCTCGCGCGACGGGGCCTCCTGCGCGTCGCCGGGATCGGCCGCCGCTGCAGGGGGATCGTCGGCGGGCTCGGCCTGCCCGGCCTGCTGGGCGTGGAGCGGGGCGAGCGGTAGGGCGGCGGCCGCGGCGAGCAGGCCGAGCGCGAGGGGGGAGCGGCATGTCATGACAGGCGCAAAATGGTTCGCGAAGGGCAAGCGTTCCCTCACCCCCGCCGAAGCTTTCGGACGGGCCTTGCGGGCCAAATAAGTTGAGGAAGTTGAGGGTTGGCGAGAGGCAGTCATTCCGCCTCTCCGGGACCGTGCCATTCCTCCGCCAGCGCCTCCCAGAAAGAAGGGGGAAGGCCGGCCAACAGCCCGCTTCTCCAGGCGCGGAGGAGCTGATCGTCGTCCCAGACCGCGAGCTCGTCCGGATCGAGGTCGTCGGTCCGGATCGGCTCCCCGCGCACCGGAACCGGCGCACCCGCTTCGACGAGGCGGCCCTCGGCGCGCTGGGCGCGCCGCAGCACGTCATAGCGGACCGGCTCCCCGCGCCCGCGCGCCCGCGCATTGCCGCCGCCGCGCCCCTCCTGCCACACCATGAAGCCGCTGCGCCACGCACGCACCTGCTGGTCCGGGTCCCAGTCGCGCGGATTATCCGCGTCGATGTCGCCGACTGGGATGGCGAGGGGGTGGACGTCGCGATAGTCGTCGCAGCCGCTCCAGCGGGCGAAGGCGGTGAGCTCCGGATCGTCGTCGCGGGGGCGGGCCGCGCGCGCCGCCGCCGCGGTCGCGCCGGCCGGGGAAGGCTGCGGCTCGGGCTCGGCCGGGCGGCGGGCCTCGACGAAGGCGTCCACGTCGGCGCCCTCGGCGACGCAGTCGATATACTCCTCCATGTCTTCGGAAAGGGCGCGCAGGTGCGCCTCGCTCGCCGCTTCCTTCTCAGCGAGGCGGTCGAGGCGGGTGAGGAGGGACATGGCGAGGCGGTTGTCGTAATAATGATATTCGGAGACGACGACGCCGTCGCGCTTGCGCACGCTGACGCAGCCGGCGACGGCGCGCGACTGCAGCTCGGAGGCGAGGCGGTCGCGGGCCCGGTTGATCAGGATCGCATCCCACATCTTCGCGAAGGCGCGGCCCTGGCGGCGGTTGCGGAAATTGTAGGCGGCGGTGGCGGAGACTCCGACCGCGGCGGCGGCATGCTCGACCACGCCCGTCGCCGCGAGACGGCGCAGGAACTCGCCGACCCGCTCCGGGGTGAAGCCGTCGTGCCGCGGCTTTCGGCCGCCGGGGGGGAAGGTGTCGTCAACCGTCTCGGCGATGCTCTCCGCGAGAGTATCGGCGAGGGTGTCGGAGAGGAGGGGCGGTTCCGAGGGAACGGTTCCTTCGGAGGGGACAGTCACTTTCGCATCGGGCGGCGCTTCGCCTGGATGGGGCGGTGCGTGAAAGTGACTGTCCCTGGGCGCTCCGGCAAAGTGACGCTCGCCGGCAGCCCAATCGGTGCGGGAGGAAGAGGCGCGCTCATCGGTCGACGCTTCAAGCGGATGCGCAGTGCGCGAGTCGTGATTGTCCATGCGCAGCGTGGAACATAAAAAGAACAAATAGGAAAGTTCTTTTTCGTCCGGAGTGGTTTCAGGTGAGGGACGATTTTCCCTAGCTCTTCACTTCGTGCCCAGCGTCGCGTCCAGGAACGCGAGCAGGCGGGCGCGATAGGCCGGGTCTTCGATGTTGCCGACATTGGCGTGCCCGGTGCCGGCGATGAACCAGAGCTGCTTGGGCCCCGAAAAGGCCTGGTAGAGGCGCCGCGTCTCCGCGGGCGGGGTGTAGCGGTCGGCGGCGCCGCCGGCGGCG
>DASVVY010000177.1:0-3602 GCA_036386335.1 Allosphingosinicella sp. | reverse complement strand
TGTTCCGCTTCGCGCCGGGGCAGATGGGTCCCGACCCGGTGGAGGTGGTCTGGGTCCGCGAGGGCGAGCCCGGCGCGGCGCGCACCCGCGACAGGGTGGCGGGCGGCGGCGGCGGCCTCCGCTCGCTCCAGGTCGGCGGCCAGCGCACGCCCGCGATGTTCAGCACGGAGGAGTTCTCCGCGCTGGTCGAGAAGCACCGCCCCGCGCTCCCCGAGGGTGCGAGCGGGCAGGTGATGCTCCGGATGACGGTGGGCGCCGACCGCCGCGCCGCCGACGTGGCCGTCGAAGGCGGCGCGCACCCGCTGGCGGCCGAGGCCGCCCGCCGGCTGGCCGCGGACCTGGTCTTCCCGCCCGAGGCGAAGGTGGGCGAGCGCGTCAGCATGGGGATCGACTTCGCGATGCGGCCCCGCACGCGGGTTCCCGCCGGGGCCTCGGCCGGGCGGGTGGGGACGCGCATCCCGGAGGCCTCGCGGGAGCTGATGGCGGGGACGCTGAAGGCGCACTACCCGGAGGTCCTGGAGGGCCGCGGCGAGGGCGAGTACTGGTTCGTGATCGACGGCCAGGGCCGCATCGCCGACACCGGCGGCGGCAGCCGCGCCGAGGCGCTCGCGGCGATCGACCCCGACGACATCGCCGGCGTCCAGGTGGAGAGCGTGGAGGTCGGCGGCCACACCGCGCGCGTCCTCTGGATCCGCCTGAAGGGCTGACGGGCGAACCGTCTCACGCAGAGCGGCAGAGCCGGCGGAGGAGTACGTCCTCGGCCGGCTCTGCTGACTCGTTTATTCGATCGAGTGTCATTCTGAGGGAGCCGCTGCGCCGAACCTCTCAACACGATGAAGCTTGGCGGCGACCGAAGAATCTACCCACCCTGCCTGGTGGACCGTGGCGCGCGACTGACCACGCTTGTGGGGGAGTAGATTCTTCGGTCGCGCCCTGGCTTCGTCGCGGAGGCAAGGCTGGGGCAGGCGCTCCCTCAGAATGACATCTCGATGTTTGCGTGCCCGGTTCTGGAATCTGAATTCCGTCGTTCTCCATCCCGCTGTCACGCATGCAGATGCGCGCTGCCGAAATGGACGGCGCGCTTGTCGTTTTGACCGGATCCGGCTGGTCTGGCGCTTGCCTTCGCGGGGGCCAGCCGCCGCGAGGTCCGCGGCCTTTTCGAAGAGTCGAGAGAACCCGTTCACCACCATCCAGGAGGAGAACATGGCCATCAGCCCCACCTACAACCGGCTTTCCACCGACCCGTTCGGCCTGCTCGACCAGGTGTTCGGCCAGGGCGGCACCCGCAGCTCGGGCAACCTGATGCGCGCCCCCGAGACCGACGTGGTGGAGACCGAGCGCGAGATCCGCGTGATCGTGGAGATGCCCGGCCTCAAGCGCGAGAACATCGAGGTCGACGTCGAGAACAACGTGCTCACCATCCGGGGCGAGAAGAAGGAGGAGCGCACCGAGGGCGAGCAGGGCAAGTGGCACCTGGCGGAGCGCCGCTACGGCACCTTCGCGCGCTCGTTCGTGCTCCCGCGCGACGTGGACGCCGAGAACATCCAGGCGCGCTTCGAGGACGGCGTGCTGAGCGTCGTCATCCCCAAGAGCGAGCGTGCCCGCCGCCGCCGCATCGACGTGGGCGGCACCCAGGGCGCCCAGCAGGTGGGCACCGGCGGCGAGGGCTCCGGCCAGAACGGCAACTCCTGAGCGCCTTACGCGGGAGGTTGGAAGCGGGGCCGGCGACGAGGGTCGCCGGCCCCTTCCGCGTGGGCCGTCCCGGTTGCGAGCGCCTGGAGACACTCACGGGGTTCCACGGTGGCAGCTGCTCGAGCGCCGCCCGCGCCTCGGCGTCGGTGACGGGCAGGCGCACCATCGGACCGAACCTGGCGCGGGCGCCGCAGGTCACGTAGTCGCTGAAGCTGGGTTCGTCCTCCTCGGATCCGGGATGGGAGTGTCCCCCCTCATGGACTTCGGCCCGATCGGCCCAGAAGCGCAGCACCGGCATCGGCCGGCCGCGCCATTCCGCCGGCTCCCGGTCGGCCGGCTTGTAGGGGCCGGAGAACCAGCCGGTCGCGCGCTCGAGACGAAGCCGCATCCCTCCCACGGAACAGAGATGCGCGTTGGGACCGATCGCTTCGCCGGCGGCGTCGATCGTGCCGTCGGCATTCACCTTGACCACCAGGCGCCGCCATGCCGATCCCCGGATCACCGGAACGAGACGGCGAAACAGGGCGTGGGTCCGAAAGGCGGGGTCGAACGCCACCGCCGGCTCGACGAACAGGACGACCGCGCCCGGCCGGAGCCAGGCCGGCGGCCGGCCGGGCGTGAACGGCGCCGGGTCGTCCCACGGATCACGGATGCGTGGGAGCAGGACCCGATAGTCGTCGCGGTCGATCTCGACTGTCGCATCGCCGCCGCGGAGAACGAGGGGACCCGCCAGCTCGGCGTCGGCGAGGTCGCGAAGCTGACGGAGCCCGACCTCGGTCCGGTCGAGGCGCGCGCCGGCGAACACAGCGTCGAACCGCCAGTTGTGCAGACTGGCGCCCGTCAGGTTTGCGCCGCGCAGGCTCATCGACCGCATGCCGGGGCAGGCATCATCCATGATGATTTCGCTGCAATCGAAGCGAAAGCCGCTGAGGTCGGCACGGTCGAGCCGAAGGTTCTCGAAGCTGCCGCCCCTGTTCCCCTCGATGCGGCCGCGGGAGAAATCGGCGCCGGAAGCGTCGACGTCGGTCATGTCGGGATTGCGCAGCAGCACGCCGGGCATGCGCGCCCCCGCGAGGTTCGCCTCGCTGAGGTTGGAGCGGATGAAGCCCACGCCGTGCGCGTCGGCGCCGCGCCAGTCGGTGCCGGAGAGATCGGTCTCGATGAAGCAGACGTTGTGCAGGCGGGCGCCGCGGAAATCGCTGCCCGAGAAGTTGCCGCCGCGGATGACGATCAACGCATCGCCACGCGACTCACGCAGCGCCAGCAGGGCGTCACGCCCCGCGACCGACGCGCCGTCCAGCGGCTCGGGCAGGCCTGACTCGACGGAGCCTTCCTGCCAGGGGCCCGCAGCCGACTGACAGGACCGGGGCACGGCGGCCCCGCTGGGGATGTCGGCGGCGGCCGCGCCGGTGTTCTCGCCCTCGCCGCCGCCGCACGCCGCCAGCGCCAGCACGGCCGCCGCGACGAGCACCCGCCTCCCCTTCATCGCCGGTTTTCCGGTCTCGGATTTCCCCGTTCTCTTCCGCGCGGATCGCTCCCGCGCCATGCAACAACCGGACGAGCCGCCCCCGAAACGAGGACCGTCTCGCGCCGCTCATCCCTGCCCTGACGCCAGGGCGCGCGTCACCACGTCTGCCGTGGACACCTTCCCCGCCGCCCCTGCGCGCCTCGCTCCGGCACGATCCTCCTCCGCGGCGAGCCGTGGACGTCGCCAGACCCACCGGGCTCCCCGCCCCATGACCTGAGGGGCCGTCCCGGTTGCGAGTGTCTGATGCCGATTGAGAATCTGATCCGGTAATCGGGCTCGTAGGGGCGAGGCCTGCCTCGCCCGCTGCCTCTCGCAACACCAAAGCTCGTCGAAGCGGGCCGGGCATGTCGCCGCGTGATGGCCTTCGGCCATCCGGGCGAGG
>DASVVY010000176.1:0-34599 GCA_036386335.1 Allosphingosinicella sp. | reverse complement strand
GAGCGCTTCAGCCGCTCGCTGTGGTCGGTGAGGCGGAAGACTTCGCCGCCATAGGCGCGCTGCCCTTCGAACACCGAGGAAGCGTAATGGAGGGCGTGGGTCAGCACATGGACGTTCGCCTCGCGCCAGGGGACGAGCTGGCCGTCGAGCCAGATCCACCCGTCGCGATCGTCATAGCTGCGCTGGTCGCTCATCCGCTTTACCCATTTCGTCCTGCTAGTCGCCTGCGGCGATAGGAGGGCAGCCGGGAGGCGTCAACGGCGCGCCGGGGCCACCGGTCAGGCGAGGGCGAGCAGGCGGTCCCGCTTGTCGGCAAGCGCCTCGTAGGAAGGCACGTTGCCGCCGCCGCTGACCGTTGCCATCGCCCGCTGGAGGCGTTCCCGCCCCTCGCCGCTTAGCTGCGGCACGGCCGACGCGACGGCGACCATCTCCTCCATCGCGCCCGAGCAATGGAGCGCTGCGTCGCAGCCCGCCTCTACCACACCGTGCCCACGCGCGTCGAAGCCGCCGGAGAGGGCATGCATGCCGAGATCGTCCGACATGAGGAAGCCGTCGAAGCCGATGCGGCCGCGGATGATGCCGGAAATGATCGCGTCGGAGAGGCTCGCCGGCCGCTCCCGATCCCACACGGTGTAGACGACGTGCGAGGTCATCCCCATCGGCGCCCCGGCCAAGGTGCGGAACGGCTCAATGTCGGTTTCCAGCTCCTCTTCGGAGGCGGAGACGATCGGCAGCTCCTTATGGCTGTCGGCCAGCGAGCGGCCGTGGCCCGGCATGTGCTTGACGACGCCGACGACGCCGCCGGCGCGCAGGCCGTCGAGCACCGCGCGGCCGAGGGCCGCCACCTGCATCGGCTCCTCGCCGAGCGCACGATCGCCGATGATGTCGTGCGCGCCCGGCTGGCGCACGTCGAGCAGCGGCAGGCAATCGACGTTGATACCGACCTCGCGCAACGTGACCGCAATGGCCTGTGCGTTCGCGCGGGCCGCCTCGATCGCGCTCATGGGCGCCTTCGCGTAGAGTTCGGCGAATCGGCCGGCGCACGGGAATTCCGGCCACACCGGCGGCCGCATCCGCGCCACGCGGCCGCCTTCCTGGTCGATCAGGATCGGCAGGTCCTCGCGGCCGTGGATATCGCGCAGCGAGTCCGTCAGAGCCCGCAGCTGCTCACGGTCGAGGCAATTGCGCCGGAACAGGATGTACCCGGCCGGGTCGGCCTCGTGGAAGAAAGCGCGCTCGTCCGGCGTCAGCCGTTCGCCCGAGAGACCGTAGATCGCTGCCTGCACTGCGTCAGTCGACGGTCACGCAGCTCTCGCCGGCGACCCGCAGCCGCCCGCACAGGCCCGCCGCGCCGGGGCCGCTGGCGCGCAGCCGGTAGAGCGTCTTGCCGCCCGCCGAGACCGAGACGACGCTGTGGCTGAGCGGCGCCAGATAGGCGAAGCGGCCGGAGAGCGCCTTCCAGGCCTTTTCCGCGCCGCTCTGGCTGGAGAAGGCGCCGAGCTGGATGTTGCCGCCGAGCCCGGTGGCGGGTGCCGGAGCGGCCGATGCGGCGGGCGCCGGCTGGGCGGGCGCATTGGTCGGCGCCGGCGCCTTGAGCAGCGGTTCGGCGGCGGGCGCGGTTTGCTTCGGCTGCGCAGGCTGCTGCGTGACCGGCGCCTCGGGCACCGCGTTGGTGTCGATCGCACCCTTGGGATCGGCGCCCTCGCTGGCGGCGAATGCCGTGTCGCCCTCGCCCTCGACGGTCATCCCGCCGGGATCATCCGGCTTCACCTTGTAGGCGCCCTCGGGGGCCTTGATCAGCTCGGCGTCGGCGGTTTGGACGCCGTCGCGGTTCATCATCCAGAAGATGCCGCCGACGATACCGCCAATCGCGGCGAGGCCGATCAGCACGGCGACGATCAGCTTGACCGCGGAAGGTCCGTCGCTGCCCTCGTCGTCGTCCACGGCCTCGAGCCAGGGGAGGCGGTCCTCGTCCAAGCCGGCGCTCTGATCGGCGCGGATGTCGGTCATCTCTACATCTCCTCGGCCGCCGCAACCCCCATGATGGCGAGGCCGTTGCGGACAATCTGCCCTATAGCGGAGGCGAGTTCTAGCCGCGCCCGGGTTAATTCCGGATTATCCTCTAGGAGGAAACGCCGGGAAGGATCGTCATTCCCCCGGTTCCACAGCGCGTGGAAGGCCGCTGCGAGGTCGTGCAGGTAAAAGGCGATGCGGTGCGGCTCATGCGCTTGAGCGGAGCCTTCCACGACACGCGGGAACTGGGCGGCGAGCTTCACCAGCGCCAGCTCATCCTCGTCGAGCAGCGCGAGGTCTGCCGGCGCGGCGGGGTCGATGCCGGCGTCCTTCGCCTTGCGGTGGACGGACGATATCCGGGCGTGCGCGTATTGGACGTAAAAGACGGGATTGTCTTTCGATGCCTCCACAACCTTGGCGAAATCGAAGTCCATCTGTGCGTCGGCCTTGCGGGTGAGCATGGTGAACCGAACCGCGTCCTTCCCCACCTCCTCGACCACCTCTGCGAGGGTGACGAAGCTGCCCGACCGCTTCGACATCTTGACCAGCTCGCCGGCGCGCAGGAGCCGCACCATCTGGACGAGCTTGACGTCGAGCGCAGGGCGTCCGGCCAGCGCCTCGACCGCCGCCTGGGTCCGCTTCACCGTCCCGGTATGGTCCGCGCCCCAGACGTTGATCAGTTCGTCCGACTTCTCCAACTTCTGCATGTGATAGGCGGTGTCGGCGGCGAAATAGGTCCAGCTGCCGTCCGACTTCTTGATTGGGCGGTCCTGGTCGTCGCCGAAGGCGGTGGAGCGGAAGAGCAGCAGCTCGGACGGCTCCCAATCCTCGACCGTCTTGCCCTTGGGCGGTGGGAGGGTGCCGGTATAGACCAGCCCCCTTTCATCCAGCAGGCGGAAGGCACGGTCGACCGCCCCCGATTCCTGCACCTCCTCCTCAGAGGCGAACAGATCGTGGTTGACCCCGAGCTTCGCCAGGTCCGCGCGGATCAGGTCGAGCATCGCCGCGACCGTCCGGCGGCGGAAGATCTTCAGCCAGGCGTGCTCGGGCGCGTCGGCGTAAAGCTCGTCATATTCATCGGCGAGAAGCTGCCCCACCGGCTTCAGATACTCGCCGGGATAGAGGCCTTCGGGAATCTCGCCGATCTGCCGCCCGAGCGCTTCCTGGTAGCGCAGGTGGGCGGAGCGGGCGAGGACGTCGACCTGCGCCCCCGCATCGTTCACATAATATTCGCGAGTGACGGCATAGCCGGCATGTTCGAGCAGGGTGGCGAGCGAGTCGCCGACGACGGCGCCGCGGCAATGGCCCATGTGCATCGGCCCGGTCGGATTGGCCGAGACGTATTCGACATTGACCCGACGGCCGGCGCCGAGTTCGGAGCGGCCGTAGTCGGCGCCGCTCGAGAGGATCGTGCGCAGCTCCTCCTGCCAGACCTCGGGCACGAGCCTGATGTTGATGAACCCCGGCCCCGCCGCTTCCGCGCCCGCGACGCCGGGTACCTCCAGCAGCTTGGGGACGATCAGCCCCGCCAGCGCCCGCGGGTTCGTGCCGGCTCCCTTGGCGAGCACCATCGCCGCGTTTGTCGCGAGGTCGCCATGCGACGGGTCGCGCGGCGGCTCGACCGCCACGGCGCCGCGCGCGAGACCGGCGGGGAGTTGCCCGTCGGCTTCGAGGCTGTCGAGGATCGCGCCGACATGCGCGGCGAAGCGGGCGTAGAGGGTCACGGTGGGTCCAAAGGCGGCAGGGAGGCCGCGCCTTAGACGAGGCCGGGCGCCTTTTGAAGCTTTCGCGGCGACGGCGCCGTCAGGTCCCCGCGTCCACGCGCGTCAGCTGCACGATCGCGTCGCTCTTGCGGTCCACGAGCCGCAGCGTGTCGCCGGTCGTTCCGTAGTCGAAGACAATGTTCCAGCCGGGCACGTAGAGCTGCCGAGCGTTGATCTGGTACCTCTCGAACTCGCCCTCGTCCTCATCCTTTCCCTTTGGAACCGTCGTCAGCTGATTGTCGGCCGAGAACGAGAAGAGATCGCCTGGCCGCACGTCCTCCAGGCCCAGCACGTGCTTCACGCGCCAGCTTCCGACGACGCTCAGGTGCCGGATCGACTTCGGCTGCTCGCCGCCATAGCCGGAGTAGAGGGCGGCTTGCGCGAGCATGTCGTCGACGAGCTTTTTCTCGCCGTCCAGATCCGCAATCCCGCTTCCCGAGATCCGGTTGTTCAACCCGGAGAGGACGGCGAATGCCTCCTTCGGCTTGCCGTCGCGATGGAAGCTTTCGGTAGCCCGCCGGAGCGAAAGATATTCGTCGACCAGCAGGTGCGCGAGCCGCAGCGGACGGCTCGGCGCCAGGCTCGGGTTCGCGACCACCACCCGGTCGGACCCCGGCTTTCCGTCCGCCGCGCCGACGTAACTCAGCGTCACCTCCATCAGCGGTGTGCCCTGGGTAAGGGTGGGCGCAGGGAGGTTCTCCCGGTCGCGCGCCTTGGCGAGGGACGCGAAGATGCCGCCGCCATTCGTGCTGAGGAAGGCCGTCGGCACGGTGATGGTGACCGCCCCGTCCTGCCCCTCCGTCATAAGCCCGTCCGGGACGCCGAAGACACCGGAAAGCCGGAAGCCGGGCCTCGGCGTCAGCGTGATGCGCACGTCGTGGGCGAGCTCGCTCACCATCGTATCCAGCTGCTTGTCGAAGACGCTGCGGACTTCCTCCTCGTCCGCGATGAAAAAGAGGTTTCCGCCGCGGGCGCTCGACACCTTGCTGGCGAGCGCCCCGTCGAATTGCACACCCACGCCGATCGTCGTCAGCCCGATGTCGCGGCGGGACGCCGCTTCCGCCATCCCCATGAAGCTGGCGGCGTCGGTGCGGCCGACATTCGGCTGCTCGTCCGTGAAAAGCATCAGGCGGGTATTGCCGCGGAAGAGGGGAGCACTGGCGAAGGCGGCGTCGTAGCCGACCTGCAGGCCTTCCTCCATGTTGGTCGAGCCTGCGCTCTCGATCCCGGCGATGGCGGCGAGGAGAGCCGTCCGGTCCGCCGTCACCGCTGTTGGTTGAAGGTGAACGTGCGAGCGGTCGCCGTAGAGGACGATGGCGAGCTGATCCCCCTCGCGCAGCTGCCCGACGATCTGCCGGAGGCTTTGGCGCACGAGCTCGAGGGGGCCGCCGCTCATCGAGCCGGATTTGTCGACGACGGCGACCAGGTTCAGCGGTTCTCGCCGCCACGTCGCCGCATCGACGTTGGAGGCGAAGCCGAGGCCGACGAACAGCTTGTCGTCCGGACGAAGCGGCAGATTGGCCGCCATCGACTCGGTGGCAAGGCAGAAGAGTTGCCGGCAGCCGCCGGCGACGGGAAGGTCGAGATCATGCTCCCCGAGCAGGCCTTCCACCGTCAGCGACTCCGGCCTCGGCATTCCCACGTCGGCCGCTATCGACCTGAAGTGGCCGATGTCCTGGGCGCCGCCTTGGCGCACGCGCGTGCCTGTCACGACGATGCTCGCGTCGTCGGAATCACCCGGTAGTGTCTGTTCCTGCTCGTCCGGGGGAGCTTCGGTCTCCTGCGCCGTGGCGGGACGCGGCGCGAGCAACATAATGGCTGCGGAAAGGCTGAGCAGGCAATGAGAAGCACGCATTGCGAACACTCCCAGAGACTTGAGCGACTCGGCTCCAGGAGATGTTATCACGAGACCGAACCAGGCTCGATCAAAATCCTTGGGGCAGCTCGACCGGGCCGACCAGCTCGCGATAGCGCCCGATGGCGAAGCGGTCGGTCATGCCGGCGATGAAGTCGCCGATGTTGCGCAGGGTCGCCCGCCGATCCGCGCGTTCCGGTTGCCAGTTGGCCGGCAGCAGCGAGGGATCTGCGCGATAGGCGGCGGTCAGGCCGGAGACCACGCGATGCGCCTGCTCGCGCACCGCCAGCACCGCGTTCGAATTGTACATCCGCGCGTAGAGGAAGACCTTCAGCGCCCGCTCATCGGCCGCCATCGCCGGTGACAAGCCCGAGAGCTGTCGCCCGGCGGACCGCACGTCGTCGACCGTGACCACCCCCGCCTCGGCGACCCGTCGCTCCGTCTCGCGAAGGACGTCATTGACCATCAGCCCGATCTGCTCCCGCACGAGTTCGGCGACCAGCCGCGCCTCGTCGACGCCGGCGAACCGCTCCGTCACGCCCTGCCAGACCCGCGCGGCGATCGGGACCTCGAGCAGCTCATCGAGGCTGAACAGCCCGGCGCGCAGGCCGTCGTCGATGTCGTGATTGTCGTAGGCGATGTCGTCCGCGATCGCCGCCACCTGCGCTTCGAGGCTCGGCCAGGTGGCGAGGTCGAGCGGGAAGTCGGCGTCCGCTGCTGCAAGGGCCCAAGGCACATCGGAGACGGGGCCGTTATGCTTGGCGAGCCCCTCCAGCGTCTCCCAGCTGAGATTGAGGCCGTCGTGCAGAGGATAGGGCGTCTCGAGCCTGGTCAACAGCCGGATCGTGTGGGCGTTGTGGTCGAAGCCGCCCGCCTCCGCCAGCGCCGCCTGGAGAGCGTCCTCGCCGGCATGGCCGAAGGGCGGATGACCGGTGTCATGGGCGAGGCAGAGCGCTTCGGTGAGGTCCTCGTTGAGGCCGAGGGCGCGCGCGATCGTGCGCCCGATCTGCGCGACTTCGAGGCTGTGCGTCAGGCGGACGCGGAAATGGTCGCCGTCAGGGGCGACGAAGACCTGCGTTTTCTGGCGCAGCCGCCGGAATGAGACCGAGTGGATGATGCGGTCGCGGTCGCGCTGGAACGCGTCGCGCGGACCGCGGCTTTCGCCTCTCCCCTCCTCGTAGCGCCGCCCCCGCGAGCGAGCCGGATCGGCCGCGTAGCGCGCCAGCGGCCTCACTTGGCGGGGAGCTTCTCGATCTTCTGCCCGGCCTCACTCTTCCACGCGAAGCCGGTCAGGTCCGCTCTGGAAAGCTGGTTGACGAACTCCTGCGCCTCGTCATCGCTCTTGAACGGGCCGACGAGGAGGCGGTTGGTCGCCTTGAGCGGTGTCGTCCACGCCGTCCGGGCGGCGAACAGCTTCGGCGCTTTCGCCTTGAGGCGGGCATATTCGCGTGGCAGCGCGCCCTTGTCCGCGCCGCCGGCGACCTGGACCCAGAATCGGCTCGGCTCACCCTTGGCAGGGTCCGCCTTCTTCGGATCGGCCTTCTTCGGATCGGGCTTCTTCGAATCGGGCTTCTTGGCATCCGGCTTCTTCGCATCGGCCTTCTTGGGATCCGCTTTCTTCGGATCAACCTTGGCGGGCGTCTCGGCTTTGGCCGGAGCCGGCTTCGGCCGTTCGGCCTTGGCCGCCGGGCGGCGGGCCGGCTCCGGCTCCGGAGCCCGCGCGGCCGGCGCTTCGACCTGCGGCAGGTTCGCGACCGTCTGCGCGAGGGCCGAGATTCCTCCCCCCTCCGCCTCCGGTGTCGGGGTTGCTGCGGGCGAGCTCTCCGGAACCGGGGGCGGAGCGGCCTGGGTGGCAGGCTGCTGCGTCACGGGTTGCGGCATGGCGGCCGTCGTAGTCGGGCTCGGCTGCAGAGAGGCGAAGCCCGGCGAGGCGGCAACTTCCTGCTGCGAGGGTTGTAGCGAGGGGAGCGAGGCAGCGGCCGAGGAATTTGGGGCAGCGGTGAGCGAGGACGATCCGGCTTGCGCGGCCGGTGCCGGCTCAGGCTGGAGGGCCGGCGGTACCGCCTTGGGCTGGGCGGAGGCGACCTGGCGCGGCTCGGCTGTCGGCCGGGGCGCCTGCTCCGCCGGCTGCGACGGCTGCGCCTGCGGCTGCTGCGCGGCTGAGGCGGCGGGCTGTTTCTCCGGAGTGCGCGCACGCGGACGTGTCGGCGTGCCGCGGCTCCATGACCAGGCCGATTCGCTGCGGTCCGTCCTGGGGCGCGGGGTCTGCCTCGCCGCCGGGTGTGAGCGCTCCTCGGCGACCGGCGCGAACAAGGTCGGCGTGGGCTGGGAGCGCGCCGGAGCGGCGGCGGGCGGCGGTGACGAGGCGGTCGGCGTCGGCGTGGATCGCCTGACGAACAGCTGCTGCGCCGGGTCGGGGGCGCCGGCGCGCAGCGCCGGATCCACCGAAGCGTAGCTCTGCGGGGGTGCGTTTGGCGTCCGCCCGTCGCCGGGGAATTGGCCTAGGTGGACGGCGAGCGCTCGGTCGCCCGCCGCGAGGGTCGGAAGGCGCGCGAGAAACGGCGCCATCGCCGCCGCCTGGGCGGGCGGCATCGCCGCTTGCACCGCCTGGTTCGCGCCGGCGGCGTCTCCGGTGAGGGCGAGGATCATCGCGCGCGCTCGCTCGGCAGCGCGGTCGTGCGCGGCGAGCTGCGGCTGCAGAAGCTGCAGCGCCGGCTCGCGCTCGCCGCTGATCGCGAGCGACAGCGCCAGGCGCCGCGTCACCTCGGCGTCCGGCCCGCGCTGGAGCACGATCCGGTAATCGCGCTGCGCCTGGCGCGGATCACCGGCGATATCCCAGGCGAGGCCCCGGTCGCGCGCAACATCCGCCTCCGCAACCCCGAGGCTGCGCGCCTCCTGGAAGAAGCGAATCGCGGCCCGCGGCTGCTGGAGCTGTACCAGGGCCGAGCCGATCCACATCTTGATGCGCCCGTCGCGCGGAGACACTTCCTCCGCGCGGGCGAAGAAGGTGATCGCGGCCTGAGGATCGCCCAGGTCCAGCGCCGCGCGGCCGGCGCCCATCAGCGGCCCGACGCTCTTCGGGTTCTGGGCAAGCAGGCGCAGGTTGCGGGACAGCGCGTCGGACGGCCGCTCCGGCCACGCAGCGGGCGGCGACTGCGCCCCCGCCGGGTGCGCGGCGAACAACATTCCTGCACCCAGTAAGGCGAGGCCGAACCGGGCGCCGATCCACGTCGATGAAGTCATGACCTGGATTAGACCCGCGCGCGCGCAATCCGGCAACGAAGCTGCGCCGAGCCGGGCACAGCTGACGGTGAACGGCGGGAACCGAACCGACGCGGCCGATGAAAGGCAAACCCCGTCAGTACTTTAGCGGAACATGCCCGAAACGAGGAAGGGGCGGACCCGCCGCGCGAACCGCCCCGTCCTGTACGGAATAGCCGACTATTGGTTGTTCTGCCGGCCCAGGAACCGAGGGATGTCGAGCGGGTCGCGGCGGATTCGCGGCGCGGGCTCCTCCTCGACCTGCGCCTTGGCGGCCCCGCGAGCGATGTTGGACATGCGCTCGAACAGGGTGCCCCCTTCGCGCGCCGCCGCCGGCCGGTCCGCCTCTTCCTCGCCGGTGATCCAGCTGCGATTGCCGGGAGCCGCCGTCTCGGGGCCGCCGGAGACTTCCTCCTCGATGAAGCTCTCGCCATTGTCCTCGTCGAGCATCGCGCCCGGATCGAGGAGCAGCTCGCCGCCGTCGCTCTCGGCCTCGGCGGGCGTGTCGAGCGTCAGCTCTTCGCTCTCCGCCGGCTCTTCCGCGACCGGGGCGGAAACGGCTTCGGCGGTGGGCGCCTCGGCTGCGGGAGGCGTCAGCACGATCTTCGGCGCCTCGGCCGCGCGGGCGGCGCCCGGGAAGGCGAAGACCTTCGCGGGCTGCGGCGGCGCCTGTGTCACCGCCTGCGCATCGATGCCGGTGGCCACGACCGAGACCCGGATGCGGCCCTCGAGATCGTTGTTGAACGCCGAGCCCCAGATGATGTTGGCATCGGGATCGACCAGCTCCTTGATGTGGCTGGCGGCCTCGTCGACCTCCATCAGGCGCATGTCCTCGCCGCCGGTGATCGAAATGATCACGCCCTTGGCGCCCTGCATGCTGACGCCGTCGAGCAGCGGGTTGGCGATCGCCTTTTCCGCCGCCTCGATCGCGCGGTTGTCGCCTTCGGCTTCGCCGGTGCCCATCATAGCTTTGCCCATTTCGCCCATAACGGAACGGACATCGGCGAAATCGAGGTTGATGAGGCCGGGCATGACCATCAGGTCGGTGATGCCGCGCACGCCCTGCTGCAGCACCTCGTCGGCCATAAGGAAGGCTTCCTTGAAGGTCGTGTTCGGGTTGGCGATGCGGAACAAATTCTGGTTTGGGATGACGATAAGCGTGTCGACATGCTGCTGGAGCTCATCGATGCCCGCCTCCGCCGAACGGGTGCGGCGGTTGCCCTCGAAGCTGAACGGCTTGGTGACGACGCCGACGGTGAGCACGCCCTTGTCGCGCGCGATCTTGGCGATGACGGGCGCCGCGCCGGTGCCGGTGCCGCCGCCCATGCCGGCCGCGATGAAGCACATATGCGCGCCTTCCAGCGCCTGCTCGATCTCGGAAACCGCTTCCTCCGCCGCCGCCTTGCCGATCTCCGGCCGGGACCCGGCGCCGAGGCCCTGGGTGATGCGCGGGCCGAGCTGGATGCGCCGGTCCGCCGGCGAGGCGTTGAGCGCCTGGGCGTCGGTATTGGCGACGATGAAGTCGACGCCCTGGACGTCGTTGTGGATCATGTTGGCGACGGCGTTGCCGCCCGCGCCGCCGACACCGATGACGGTGATCCGGGGCCTCAGCTCATCCACTTCCGGCCGGATGAAGTCGATGCTCATTTGCACTCTCCCCCTATGCTCTCGCCCAACGGGACACTCGTTAACCCCTTTTGCACGATGCGATTCTTGGGCGCGAGAAAAAAGTTAACGGACTCGTAGTTTTCCGGTGGAAAACTTTGGACTGAGTCTCAAAAGCCACTCCTGAAGGCCGTAATCAGCCGCTGGACGATGTTGCCGCTGTTCGATTTCTGAACAGAGGGCGTCGGGGCCATCACGGCGCGCAGGTCGAGCTCGTCCGAAGCGGCAAAGGAGGCGAGGCCGACGAGGGTCGTAAAGGCGGGTCCGGAATGCGCCTCCGGCAGCCCCGGAAGGCTCGGCCGCCCGATCCGTACGGCGCGTCCGAGCACGCCCTGCGCATAATCGGCAATTCCCTTCAGCTCCGACCCGCCGCCGGTCAGCACGACCTGCCGGCCGAACGGCCCGGCGAAACCGAGGTCCTTCAGCGCCTGCGCGATATCGCCCGAAATATGCTCCAGCCGCTGGCGGATCACCGCGATAAGCTGGGCCCGGGTGATGCGCGAGGCTTCGGTCCCCTCCTCGGACCCGGCGATCGGCTTCAGCTCGATCATGTCGTGATTGTCGCGCGGGCTCGACATGGCCGAACCGTAGAAGCACTTCATCCGCTCGGCCTCGACCCGACGCGTGCCGAAGGCGGAGGCGATATCGTCGGTAATGTCCATGCCGCCGACGCCCAGCGACTTGAGGCCGACCAGCATGCCGCCCGCGAAGACGGAGACGTTGGTGACGCCCGCGCCGAGCTCGACAAGCGCGACGCCGAGCTCCCGCTCCTCCTCGCTCAAACACGCCTTGCCGGCGGCGACCGGCGAGGCGACGATCGCCTCGACGCCGAGATGCGCGGATCGGACGCACAGATCGAGGTTGCGCACCGGCGACGGCTCCGCGCCGATGACGTGGATGTCGACGGCGAGCCGGTCGGCATGGAGGCCGAGCGGCTTCTTGACGCCCTCGAGCCCGTCGACCGTGTAGAGCGCCGGCATAGCGTGGAGGATCATATGGCCGTCGGAGTGGATCGAATCTCGGCCGATGCCGAGCAACTGGTCGATATCCTCCTTGTTGATCCGGCGGCCGCCGATCTGAAGCTCGACGCTGGCGATCGTGCTGACGAGGCCGCCGGCGGAGAAGCCGACGAAGGCGTCCTCGACGTTGGTGGCGGCGATGCGCTCCGCCTGCTCGACCGCCTCGCGGATCGCGGCCTCGGTCCGCTCCATGTCGGCGATGAAGCCGCGGCGGACGCCCTGGCTCTGGCGCTGGCCGGTGCCGAGGATCTTGAGGCCGCCGCTCTCGGTCGGCTCGGCGATCAGGGCGGCGACCTTGGACGAGCCGACGTCGAGTGCGGTGACGAGGCGGCGGCCGGGAGGGGCGGGAAGCCGCTTCATCAGATCGTCGTTCTCGCGTCGACCGGCTGGCCCTGCGTCGGCGCCGGCTTGGCGGCGGCCGGCGGCGTTGCGGGAGCGGCGGGGGCGGCAGGCGCCGGCTGCGGCATAATGTCCTTCACCGTCGTGCCGGGCTGGTTGGTGACGCGGACGATGAACTTGCCGGGCACGCGCATATCGAAGCGCGAGAAGCCGCGGCCGAGAAGCTGCGCCGATTGGTCGAGCTGCGCGAAGCGGGCAAGCGCCTTGCGCGCCGCGGCCTCGCCTTCCGGGAGCGCGATGGTCTCGCCGGACTGGAAACGGATGTCCCAGCGCCGGCCGCCGATCCAGGTCGCGCCCTCCATCACCGGCTTGAGCTGGGGCGCCGCCTCGACGAGCCGGGCAAGGCTCGACGCCTGGCGGTTCGCGGCCGGGCCGATCACCAGCGGCAGGTTCGGCATCGCCTCCAGCTTCACCCGCTCCAGCACCACGCCCTCGGCGTCGATCAGCGCCAACGCGCCATTGTTCTGCCAGATCGCCGCGGGCTTGCGCTCGACGATATCGACCACGAGCGTGTCCGGCAGCCGCCGCGACACGCGCGCGTCGCGGACCCAGCCGAACTGGAGCAGGCGCTGGCGCGTGCCGCTGAGGTCGACTAGCGGCATCGCCGTCGATGGCTGGTTGTAGGCGATGTTGTAGATCTGGAGCTGCGGCACCCGCTCGGCGCCCTTGATCTCGACGTGGCGGAGCGCGAAGCCGGCTTCGCCCACCGCCTCGCCGACGGTGAAGCCGACCAGCTGCGGGATGCGCAGCACGGCGAGCGCGGCGATGGCGACGGCGGCGAGCATACCGAGGAACAGCCACCAGCTCAGCCGCCGCACCGCCTCCGGCAGCGGATCGGGGTCGCCCTTCCGGCCTTTGCCGCCCTTGCCCCTCACCGGGACCGATTTCGGCTTGGCCCCGCCGCGCTGGGCGGAGCCGCGGGCGATGCGCGCGCTCATAGGGCCTCCTCCACGATCCGCTGGACGAGCTCGGCATAGCTGAGCCCGCGATATCTGGCCTGCTCGGGCACGAGGCTGAGGGGCGTCATCCCCGGCTGGGTGTTGACCTCGAGGAGGTAGAGCCCCTCGAGCCCCCGCTCCTCGTCCCACCGAAAATCGGACCGCGAGCAGCCGCGGCAGCCGAGAATGCTGTGCGCCTCCAGCGCCATCGCCATCGCCGCCTCGCACACATCCTCTGGGACCTGCGCCGGGCAGACATGCTGGGTCAGGCCATCCGTATATTTCGCGTCATAGTCGTAGAAGCCGGACTTGGGCTGGAGCTCGGTCACAGCCAGCGCCTCATTCCCGAGCACCGCGACGGTAAGCTCGCGGCCCTTGATGAAGGGCTCGGCGAGGAGGCGCCTGAAATGCTTCCATGGGCCTTCGGTGTCGCGCCCGATCGGGTCGCCGTAATTGCCGCCGTCGGTGACGATCGCCACTCCGACCGACGAGCCTTCGTTGACAGGCTTCAGCACGTAGGGGCGTGCGATCGGGTCGCCGGCGTAGAGGCTCTCGCTCTCGACCATCGTCCCCTCCGGCATGCGGATGCCGTGGGGGACGAGCTGCTGCTTGGTCAGTTCCTTGTCGATGGCGATCACCGAGGTGTTGAGGCCGCTGTGGGTGTATGTGAGGCCCATCAGGTCCATCAGTCCCTGGACGGTGCCGTCCTCGCCGGGCGTGCCGTGGAGGGCGTTGAACACCACGTCCGGCTTCGCCTCGGCAAGCCGCTCGGCGACGTCGCGCCCCATGTCGATCCGGGTGACGCGATGGCCGAGGCTTTCGAGCGCCCCGGCGACGCCCTCCCCGCTCATCAGCGAAACCTCGCGCTCGGAGGACCAGCCCCCCATCAGAACGGCGACGTGCAGCGACGAACTCACCTACTCACCCCCACGCGCTGGATTTCCCATTCCAGCATGACTCCGCTGTCATCGAGCACCCGGCGGCGGACCTCCTCGCCAAGCGCCTCGATCTCGGCAGCGCTAGCCTTGCCCAGGTTGAGGAGGAAGTTGCAATGCTTTTCAGAGACTTGCGCATCGCCGAATTGCAGGCCGCGGCAGCCCGCCGCATCGATGAGCTTCCAGGCCTTGGTTCCGGGCGGATTCTTGAAGGTCGACCCGCCGGTGCGGCTGCGCAGCGGCTGGCTCGCCTCCCGCTCCTCGGCGATCCGGTCCATCTCCGCGCCGATCGCGGCACGTTCGCCTGGGACGCCCTCGAACAGCGTCTCCACCACGACCGCGCCGTCCGGCACCGCGCTGTGGCGATAGGTGTAGCCGAACCGCTCGCGCGGCCACGTTTCCACGCTGCCGTCGCGCAGGACGAGCGTCGCCTCGACGAGGATGTCGGACACTTCGCGCCCATAGGCCCCCGCGTTCATCCGCACCGCCCCGCCCGCCGTTCCAGGGATGCCGCGCAGGAATTCGAGGCCGGCGATATGCGCGTCGCGGGCCTTGGACGCGACGGTGATCCCCATGGCGCCGCCGCCCGCGCGGACGCGGTTGCCCGGTTCGATGTGGACGTGCGCCATTGCCTTGGGGAGCCGCACCACCACGCCAGGCACGCCGCCATCGCGGACGATGAGGTTCGAACCGACACCGACGGGGAGCACCGGGACCGAGGGATCCAGTTCGCGCAGAAAGCGGGAGAGGTCCTCCACGTCCTTGGGACGGAGAAGCCATTCCGCCGGGCCGCCCGTGCGAAACCAAATGAAATCGGCGAGTGAGCCTCGCTCCTCGAGAGTTCCTGCCAGCGCGGGTCTTTCCGTTCGCCCCGAGCGAAGTCGAGGGGCCCTGTCGAGCGGAGCCGAGACATCGGGCCTCGGCTCCCCTCGGCAAGGTGTCTCGACTTCGCTCGACACGAACGGGTCTCCTCTGCCGCCGGCGGTCACTTCGCCAGCCTCGCCTTGCAGATGCCGTCAGCGAGCGCGGCGGCCCATTTGGTGATGTCGCCGGCGCCGAGGCAGATCACCATGTCGCCGCGGGCGGCGAGGTCGCGGAGCTGGTGGCAGAGGTCGTCGAGGTCGTCGACCGTGCGGGCGGCGCGGTGGCCGCGCTGCTTCAGGCCGTCGACCAGAGCCTCGGCATCGACGCCCTCGATCGGCTCCTCGCCCGCCGGGTAGACGGGCGCGACATAGACCACATCGGCATCGTTGAAGGCCCCCTGGAACTCGTCCATCAGGTCGCGGAGGCGGGTGTAGCGGTGCGGCTGGACGACGGCGATGACCCGGCCCTGGGCGCCCTCCCTGGCGGCGGCGAGCACCGCTTTGATCTCGACCGGATGATGGCCGTAATCGTCGATGATGGTCGCGCCGCCGACCTCCCCGACCCGGGTGAAGCGGCGCTTGACGCCCCCGAACTTCTCGAAGCCGCGAGCGATCGCCGCGTCCGGCATGCCGAGCTCGGCCGCGACGCCGACGGCGGCGAGGGCGTTCTGGACATTGTGGCGGCCCGGCATCGGCAGCTCGATGTCGGCGATGGTGCGCAGGTGGCCGCTCCGGTCGCGGAGCGTCACGTCGAACTTGTTGCCGCCGGGCACGGGACGGACATTGTCCCCCCGCACGTCCGCCTGGGCGGCGAAGCCGTAGGTCACCACCCGCCGGTCGCGCAGCCGCGGGATGATCGTCTGCACCTCCGGGTGGTCGACGCAGAGCAGGGCCGCGCCGTAGAAGGGGACGTTCTCGACGAACTCGACGAAGGCGTCCTTCACCTTCTCGAACGAGCCGTAATGGTCGAGATGCTCGGGGTCGATGTTGGTCACCACCGCGATCGTGCCGTCGAGGCGGAGGAAGCTGCCGTCGCTCTCGTCGGCCTCGACCACCATCCAGTCCGAGGTGCCGAGGCGGGCGTTGGAGCCGTAGGCGTTGATGATGCCGCCGTTGATCACGGTCGGATCGATCCCGCCGGCGTCGAGCAGGGCCGCCACCATCGAGGTTGTGGTCGTCTTGCCGTGCGTCCCCGCGACCGCGACGGTCGACTTGAGCCGCATCAGCTCGGCCAGCATCTCGGCGCGGCGGACGACGGGGATGCGCCGCTCATAGGCGCAGACGAGCTCCGGATTGTCCTTCCGGATCGCGGTCGAGACCACCACCACCGCCGCATCGCCGAGATTGTCGGCGTGGTGGCCGATGGTCACGGGAATTCCGGCCTTGCGCAGCCCCTCGACGACATAGCCTTCCGCCACGTCCGATCCCTGCACCTTGTAGCCGAGGATGTGCATCACCTCGGCGATGCCGGACATTCCGATGCCGCCGATGCCGATGAAGTGGATGGTCCCGATGTCGGTCCCCACTCCCCTCATGCAAAGGCCCCGCTCGGGATCGGGCGAAGCACCATCTCCTCGACCACCAGCGGCTCGGCGCCGAGGTCGCGGCCGGTCCGCTCGACGAGGTCGGCGAGGTCGCGCCCGGCATCCGGCCGCCCGACCGAGCGGGCGCGGGCGGCCGCCTTGGCGAGCCCCTCGGGATCGAGGCCGAGCTTCTGCATCTGCTTGGCGAGCTCGATCGGCGTGAAGCTCCGCTGCTGGATCGCGCGGGCGCCGCCGGCCTTGACCATCTCGCGCGCGTTGGCGGTCTGGTGGTCGTCCGTCGCACCGGGCAGCGGGATGAGGATGGCGGGCCTTCCGGCGGCGGTCAGCTCCGCGATGGTCGAGGCGCCGGCGCGGGCGATGACGAGGTGCGACCAGGCGAGCTTGTCGGGCATGTCGGTGATGTAGGTCGCGAGCTCGGCCGGAATGCCGAGGGCGGCATAGCGCGCGCGGACCTCCTCGATGTCCTCGCCCCGGCATTGCTGCGTCACCTGCAGCCGCCGCCGGAAATGCTCCGGCAGCAGGCCAAGCCCCTCCGGCACCACCTGCGAGAGCACCGTCGCCCCCTGGCTGCCGCCGGTGACGAGGATGCGGAACACGCCCTCGGTGCTGAGCGCCGGATAGGGCTGCTCGCGCAGCGCCAGCACCTCGTCGCGCACCGGGTTGCCGACGAGGTGGGCCTTGCCCGCATGGCTCTTCGACAGCCGATCCACCTGCGCATAGGAGGTGGCGATGGCGCTGACCTTGCCGGCGACGAGGCGGTTGACGCGCCCCAGCACCGCATTCTGCTCGTGGATGAGGGTCGGGATGCGATCCCGCTGCGCCGCCATCAGCGCCGGCAGAGCGGGATAGCCGCCGAAGCCGATCACCGCCGAAGGCCTGAACGTCTCGTAGAGGCGCGAGGCCATGGCGCGGCCGGTGAAGATCTTGCGCACCGCCCTGAACCAGCCGACCGGGCCGCCGCTCAGCCGGCCGGCCGGCAGGATGTGGACCTGGACTCCGTCGAACAGACCCGGGATGCGGGCGCCGCGGTCGTCGGTGACCAGCGCGACCCGGTGGCCGCGGCGGATCAGCTCCTCGGCCAGCGCATGGGCCGGGATCATGTGCCCGCCGGTGCCGCCGGCGGCGAGGACGTAGTGGCGGCTCAGCATGATTTGTTTCCCGGCGAAGGCCGGGATCCAGCCAGTACCGCCCGCGAAGCTGGGCCCCGGCCTTCGCCGGGGAGCAGTAGGCCTCTCATCGTCCGCTCCACTTCACCACATAGGGGGAGCGGTGGAGATAGGGATTGCGGCGGGTGAAGGCGAGCAGCAGGCCCATGCCGATCGACAGCGCCACCATCGACGAGCCGCCGTAGGAGATGAAGGGCAAAGTCATGCCCTTGGACGGGGCGAGCTGGACGTTCACCGCCATGTTGATCAGCGCCTGGAGCCCGAACTGGGTGACGAGCCCGGCGGCGGCGAGGACGACGAACTGGTCCTCCTCGTGGAGCAGGCGGATGAGCACGCGGGCGACGATCACCATGTAGATGATCGCGATGGCGAGGCAGGCGATGATCCCGAACTCCTCGCCGATCACCGAGAAGATGTAGTCGGTGTGGGGCTCGGGGAGCTGGAACTTGCGGCTGCCCGCGCCCGGGCCGGCGCCGAAGAGGCCACCGGCGGTGAGCGTGCGCAGCGCGGAATCGGTCTGGTAAGTGTCGCCATGCTCGAACAGGAAGCCGTCGATCCGTGCGGTCGCGACGGGATAGAAGAAGTAGGCGAGGACCACGCCCACCACCGCGGCGGCGCCGAGAATCACGAGGAAGCGCAGCGGCACGCCGGAGAGCGTCAGCAGCATCACCCAGGCAGTCGCGAAGATGATCGTCTCGCCGAAATTGGGCTGCTGCATGAGAAGGAGGGCGACGAGGCCGGTGAGGATGGCCGACAGCGGAACGACGGGCAGGCTCTGGTCCTGCTGCTTGAGCGACAGGAGCCAAGCGATGCTGACGATGTAGAGCGGCTTCAGGAATTCGGAGGGCTGGAACTGGGCGATGCCGACGCCGATCCAGCGCCGCGCGCCGTTCACCTCGACGCCGATGACCGGCACCAGGAACAGGAGGGCGGTGAAGAACAGCGCGCCGATCAGGCACAGGCGCCGCGCCTTGGCCTTGGGCAGCATCGAGACGCCCACCATCACCGGCAGCGCCACCACGATCCACATCAGCTGGCGGTAGAAATAATGGAGCGGGGCGAAGCTGACGTTGCCGCCCGAATAACGCTGGCCGGCGGCGGGCGAGGCGGCGGCGACGGCGACGAGGCCGATCGCGATCAGCACCGCGACGAAGAAGAGGAGGACGCGGTCGATCTCCCAGAACCAGCGCCCGAGCGCGCTGCGGTCGGACCGGCCGAGCCGGTTCGCGCTCTTGCTCCGCAATTCCTCGACAAGGTTCATCGCCCCACCCCTCACGCCAAAGCCTCTACCGCGGCGCGGAAGGCATCGCCGCGCGCCTCATAGTCCCTGAACTGATCGAAAGAGGCGCAGGCGGGCGACAGCAGCACCACCTCGCCCGGCTGCGCCGCATGCGCCGCGCAGCCCACCGCCTCGACCAGCAACTCGCACTGCTTCACCGGCACCCGCCCTTCGAGCAGCTTGGCGAACATCGGACCCGCCTCGCCGATCGTATAGGCGCTGCGGACATGGTCGAGGAAGGGCTCGCATGCATCGAGATCGTCGCCCTTGGGCAGGCCACCCAGGATCCAGTGCACCGCCGGATAGGCCGCCAGGGCGGGGGCCGCGGAGGTCGGGTTGGTCGCCTTGCTGTCGTTGACGAACAGGATGCCCCGCTTCTCCGCCACCCGCTCCATGCGGTGCGGAAGGCCCGGATAAGTTGCCAGGGCTTGGCCGATTAGTTGATCGGCGATGCCGAGTTCGCGCGCGACCGCCACGCAGGCCGCCACATTCTGCGCGTTATGCGGCCCCTGGAGCGCCGGCCAGCGGGACTGGTCGCGCACCTGAGAAGAGGAGACGAGTAGCTTGCGGCCGGCGACCTGGGCGGCGATGGCGCGGGTGAAATCGTCCTCCGCGGCGATCACCTCGGCATGGCCGGGCGACTGCATCGCGAACAGCCGCGCCTTCGAGGCGGCGTAATCCTCCACCCCGTCATAGCGGTCGAGATGATCGGGGCTGATGTTCAGCAGCACCGCAACGTCGCAGTCGAGGCTTTGCGTGAGGTCGATCTGGTAGGAGGAGAGCTCGAGCACGTAGACCCCGCCCGCCGGAAGCGGATCCTGGCCCAGGATCGGGAAGCCGATATTACCGGCCATGGTGGTCGGGATGCCGGCGGTCTTGACGATGTGGTGGATCAGCGCGGTGGTCGTCGACTTGCCGTTGGTGCCGGTGATGCCGACCACCTTGTGCGGCGGGAGGCCCGGCCGCGCCTGCGCGAACAATTCGATGTCGCCGATCAGCGGCACCCTCGCCTCGCGCCCGCGCTGCGCGATCGGGTGGCGGTTGAGCGGCACCCCCGGCGAGACGACGACGCCCGCGAAGCCGTAGATGGCGGCCGTCAGCGGGTCGGCCAGCCGAACGCCCTCGGGAAGCCCGCGCCGCGCCTCCTCGCTCTTGTCCCAGGCCATCACCTCGGCCCCGCTCGCCACCAGCGCCTCCACCGTCGCCCGGCCCGAGCGGGCGAGGCCCAGCACCGCGTAGCCCCTCCCGGCGAAGGCGGCGCTCGTGATCACCGCAGCTTCAACGTCGAGAGGCCCGCGAGGGCGAGGACGAAGGAGATGATCCAGAAGCGGATGACCACCGTGGGTTCGGACCAGCCCATCTGCTCGAAATGGTGGTGGATCGGCGCCATCTTGAAGACGCGCTTGCCGGTGCGCTTGTAGAAGAACACCTGGATGATGACGCTCAGCGCCTCGACCACGAAGACGCCGCCGATGATCGGGAGCACGAGCTCATGCTGGGTCGCCACCGCGATCGCGCCGAGCGCTCCCCCCAGAGCGAGGCTCCCGGTATCGCCCATGAAGACGGCCGCCGGCGGGGCGTTGTACCAGAGGAAGGCGAGGCCCGCCCCCACGATCGCCGAGCAAAGCACGGTGAGGTCGCCGACCCCGAGCACGTGCGGCACGCCGAGGTAGGTGGCGAAGATGGCGTTGCCGACCAGGTAGGAAATCATCAGGAAGGCGATGCTGGCGATGATCACGGGCATGGTCGCCAGTCCGTCGAGGCCGTCGGTCAGGTTCACCGCGTTCCCCGCCGCGACGACGACGAAGGCGCCGAACAGGGGGTAGACGAAGCCCAGGTCCACGACAGGACCTCGGTAGAAGGGAATGTAGAGCTCGGTCCCGGCGCCGTGGGTGATGATCCAGCAGCCGAAGCCGGCCACGACGAACTCGCCGAGCAGCCGCACCCGCGCCGAGACCCCCTTGTGGCTGCGCTTGGTCACCTTGTCGTAATCGTCGAGGAAGCCGATCAGGCCGAAGCCGACGGTGATCAGCATGCACGCCCAGAGGTAGCGGTTGGAAAAGTCCATCCACAGCAGCATCGAGACGCTCAGCGAGGTCAGGATCATCAGCCCGCCCATGGTCGGCGTGCCGCGCTTGGCGAGGTGGGTCTGCGGGCCGTCGATGCGGATCGGCTGGCCGTGGCCCTGACGCACGCGCAGCCAGCCGATGAACTTCGGGCCGATGATGAGGCCGATGAACAGTGCCGTCGCCGTCGCCGCACCGGCGCGGAAGGTGATGTACCGGATGAGGTTCAGCACCCCCGGGAAGCCAAGCTGCTCGGCAATCCACAAGAACATCAGCGTCTTTCCGTCCCGAGGCCAGCCGAGGGGCCGACCGCCAGCGCCTCGACGAGAGCCGCAAGCCCGATGGAGTTCGATCCCTTGACGAGTATCGCGTCGCCCGGGCCGATCTCGTCCTTCACCAGATCGATGGCCGCCGCCGTGTGCGGGACATGCGCCATTTTAACCTTTTGTCCAAGGGCTTTCGCCAGCGGAGCCATCTCTTCGCCGACTAGGATTGCATAATCGACACAGGCCGCCTCGACCGGCCCGGCGAGGCCGGCGTGGAAGTCCTCGGAGGTCGTGCCCAGCTCCTTCATCGAGCCGAGCACCGCCACGCGGCGGCCGGAAACGGAGAGGGCCGCGAAGGTCCTGAGCGTCGCCGCCATGGAGGCCGGGTTGGCGTTGTAGCTCTCGTCGATCAGCAGCGCCTCGCCGCCCGCGACTCCGATCCGGTGGCGCTCGCCGCGTCCCTTGAGCCCGGCGAGGTCCGCCAGCGCCAAGCCCGCCGCGGCGAGGTCCCCGCCCATCGCTTCGACGGCGCCGAGCACGGCAAGCGCGTTCGACACCCAATGTTCGCCTGCCTGGCTGATCGTGAAGGTGAGCTCCGCCTCCGGGAGGAGCGCCGTCACGAGCGAGCCGCCGCCGGAGGAGGGCACCACATCGCGCGCCCGAACGTCGGCCCCTTCCCCGAGGCCGAAGGTGAGGATCCGCGCGGCACAGGGACGGGCGGCGGCGAGGAGCCGGTCCCGGTGCGGGCTGTCGAACGGAACGAGAGCGGTGCCGCCCTCCTCCAGCCCCTGGAATATCTCGCCCTTGGCGTCGGCGATCTCCTCGTCGCTGGCGAAAAAGGCCCGGTGCGCCGGCGCAATGGCGGTGACGATCGCCACGTGCGGGCGGACGAGCCGGGTGAGCTGGGCGAGCTCGCCGGCATGGTTCATCCCCATCTCGAACACGCCGAACCGCGCCTCGCGCGGCATCCGGGCAAGCGACAGCGGCACGCCGGTGTGGTTGTTGTAGCTCTTGACCGACCGATGCGCGAGCCCAGGGGCGGCCCGGTCGAGGGCCGCGTAGAGCGCCTCCTTGGTGCCGGTCTTGCCGACCGAGCCGGTGACGCCGCAGATCCGCGCGGCCGTCCGGGCACGCGCGGCGCGGCCGAGTTCGTTCAGGGCTGCGTTCGTGTCCTCCACGAGCACGTGCGGCTGCTCGAACGGCTCAGACACGAGCGCGCCCGCCGCCCCGGCAGCGAACGCCTGGTCGAGGAACCGGTGACCGTCGGTGGCCTCGCCCTTCATTGCGATGAACAGGTGGCTCGGCTCGACTTCGCGGGAGTCGAAGGCGACGCCGGTAGCTTCGAAATCGCCGTGCGCAACCCCGCCGACGGCGGCCGCGACCTCCCCGCAGGTCCATAACGCGCTCATTTCAGTTCCCCGGCGAAGGCCGGGGCCCAGCGGCACCGGTGGAGGGACTGGGCCCCGGCCTTCGCCGGGGAACGATATCCGCTCATGCGGCGCACTCCCGCGCCACGGCGACGTCGTCGAAGGGGAGCACCATGTCGCCGACGATCTGCCCCTGCTCGTGGCCCTTGCCGGCGAGGAGGATGATGTCGTCCGTGCCTGCCTCGGCGACGGCGGCTGCAATCGCTTCGCGGCGTCCGCCCACCTCGCGGGCGCCGGGCGCGCCTTCGAGGATGTCGCGGCGAATGGCGGCGGGGTCTTCGCTCCTGGGATTGTCGTCGGTGACGATGACGAGGTCCGCCATCCGGGTCGCCACCGCCCCCATTTCAGAGCGCTTGCCGACGTCGCGGTCGCCGCCCGCGCCGAAGACGATGATCAGGCGCCCCCTGGCGTGCGGCCGCAGCGCCTCGATGGCGGCGGCGATCGCGTCAGGCGTGTGGGCATAGTCGACATAGACGGGGGCCCCCGCCCGGGTGATCACCGCCCGCTCCAGCCGTCCCCGCACCGGCTGGACGCGCGACAGGTTGGCGAGCGTCTGCTTGAGATCGCCCCCCGTTGCCACGACCAGGCCGGTGGCGGTCAGCGCGTTGGCCGCCTGGTATGCGCCGATGAGTGCCAGAGTGACGGTAAATCGCTCCCCCTCGGCTTCGATGGTAAGCCGCTGCCCCAGCTGGCTCGGCACCCTCTCGACCAGCCGCAGGGCCTCGCCGCGGCTGCCGACGGTGACTATCCTGAGGCCGCGTGCCTCGCATCGGCGGATCACCTCGTCGGACTTCGGATCGTCGGTCCAGATCACCGCCGTCCCGTCCGGCTCGACCACCTCCGAGAAGAGCCGCATCTTCGCCTCGAAATAGGCGTCCATCGTGCCGTGATAGTCGAGATGGTCGCGGCTGAAGTTGGTGAAAGCGGCGGCGTGCACCGGCAATCCCTCGGTGCGGTATTGGGCAAGGCCGTGACTGGAGGCTTCGAAGGCCGCATGCGTCACCCGCTCGCGCGCGAGGCCCGCCATGTTGGCGAGGAAGGTGACGATATCGGGGGTGGTGAGGCCGGTCTTGGTCTGCTCGTCCGCGGTGGTGACGCCGAGCGTGCCGATCGAGGCGGAGACGTGACCCGCCATCCGCCACAGCTGGCGGGTCAGCTCGACGTTGGACGTCTTGCCGTTCGTGCCGGTGACGGCGACCACCGTCTTCGGAAACGGCGCGAAGAACTTGGCGGCGAGGCGAGCGAAGGTCCGCCGCGGCTCCTCGGCGGGCACATGTGCCGCGCCCTCCACCGTGACCTCGGGGCGCGCGACCACCGCCACGGCGCCGGCGGCCACCGCCTGGTCGATGAAGTCCTCGCCGTTGAAGAGGGTGCCGCGAAAGGCGCCGAAGACGGTTCCCGGCGCGACCTTCCGGTGATCGATCGCGAAGCCCGTGACCCGAGAATCGGACTCGATCCCCACAAGGTCGGCAAGGCGCATCGATCAATGTTCCCCGTGGACGAAAGGCATCACCTCGGCGAGATTGGCTTCGCGGCGCTCGTCCGGGTAGATGCCCAGCAGCGCGCCCATCCGGCTCACCACCTTGGAAACGACCGGCGCAACGTTCCAGCCGGCGGTGTGGAAACCGAAGGTGTCGGGAGTGGCCTTGGGATCGTCGAGCATGGCGACGACCACATAGCGAGGCTCGTCCATCGGGAAAACGCCCGCGAAGGTGGTGACCACCGCGGCGCCCGTATAGCGGCCGCCGACGATCTTTTCGGCCGTTCCCGTCTTGCCGCCGACCCGGTAGCCCGGCGCGTCAGCCTTCTTGCCGGTGCCGTGGGTGACGACGAGGCGCAGCAGTGCGCGCATCTTGTAGGACGTCTCCTCGGTGAACACGCGGCGGCCCGGCGGCAGCGGGTGGCGGGGATCGATCTTCATCAGGGTCGCGGGATGCCAGACGCCGCCGTTGAACAGGGTCGCATAGCCGGTGGCGAGGTGGAGTGGCGTCACCGCGATGCCGTGGCCGAAGCCGACCGTCATCGTTGCGATGTCGCCCCAATTGGCGCCCGGGGTCAGCGTGCGCCCCCGCTCGTTGAGCTCGATCGACACCGGCTCGAGGAAGCCCATCTTGCGCAGGAAGTCCTGCTGCCGGGCCGATCCGACCTGCGCCGCGATCTGCGCGGTGCCGATGTTCGAGCTCTCCTTCATGATCTCCGCCACCGTGCACCGACGGCCGAACGGATGGGTGTCCGTGATGGTGAAACGGCCGCCAACCGGCAGCGCCCGTGGGCAATTATACTCCTGCCCAAAACTCTTGATGATGCCGGCATCCATCGCCATCGCGACGGTGAAGGGCTTGAAGGTGGAGCCGAGCTCGTAGACGCCGAGGGTGGCGCGGTTGAAGCCGGCGTCGGCCGTTGCGGCGGGGGCGTTGGGGTTGAGCTGGGGAAGCGAGGTCAGCGCCAGCACCTCGCCGGTCTTGACGTCCATCACCACGCCGGCGGCGCCGATCGCGCTGAACTTGGTCATCGCGGCGTAGAGCTCGTTCTCCAGCACCGCCTGCACCCGCGCGTCGATCGACAGCGCCACGGGCGTGCCGCGCTGCGTCGCATCGCTGAGGCGGGATTCGAGCACCTTCTCCATGCCCGCGACGCCGTGCCCGTCGAAGTCGGTCCAGCCCAGGATGTGACCGGCGAGCGCCGTCTGCGGATAGAGCCGCTCGGGCTCTCGGTCGAAGACGATGGCCGGCTCGCCGAGCGCGTTCACCGCCGAGACCAGCTCCGGAACCGCGCGGCGGCTGAGGTAGAGGAAGTTCTTCCCCGATTTCAGCATCGCGAGATACTGCGCCTCGGTGCGCTCCGGCATCAGCTGGGCGAGCTTGGGCGCGAGCTCGGCCGGGTCGCCGAGCAGGCGGTTGGGGTGGACGGCGATCGACCAGGCGTCGATCGTCCGGGCCAGCGGCACGCCGTTGCGGTCGACCATGTCGGCCCGGGGCGGGATCAGCGGGTTGGCCATCTCGGCGGAGCCGGAGCGATCGGTGAAGAGCTGCAGGTAGAGCAGCCGCCCCGCGACCATCAGCGTGACGCCGGCGAACACCAGCATCACCAGCATCAGCCGCTGGTAGGTGATCGCCATGCCCTGCTGGCGCTGGGGCGTGTTCCCGAAGGTGTCGGCGTGGGCGGCGATCGCGGTCATCAATTGCCACCCGTGGCGTTGCTCTTCTCCGCCTTGGCGGCAACGCCGATGTCGGAGGCGAGCCTGGGATCGAGCCGCGCCGGGCGCGCATCCTTCTTCGGCTTCGGCTCCGCCTTCGCGACGGCGACCGGCGCCTTGGCCGCCGCCGGCGCGGCCGTCGGCTGCGGCTTGGCCGCGGCAGGCTGCGGCTTGGCCGCGGAAGGCTGGGGCTTGGCCGCGGAAGGCTGGGGCTTGGCGGCGGAAGGCTGCGGCTTGGCGGCGGCAGGCTGCGGCGCGGCGACGGGAGCCGCCGTGAAGCTGGCGCGGTGAACGAGCGCGGGCTGGACGGGCGCGGGCGGCGGCGCGACGGCCCGGAGGACCGGCGCGGCGGCCTTTGCCTCGGGCTGGGGCGCCGGCGCGACGGTGGTGGCGGATGCCAGCTGCACCTGCGCCACACGGTCCTGCACCGTGGGGCCGTGCTGCTCGAGACGGGCCAGCGTGAAAGCGTTGTCGACGAACTGGGCCGACGAGGGGGCGGACAGCGCCAGCACTTCCGCGTTCCACTGCTCGAGCTGCGAAAGGCGTCCGCGCGTCCCGAGCTCGGTCTGGAGCGAGCGGATATCGCGCTTGGCGGCGATGATCTCGCGCTCGACCCGCGCGAGGTCGGCCCGTTCGGTCGCGACCCGCAGCGAGACCATGTAGCAGCTCAGCGCGGCGCCGCCGACGGCGGCGACCCACACGACCGATTTGAAGCCCCTGGCGATCATGCCGCTGTACCTTCCCTCCTGGTCCATGGCTGAGCCGCGGTGCGGCGGGCGACCCGGAGGGTCGCGGAGCGCGCACGCGGATTGGCTCTGGTTTCCTGCTCGCCGGCGCGGACCGGCTTGGCGACATCGGCGAAGCTCGGCGCGGGGGCCGCCCGCACCTGCTCCGGCAGGTGGCGCGATCCGCCCGGGACGGCGCCGCTGCGCTCCTTCAAAAAGCGCTTCACCAGCCGGTCCTCGAGGCTGTGGAAGGTGACGACCGCCAGGCGGCCGCCCGGCTTCAGCACCTGCTCCGCCGCTTCGAGGCCGCCCTCGAGCTCCTGCAGCTCCTCGTTGAGGTGGATGCGGATCGCCTGGAAGGTGCGGGTCGCCGGGTCCTTCTTCATACCGGCATGCCAGCCGAGCGCCTTGCGCACGATCTCCGCGAGCTGCCCGGTGCGCTCTATCGGCCGCGCCGCGACGATCGCGCGGGCGATGCGGCGCGACTTCGGCTCCTCGCCGTAGCGCCAGAGCACGTCGGCAATTTCTTCCTCCGAGGCATTGTTGAGGAAGTCGGCGGCGCTCTCCCCTTCGCGGCCCATCCGCATATCGAGCGGACCGTCGGCCTGGAAGGAGAAGCCGCGATCGGCCCGGTCGAGCTGCATCGAGGAGACGCCGATGTCGAGCGTGACGCCGTCCACCGCGTCGACGCCGCGGTCGCGAAGCGCCTGACGCATCCGGGAAAAACGTTCCGGAACAAGCGTCAGGCGCCCCCCGCTCGAGGCTGCCAGCGCCTCGCCTTCCTGTATCGCATCGGGATCGCGATCGAAGGCGTAGACTCGGGCAGCCCCCTTATCGAGTATGGCCCTGGTGTAGCCGCCGGCGCCGAAGGTGCCGTCGACATGGGTTTCGCCCTCGCCGACGCGAAGGCCGTCGATCACCTCGGCGAGGAGCACCGGGACGTGCGGGGCGGGCACGGCGGCGCTCATGCGGAGAGACCTTTTTCCTCGAGCCGGTAGGCGGCGATTTCCTGAAGGTCGCGGTCGCCCTGCTCGATCGCGACGCGCGGATTCCAGATCTCGACGATCCCGCCGACGCCGACGAACAAAGCCAGATCCTCGATGCGGCCCTTGCGGCGCATCATCGGCGGCAGGATGATCCGGCCGCTGGTGTCGTAGGGCACGTCCTCGGTCATGCCGAACATGCGGCGGGCGCGGGCATAATGCTCGTCGAGGGTGGCGCCGCGCTCTTCCTCCGCCAGGCGGCGGCGCTCGAGGTCGCTCCACAGATTGCGGGCGTAGTTGCGGCCGTAGGCGGTGAGGCAGGGCGAGACTTCGTGGGCGCCGACGACGACCGCGCGGGAGTCGGAGCGGCGCTCGATCACCGAGCGGACGAAGGCGGGGACGGAGAGACGCCCCTTGGCATCCACCGCGTTGAGCGCGCTTCCCTGGAAGAAGTCGTCGATCTCCACGCCCCAGTTCCGCTCCCGAACGCACACGGAGCTTCCCCGTTCGCGGAAGCGCTTATCGCGCGCCGCGTGACTCGCCGGTCAGCAGAGGAGTGCCCCAAAAAACTTAGAGGCCAGTGGATAACATCGAAGTCACGGGCAGGGAAGGGGATTTCATGCCTTTTTTGGGGATTTTATGCCCCACAGAGAAGAAATCGTGCGTTTTCGCGGTTTGTTCCCGATGCAGTTCAACCCATGTTCCGCGGGAATAAGGCTGTGGATAACTCTGTGGTTAGCCGCGGCGGCGGCGCGAGAGCAAGAGTCCCGCGAGCGCCAGCGCGACGAGGAGCCCGAGCACGGCGGCAGACGCGAGAGCCGGGTGCGCGTCCTCAGCGCGCCAGGCCACCCGCCCCTCGACACGCTTACGCTGGAGACCGGCAAGGCCGTCGAGAATGTCGGCGAGGATGAGGGGATTGTCGGCGATACGCAGGTGACGCTCGGCGCCGTGGCGCCCGGGAGCTACCCAAAGCGCGTCCCGCATCAGGTCTGCGTCGGCAATCAGCACCGCCCGCCCCGAGCCGGGGCGGCAGCGCGCCAGATAGGGCCGCTCCACCCGGCATCCGCGTCCCGCGGAGACGAAACGGCCGGGGCTCTCCATCGCCAGCCGCCGGTCCCCGAGCCGCTCCGGCCCTCGACCGGAGCGCCACGGCTCAAGCTTCAGCCCCCAGTGGGCGAGCAGCGGCCCGAGCAGGCCGACCGGCGGCGGGCGGCGGACATCGCCGAGCGGCAATTCGCTGGGCCAGACGAGATTCGGGTCGGTGAGGACCAGCACCCTCCCCCCGCCCTGGACCCATGCGTCGAGCGTGGAGAGCTCCTCCGGTGCGAGCCAGCGCGGCTGGGCGAGGAGGAGCAGCTTCGCGCCGCCGAGGCTCTGCGGGTCGAGCACGTCGATCGGACGGACGGCGAACTCCTCCTGCAGCGCGGTGTAGGCCGCCGCCGGGCGCGAGCGCGGGTCGAAGGCGCCGCCCTCACCCCAGACGACCGGCAGCGCCGTCATCAGCGCCAGCTCCGGCTTCGGTCCCACGGGAGCGCGCCGCGCTGGCCCGAGCACCACCGTCTCGTAGGGCCGCGACGTGCCAGGGATCGACAGCAGGATTCCGGCGAGCAGAAGCGCCGCGGCCGTTCCGGGGGCGGGCCCGAACAGCCGCCGCCCGCCCTGCACCGCGCCGTCGGCGACCAACGCCATCGCGACGCCGCCGACCGTGCCGCGCACGAGCTCGGTCCACGGGCTCGCCGCCCCCAGCATGACCAGCAGCGCGGTCTCGCCGGCCCCGGCCAGGACTAAAGCGAGGGCGTAGAACAGCCAACGCCTGCGCCAAGGCAGGCGGCCGGCGGCGGCTGCCGCCAGCAGCAGCAGGAACGGGCGAAACGCAAGGAACAGCAAAGCCTCGGCCCGCCCCCAGGCGAGGAACCCGCCGGGCCAGACCGCGACCAGCATCTCGGCCGCCGCATAGGCGGCCGCGCCGACGATCAGGCCCGACGGACGCTCAGCGCCGCTGCGGCTGGCCAAGCTGACGGTCCGTCGCGGACCTGTTGTCGTCCGCCGTGTGGCCCGGCGCCACCCCGAGTTCGGCGAGCGGCTCCTTCGGCTCGGCGACATTGACGGCCGGCGCCGATTGGTTGCCGCCGACACGCTGCTGCTCGATCCCGTTGGCCGTGATCAGCTGCTCGTCGGTCGCCTGGCGGCTGAAGACGGCGCCGAGCAGCACGAGGATGAAGACGAAGGCAAGGCCGGTCAGGCCGATGCGGACACGCTGCACGAGGGCTCGCTCTCCCACCCCTTTGTTTCGGCACAGGAAGGTAGTGCAAGCTGCCGAGCTTGTCGAACCCCTCGCCGCGCGCCTCCGCAGAAAAGCGCTTGACGGGCGATGCTGCGCTCGCGAAGGCGAGGGCATGAAGATGCGTTTTTCCCCCTTCGCCGCGGCCCCGTTCGCCGCCCTCCTCGCCCTTTCCGCCTGCAACAACGAGCCGAAGACCGTCACCGACGTCGATCCGGATCCGCAGGCGGACGCCCTCAACCAGGCGACTCCCGTGACGCCGCCGCCGATGATCCAGGCGAGCCGCACCTACCGGTGCAAGGACAACAGCCTGATGTACGTCGACTTCTACACGGACAATACCGCTCGCGCCCGCACCGAGAAGAACGGCACGCCGACGGTCCTCACCGCCGCGAATGGGCAGCCGCCCTACACCGCGGAAGGCTGGTCGGTCAGTGCGAACGCCCAGCAGGTCACCATCCAGGCGCCCGGCAAGGGCTCCCAGAGCTGCAAGGCCTGAACACCGACGCCCCTCCCCCGGCGGGAGGGGCCTCCTTCAGCCGGACTGCCTCGCGCTCCATTCCTCCATCCGCCGCGTCGTCTCGTCCGCGCTAAGGTCCTCCTTGTGGGTGGCGATCGACCATCGGTGGCCGAACGGATCGATGAGGGTGCCCATCCGATCGCCCCAGAACTGGTCCTCCGGCGGCCGCTCGGCGGTGGCGCCCTCGCTAACCGCGCGGGCGAACACGCCATCCGCATCCTCGACGTAGAGGAGCAGGCTCGAGGTCGGGCCGCCGCGCGATGTCGGCCCCAAAATGCCCATGTCCGGGAATTCGTCGGCGAGCATCACCATCGAATTGCCGACGCGCAGCTCGGCGTGCCCGATACGGTCGCCCATCGGCAGCCGCATCGTCTCTTCGGCGCCGAACACGCGGCCGTACCAGCCGATCGCCGACTCGGCGCCGTCTACCACCAGGTAGGGCGTAACGGTATGATATCCTTCCGGGATCGGGTTCACGCTCATTTTCGGCTCCCTCATTTTTCAGAACAAAAAGTGATCACTCATACACCGGCAGCACCGCTTCGACAAAGCGGAAACCACCCGCTAGGGACCCGCGCATGAGCGAATCCATCACGCCAGAGGTCGTCGCCGAACACGGCCTGTCCCGCGACGAATATGAGCGCGTCCTCCATGCCCTGGGCCGGGAGCCGAACCTCACCGAGCTGGGCATTTTCTCCGTCATGTGGTCCGAGCATTGTTCGTACAAATCGTCGCGTATCCACCTGAAGAAGCTCCCCACCTCCGCCCCGTGGGTGATCCAGGGTCCGGGCGAGAATGCCGGCGTCGTCGACATCGGCGACGGCCAGGCGGTGATCTTCAAGATGGAGAGCCACAACCACCCCTCCTACATCGAGCCCTACCAGGGTGCCGCGACGGGCGTCGGCGGGATATTGCGCGACGTCTTCACCATGGGAGCCCGCCCCGTCGCCAATCTCAACGCGCTTCGCTTCGGCCGGCCCGATCATCCCAAGATGCGCCACCTCATCTCTGGCGTTGTCGCCGGCATCGGCGGCTACGGCAATTGCGTCGGCGTCCCCACCGTCGGCGGCGAGGTCAATTTCCACCCGGCCTATGACGGCAACATCCTCGTCAACGCGATGACGGTGGGCGTCGCCGAGACCGACAAGATCTTCTATTCCGCCGCCGCCGGCATCGGGAATCCAGTCGTCTACGTCGGCTCCAAGACCGGCCGCGACGGCATCCACGGCGCCACCATGGCCTCGGCCGACTTCTCCGAGGACAGCGAGGAGAAGCGTCCCACCGTCCAGGTCGGCGACCCCTTCACCGAGAAGCTCCTCATCGAAGCCTGCCTCGAGCTGATGGCCTCGGACGCCATCGTCGCCATCCAGGACATGGGTGCGGCCGGGCTCACCTCCTCCAGCGTCGAGATGGCGTCCAAGGGCGGCGTCGGCCTAGAGCTCGACATGAACGCCGTCCCCGTTCGCGAGGAAGGGATGACGCCGTACGAGATGATGCTTTCGGAGAGCCAGGAGCGGATGCTGATGGTGCTGAAGCCGGGCCGCGAGGGCGAGGCCGAGGCGATCTTCCGCAAGTGGGAGCTCGATTTCGCCGTCATAGGCCGCGTCACGGACACGGGCCGGCTGGTGCTGACGTGGAACGGCGAGGTCGCCGCCGACATTCCGCTCGCCCCGCTCGCCGACGACGCGCCCTGCTACGACCGTCCCTGGGTGCCGACGCCGAAGCGGGAGCCGCTCGCCGGCATCCCGGAGAGCACCGACATCGCCGCCGATCTCCTGAAGCTGATGGCCTCGCCCGACCTCGCCAGCCGCCGCTGGATCTGGGAGCAGTACGATTACGGCGTCGGCGCCGACACCGTGCAGGCGCCCGGCGGCGACGCCGCGGTGGTCCGCGTCCACGGCACCGACAAGGCGCTCGCCATCTCGACCGACGTCACCCCGCGCTACTGCTACGCCGACCCCGTCGAGGGCGGCAAGCAGGCGATCGCCGAATGCTACCGGAACCTCTGCGCGGTGGGCGCGACTCCGCTCGCCACCACCGACTGCATGAATTTCGGCAACCCGCAGCGGCCCGAGATCATGGGCCAGTTCGTCGGCTGCATCGAAGGCATGGCCGAAGCCTGCCGCGCGCTCGACTTCCCGATCGTCTCCGGCAACGTCTCCCTCTACAACGAAACCAAGAACGAGGACGGCACTGGCTCCGCCATTCTCCCCACCCCCGCCATCGGCGGCGTCGGCCTGCTCAAGGACTGGCGCAAAAGCGTGGGGATCGGGTTCAAGGCGGAAACGGATCGTATTTGGCTGATCGGCGGCGACGGCACCCATCTGGGACAATCGCTCTGGCTACGTGAGGTGCTCGGCCGGGAGGAGGGTCCGTCGCCTCCCGTCGACCTTGAAAAGGAGCGGGCGAATGGGGAGCTGGTTCGCTCGCTCGTGGAAAGCGGCACTGTGAACGCGGTCCACGACATCTCCGACGGCGGCCTCCTTGTGTCCCTCGCTGAGATGGCGCTGGCGGGAAGAGTCGGAGCATTTCTCGATCCGATCTACGATCCCGCCGTCGCTTTTGGCGAGGATCAGGGCCGGTATGTCGTCACGGCACCGCAAGACATCGACATTCCGAATGCCCGGTGTATCGGCTCAGTCGGGGGCTGGGGGCTCCAGATGACTGCAGGCGACGCCGCGACCATCGACTATCATGCGATCCGGGAGGCCAATGAGGGCTTCTTCCCGAAGCTGATGGGCGGAGAGCTGACCGTCGCCTGAAAGTCCCTCTCCCAGGGGGAGAGGGGTTGGGGTGAGGGTTCGGGCCGTCGAGCTACAGGCCCACACGCCCAAACCCCTCGCCATGAACAGGTGTGGATGTCCCCCCGGACATCCACAGCCATGCCGGGGGCATGGCGGGCCTGTCATCCTCACCCCAGGGAGAGGGTCATTTGAGCCTTCCCCTGAGGCCAGGTCACACTAAGTACCCCGCCATGGCAGCGCCCGTCCTCGCTTATGAAAATCTCGGTCTCGTCCAGGGGGGACGCTGGCTGTTCCGGGGCGTCGACCTGTTCGTCGGCGCGCGCGACCGGCTGGCGCTGATCGGCCGCAACGGGGCCGGAAAGACGACGCTCCTCAAGTGCATCGCCGGCATGATCGACACCGACGAGGGCCGCCGCACGATCCAGCCCGGCGTCAAGGTCGTGCTGCTCGAGCAGGATCCGCAGGTGACGGACTTCGCCACCCTGCGCGAGTTCGCGCTCCATGGCCCGGAGGCGCCGGCGCCGCACGAGGTGGACGCTATCGCCGACCAACTCGGCATCGACCTCGATCGCCCCGCCGCCACGGCGAGCGGCGGCGAGCGCCGGCGCGCGGCCATCGCCCGGGCCCTCGCCCAGGACCCGCAGGTGCTGCTCCTCGACGAACCGACCAACCATCTCGACCTCGCCGCCATCGAATGGCTGGAGGCCTGGCTCGGCCGCTTCACGGGCGCCTTCATCGTCATCAGCCACGACCGCACCTTCCTCAAGCGGCTCACCCGCTCCTCGCTGTGGCTGGAGCGCGGCAGCCTGCGGCGCGCCGAGATCGGCTTCGGCGGGTTCGACGCGTGGACGGAGGCCGTCTACGCCGAGGAAGCGCGCGCGGCCGAGAAGCTCGATGCCAAGCTGAAGCTCGAGCTGCACTGGCTGGAACGCGGCGTCACCGCCCGCCGCCGCCGCAACCAGGGCCGCCTCGCCAAGCTGCACGAGATGCGCGCCGCACGCGCCGCGATGCTCGGCCCTGCCGGGGCAGCGAAGCTCGGGCTCCAGAACGACGATGTGAAGACCAAGATGGTGATCGACGCCGACCGGGTGACGAAGCGGTTCGGCGATCGCACGATCATCAGGGACTTCACCTTGCGGGTCCAGCGCGGCGACAGGATCGGCGTGGTCGGCGCCAACGGCACCGGCAAAACCACGCTGCTGAAGCTTCTCACCGGCGAGATGGAGCCGGACGAGGGGAAGATTGCCCGGGCGAAGACGCTGCAGGGGATTATGATCGACCAGCAGCGCCGCCTGCTCGACCCCGACAAGAGGGTCCGCGACGTGCTCGCCGACGGCGGCGACTGGATCGAGGTGCGCGGCCACAAGAAGCACGTCCAGGGCTATTTGAAGGAGTTCCTGTTCGAGCCGGCGCTCGTGGACGCGAAGATCGGCACCCTATCCGGAGGCGAGAAGTCGCGGCTGCTCCTCGCCCGCGAATTCGCCCGGCGCTCGAATCTGCTGGTGCTCGACGAGCCGACTAACGACCTCGACCTCGAGACGCTGGACCTGCTCCAGGAGGTGATCGCCGACTATGACGGCACCGTCCTCATCGTCAGCCACGACCGCGACTTCCTCGACCGCACCGTCACCATCACCCTCGGCCTCGACGGCTCGGGCAAGGTGGACGTGGTCGCCGGCGGCTATGAGGAT